>NHEN01000109.1 GCA_002172625.1 Verrucomicrobiaceae bacterium TMED86 | reverse complement strand
TTGTCTTCACCGTCCTGCTGACCAAGGAAAACAAGGCCGCCCGCACCGCCTACGCCCGCGAAGCCACCGTGCAGGCTCCGAAGTCCTCCCTGATCATGATCTGGTCGGGACTCACCATCCTCGCCTTCGTCGTCTACCACATTCTTCACTTCACGGTCCGGATTGACTCTGAGCTCGCCGAACTCGGCAAAAACGACCCATGGGGAATGGTGATCCTTGGATTCCAAAATTCCATCGTCGTCCTGTTCTACATAATCGCCATGACCCTCCTTTGCTCGCACCTGAGCCACGGAGTTGCCTCGATCTTCCAGACTCTCGGCCTGCGCACCAAGAAAACAGCCTCTGCCATCAAATTCGTCTCCCAAGCCTACGCCATCATCATCTACGTCGGCTTCCTCTCCATTCCCATCGCCATCAAATTCTTCGATTATGGCTACGACAAATAACTTTCCCGACCAATGAGCCTAGATTCCAAAATCCCCACCGGTCCTCTCGCCGACAAATGGACGTCCCATAAGGTGGACTCCAAATTGATCAACCCGGCCAATAAGCGGAAATTCAAAATTATCGTGGTGGGCTCCGGACTCGCCGGGGGTTCCGCCGCCGCCACCCTTTCCGAGCTCGGCTATCAGGTGGATTGCTTCTGCTATCAGGACAGCGCCCGTCGGGCCCACTCCATCGCCGCCCAAGGCGGAATCAACGCCGCCAAGAATTACCAAAACGACGGCGACTCCATCTTCCGCCTCTTCTACGATACCATCAAGGGCGGCGACTTCCGCGCCCGCGAAGCCAACGTGCATCGCCTTGCCGAGGTCTCCAGCAATATCATCGACCAATGCGTCGCCCAAGGTGTGCCTTTCGCCCGCGAATACGGAGGACTACTCGACAACCGCTCCTTCGGAGGCGCGCAGGTCAAACGCACTTTTTACGCCCGCGGCCAGACCGGTCAGCAACTCCTGATCGGATGCTATCAGGCCCTTTCCAAGGAAGTGGCAAAAGGCGGTGTCAAAATGCACACCCGCAACGAGATGCTCGATCTTGTGGTCGTCGACGGACACGCCAAAGGCATCGTTGTTCGTAACCTCGTCACCGGTGAAGTCACCTCTCACGCCGCCGATGCGGTAATTCTCGCCACCGGGGGATATGGAAACGTCTTTTACCTCTCCACCAATGCCATGGGCTGCAATGTCATGGCCGCCTATCGTGCGCACAAGCGGGGCGCCTACATGGCAAACCCCTGCTACACCCAAATTCACCCAACCTGCATCCCGGTAAGTGGCGACTATCAGTCCAAGCTGACCCTCATGTCCGAGTCCCTCCGTAACGATGGACGAATCTGGGTTCCAAAGTCTCGCGAAGACGCCAAAGCAATCCGCGAAGGAAAAAAGAAAGCCAGCGAGATCTCCGAGGAAAATCGCGACTACTACCTTGAGCGCAAGTATCCCTCCTTCGGCAACCTTTGCCCACGCGACATCGCTTCCCGGGCCGCCAAAGAAGCCTGCGATGACGAACGCGGTGTGGCAGCTTCCGGACTGGGAGTGTATCTCGACTTTGCCGATGCCATCGCCCGGGACGGAGAAGACGCCATCCGCGCCCGCTATGGCAACCTCTTCCAGATGTATGAGAAGATCTCCGGCGACGATCCCTATAAGTCACCGATGCAAATCTATCCAGCCGTTCACTACACCATGGGTGGGCTTTGGGTCGATTACAACCTGATGTCCAACCTCCCCGGACTCCACGTTCTCGGTGAAGCGAACTTCTCAGACCACGGAGCCAACCGCCTCGGAGCCTCCGCTCTCATGCAGGGTCTGGCCGATGGATACTTCGTCATCCCGTCCACCATCGCGGTCTATCTTGCCACGCAAAAGCCCGGAGCCGTCACCACCGACCATCCGGAATTCAAGCGGGTCGAAAACCAGGTCAACGACCGCCTCAAATCTCTCATGGAGATCAAAGGAAACCGTTCCGTTGATTCTTTCCACCGCGAGCTCGGACTCCTTATCTGGGACAAATGCGGCATGGCCCGTGACGAGGCAGGCCTCAAGGAAGCTCTCGAAAAAATTCCTCAAATCCGCGACGAGTTTTGGACCAATGTTCGCATTCCCGGATCAGCGAATGGACTCAACCATGAGCTCGAAAAAGCAGGACGCGTCGCCGACTTCATCGACTTCGCCGAAGTCCTCTGCCACGACGCCCTCAACCGTGCCGAATCCTGCGGAGGCCACTTCCGTTTGGAACACCAATTCACCGAAGCCGACGAAGAAGTCAAAGACGGCAAGACCCAAACGGGTGAAGCCAGACGCCACGACGACAAATATCTCTACGTCGCCGCATGGGAACACACCGATCCCGGCGAACCGCCCATTCTTCACAAAGAGGAACTCGTCTACGAAGAAGTGAAACCCTCAATCCGTTCTTACAAGTAAGTCATGTCTTTACTCAACCTCAATCTCAAAGTCTGGCGTCAGGATAACGCCGATTCCGAAGGCCGTATCGAATCATACCAAGCCAAGGAGATTCCCACTTCGGCGTCCTTCCTGGAAATGATCGACATCGTCAACGATCGTCTCATCAAGGATAACGAAGAGCCAATTCACTTTGACCACGATTGCCGCGAAGGCATCTGCGGGATGTGCTCGATGACCATCAACGGCGTCCCCCACTCCAAGGAGCAGGGCATCACCACCTGCCAGCTTCACATGCGCAAGTTCTCCGATGGCGAAACCATCTGGATTGAACCCTTCCGCGCCAATGCTTTCCCGGTGGTCAAAGATCTCGTCACAGACCGCTCGTCATTCGACCGCATCATTCAAGCCGGTGGCTACATCAGTGCCCGCACCGGCTCGGCACCAGACGCGCACGCTACTCCGGTCCCCAAAGCCGACGCCGATGCCGCCTTTGACGCCGCTGCCTGTATTGGGTGCGGTGCCTGCGTCGCCGCCTGCAAAAACGCCAGCGCCATGCTCTTCGTTTCCGCCAAAGCGTCTCATCTCAATCACCTTCCCCAGGGACAGGTCGAAAAAGACTCCCGAACACTCGCCATGGTCCGCCAAATGGACGAGGAAGGATTTGGAAACTGCACCAACCAATTCGAATGCGAAGCAGTCTGCCCCAAGGAAATCAGCGCCGAGCACATCGCCAAACTCAACCGCGACTACCTCGCCGCCACCGCCCGCGAAACAGTTTCTTAGAAAACAGGCACTTTGCGCCGTGAAAATTAAGGGTGTTTTGATTTCCTTAATTTCCAAAAAATTCCCCAATCTGGCATCGCCAAGTTTTAGATTGCCATGTTAGTTTCCTGAGCAACTTGATATTCAGAGGCTACCACCTCGTTGGAAATTCCAAGAGCTATGAGTAAACGGACCTCCCCGGGCAGTAAAAAGCGCAAACTAACAGCAGAAAAGCGCACGACTATTTCCCGCAAAGACGCTGCAGCAAAGCGCTGTGCCCTTACCAAAAGGGTCATGGAGGTGACCAGCCGAGCCAGTGCACAGTCTGAAGAAAAATCCCGGAAACCGCCCGCCAAATTTCAAACCACCACAATTCCGGTCAAAAAAACAGCGGTCAAGCGGGCCTCCCCGGCCAAAAAGACCCCCGTAAAACAAGCCGCTCAAAAAAGCCGCTCTTTTGAGACCTTCAACAAGTCAGGGGAACCCAAGGAGCAGCAGGCACCCCAGAGAAGCCAAGAGGAGGCCTATCAGCCCAAGCCCCAAAAATCAGTTCGAGTCAGAAAAGAGACAATCCGCGGCAGCCTAGAAACACCATCCGCTAAAAAAATCGGTCCCATGGAAAACTGGGATATCCTTAAACCCGGGAAGCTAGCCGAGGTCGCCAAAGAAGACCCTGATCACAAATACGCCCCTCCTGGTTTGCACGAAACTCCGGCAGCCAACTTGCATCAGGCCAGCGCCCCCGCTCCAACGCCAGAGCCAGAGCCAGAGCCAGAGCCCGAACAAACACCACCCTTGTCGCTCGATCAGGCTCTGCCATTGCGAAAAGAAAAATTGCGCGTCCCCGTGAAAGTGCCCTTCGCAGGCATGGCGGCCGCACGAGCCGCTGCCGCCCGCGAACCAATTCTCTCCACGCAAGCGGCCGCACCAGAACCGGAACCCGCACCCAAAGTTGTTTTGGAACAGACCACCGCCTCGGTCACTGTTTCCGCCCAACCGCCACCTGCGCAACCCGGGGCTCCCGAGCAACCACAACCGCCGCAATCGCAGCTCAATACTCCTCTTCCGCCCCAGCCGATCCAACCGAAAAGGGATCTGGGATCAATTCTCATGACCGGGCTATGCGCCATCCTTGGAATAATTGCCGCAGTCATGATCTATTTGGCGTTTTTCACCTAAGAAGCGGCTCCCGCTCCCAAGCTCACTCAACTCAGCTAACAGCTTGGCTTTTGCTCTGAAGAGAACAAACTCCCGCCATGTCTCGCAAGTCCATCCTTTGGAGCTCTTTGCCTCTTCTCACTATTCTGGGTTTCACATCCCTCGCTCACAGCGCGGAAACCATTCAAGTCCCCGCCACGCCAGAGCTTTCACCCGACGGCAAAACAGTCTACTTTTCCTGGGCTGGGGATATTTGGTCCGGTAACAGTGAAGGCGGTGAAGCTCGCCGCATCACCACCCACCCCGCACCTGACACCGCGCCTCAACTTTCCCGGAACGGCAAATCGCTCTTTTTTAATTCGGATCGCACCGGATCATCCCAGGTCTTCCAGATCCCGATCGGCGGTGGAGTCGCCGAACAAATCACCTTCCATTCCGAAGGCAGCGTTTTGGAAGATGTTCACCCACAAAAGAACCTTCTTCTCCTCAGCAGCCAGCGCGATCATGCCGGACGCCGACCCTACCGCCTCATCGAAAAACCCATCGACACTTCCAAAGACGAACGTGTCCTTTTCGATGCCACCGGCCGAAACGGACGCTACTCTCCCGACGGAAAAAACATCCTCTTCGTCCGGGGAGGTGCCCCCACTTACCGGAAAGGCTATCAAGGTTCCCAAGCTGCCCGCATTTGGAATTATAACGTCGAAAACAAAACCTTCAGCGAACCGGTAAGCGACCCCACCGGTTGCCGCTACCCGCTCTGGGCGGCGGACGGAAAATCCTTCTACTACGTCTGCGCCCGTTCAGGTGCGTTTAATATTTGGCAACATCGCTTCGGTGAAAAAAATGACCTCCAACTCACCAACGATCCCAGTGACAGCGTCATCGGACCCGCCATTTCTGCCGACGGCTCCACGCTCATCTACCGCCAGCTATTCGACTTTTACAAACTCTCCACCAAGGCCGGGGCAAAGCCCGAGCGCGCCAAGTTCTTCCATCGTTCTTCCTTGGTGCACCCCGAACATGAAGCGCTCACCATTCGTTCGACCAAAGACGCCACCGTCACTGCAACAGGGCTCGAATGGGCATTCATTGCGCAAGGAGAAATCTGGGCCATGGACACCGTGCTGAAGGAGCCCCATCGCCTCACCGACACTCCGGCTCACGAATCCGACATCTTCTTCTCCGAAAAAGGTGAATACCTTTACTACCTCAAGGACAACGGCATCACCGCCAACTACTGGCGCATGTCAAAGAGCCAGCCCACCGAATTTTGGTGGGAAGCCAGCGACTTTTCCCACGAACAAGTCACCAAAGGCCCGGAAGAAAAATGGGGCTTCAGTTTCAGTCCAAAGGGAGACCAAATCGCTTACATTGAATACCCCGGAAACCTCTGGATCGCCAAGCCCGATGGCTCGGAGGCCCGACTTCTCCTCCCGGCCTGGACGTCACCCGAATATGTCTGGTCACCCGACGGAAAATACATGGCCTTCTCCCTCAGAGACGCCAACTATAACAGCGACATCTGTATCATGCCCACCGACGGTAACGGCGAACCAGTCAACGTTTCCCAGCACCCCGACAATGAGTATTCCCCCCGCTGGTCCCCCGATGGCAAAACCCTCGTCTTTGCCGGTCGTCGTCATTCCACTTCCACCGACCTCTTTATCGTCCACCTCAACAAGACGACCCACTTCACCAGCGACCGCGACCGGCGGGTTCTCAGCGCCGTCAATGCAATGAAAAAGGACCCTGCTTACAAAGAAAAAGAAGTCAAAGAGGGTGAAGAAAAGACGGAAAGCATCGGCAGAAAAACCCTCAAAGGACTCGGGTTAAAATCAAAAGAGGAAAGCGAGGAACAAGAGATCGACTTCGACGGCATCAGCAACCGAATCCAGCGAATCAAACTCAACGGCCTCAGCCCCGGCTCGCTTCATTGGATGCCCGACTCCAAGAATATGATCTTCCAATCCGGCGGAGCAATCTATCGGGTCGAAGCGAAGGGCGGCTCCACTCCCGCAAAACACTTCAGCGGCTCCGGCTCCATTCACCGCTACAAGGACAACGACAAACTCTACCTCGTATCCGGTGGAGTCCCGGCCTTTCTCCAAAAAGGGAAACTGACCAAATTCGGTTTTTCCATTCCCTTCGCCCGCAACCGCGAAGCCCACCAGCGAATGGGATTCCGCATGGCCTGGCGAACTCTGCGCGATGTCTTTTACGATCCCGCACTCAACAACCGCGACTGGGACCAGATTCGCAACAAATACGAACTCGCCGCCGCCAAAGCTCCCACCAGTAAAATTTTCGCGCGTGTCATGGCCATGCTTCTCGGAGAACTCAATGCCTCCCACATGGGCTTCTACCCCAACCCATGGCCCAAGGATTGGAAATTCGAAGAAGGCTGGCGCACCTACACCGCCCACCTTGGCATGAGACTCAATCCGACCAACCGTGTCACCTTTGTTCACCCCGATGGCCCCGTCGATCGACCGGGAACCCGTATCCGGGTTGGAGAGCAGATCACCAAGATCAATGGAGAAACGATTCGTTCGAACAAACCACTTACCAAGATGCTCACGGGGCGCCTTGACCGTGACATCACGATTACTGTCAAAAATAAGAATGGCGAATCCCGTGAGATCACCATTCGCCCTATCAGCTATAGCCAGGCTCGCTCACTGGCACATACCGCCCGCCTCGATCAACGGCGCGAAACCGTCGAGGAATCATCCTCGGACACCCTGGGATACCTCCATGTTGCGCGTATGGCATGGGACGAATTTGAAAAATTTGAACAACACATCTACGAACGCGGAAATGGCAAACAGGGTCTCATTATCGATATGAGAGACAACGGAGGCGGCTCCACGGCCGACCACCTGCTTACCGTTCTGACCCAACCGCTCCACGCATATACCGTGGGTCGCAATGGCAAGATCGGCTACCCGCAGGACCGCAAAGTCTACGCCAGTTGGAACAAACCCATCGTCGTTCTTTGCAATGAAAACTCCTTCTCCAATGCCGAGATTTTCACCCACGCTATCAAGACGCTCAATCGCGGAAAGGTCATCGGTATCCCGACCGCCGGAGGGGTCATTTCAACCTGGTCCACCTCGGTTCTCGACCTCGGCCGCATGCGCCTTCCCGGCCGTGGCTGGTTCCTTCCACAAACCGGAGAGGATATGGAACTCTACGGAGCCGTTCCCCACATCATCATCGATGTCGCTCCCAACGACCTTCCATCGGGCAAAGATCCCCAGCTCGAGAAAGCCATCGAAATTCTCAAGCAAGAGGTCAAAGAGAAAGGCAGTATCCTTCCCCGTCCCATCTACCGCTCCCAACGCGGCAAATAACCGGATCGATCTTTTTTTTAATCACATGCAACTCTCCCGACTTCTCCTTGGCTCAATTCTCGTCGGCGCCATTTCATGCGCCCCGCTGAAAGGTCCTCAAGCGATCCAGACCTCCAGGATCGAGACTCCAAAAATCTGGGCCGCCGCGAAGACCGGCAGTAATGCCCGGATCAGCAAAGGATGGCTCGGCGAATTTGGCGATGCCCGCATGACTCAACTCGTCAATGAAGCCCTCGCCCACAACTTTGATCTGAAAGCAACTGCCGCCCGCCTCCGCGCGGCCAAGGAAGGCACCATTATCGGAAGATCAGCACGGCTCCCCTCTCTCAATGCCTCAACCTCCTATCGGCGCAGTGGAGCAAAACAAACTCCCAGCACGGAAAACTACTCGCTTTCCCTCAATGCCAGTTGGGAAGCCGACCTCTGGGGCCGCTTACGAAATTCCGAATTAGCCAGCCGCGCCGACTACGCCTCCACCCTCGCCGACTTCCGGGGAGCCCGGCTTTCCCTCGTAGCCAACACCGCAAAAGCCTGGTGCAACCTCGTCACTGCCGAGCAGCAACTGACACTCGCCCAGAAGACTCTCGAATCCTACCGCCAGGCTCTTCCGGTGGTGGAACGACGCTACAAGGCGAACACCCTCCGCTCTGTGGATGTGCAATTTGCCCGTAACAATGTCGCCGGAGCAGAGCGCAGCTTGCGAGTTCGAAAACTCAACCGCGACAACGCCGCCCGCTCTCTCGAAATCCTCCTCGGCCGCTATCCCTCTGCCCGCGTCGCCTCATCCGAGCAACTACCCAACCTTTCCCCAAATCCACCCAGCGGACTTCCCTCGGAATTGCTGGAACGCCGCCCGGATCTCCAGGCAGCCCGCGCCGACCTTTACGCCTCGGCACAACGCGCCGAAGTTGCCCGAAAAAACCTGCTCCCGTCCCTCCGCCTCACCGCCAGCGCGTCCGGTGGAGACGACAATTTCCAAAGAGCCTTCGACCCCAATTATCTGGTCTATTCAGCAGCCTCATCTCTGGCCCAAACCATCTACCGCGGCGGAGCCCTCTCCGCCCAGGCCCGTGCAGCCCTCGAAAGAAACAAAGCCGCCATTCACGACTACACCCGGGTTGCTCTTCGAGCCTTCCGGGAAGTCGAGGCCGCTCTGGCCGCCGACATCTCACTGCGCGAACAGGAGGTCTTCCTCGAAAAAGAGACCAAACAAACCCGGCTGGCTGAAAAACGAGCTCTGAGCGACATCACGCTGGGGATTGAAGGAGCTTCCTTCCTCGAATACCTCGAAGCCCAACGCCGCTCGGAGAACGCCGGCATTTCCCTGATCCGCCTCAAGAACGACCGACTGCAAAACCGGATCGATCTCCACCTCGCTCTGGGCGGAGACTTTGCCACGCGGCAGTAATCTGGAAAAATCGTCTCTCGGTTTCCTCTATCAGTTTGCAGCTGGATCTGCTTCCATAGGAAATTCCTCCCGCAACAAAATCCCCTTAGTTAAGGCCTCATGCAATTTTCCCAAATAAACGCCGTAATGAAGCCGGCGAGACCCGGCTAGCCTTTTTCCCGATCCGGACTATACTCAATTACCCGATGGCCAGACTCCTGCGATATCTCCTACCTCTTGTCGTTCTCGGCGTGGGCTATCTCGTCTACGCCCAATTCTCGGTGAAGGAGGAGCCCAAAGCCCGCGTCCGCCACAAACGGCCACCCATCGAAGCCGAAACCACCGTCCTCGCTCGCACCGATTTTCGCGTCACCTTGAATTCCCAGGGCGTCGTTCGCCCTCACAACGAAACCTCGCTCACCTCGCGGGTCAGCGGGCGCATCATTAAAATCTCTCCCGTCTTCGAAAGCGGCTCCTTTTTCAAAAAAGACGACATCCTCGTCGAACTTGACCCCTCTGACTTCCTCGCTGCCGTCTCGGGAGCAGAAGCCCGCCTGGCCCGCGCCGAAGCCAGCCTCGCCCAGGAAGAGGCCCGCGCCAAACAAGCCCTGCTCGACTGGAACGACCTCGGTTACACCGAACCTCCCACCGAACTTGTCCTCCGCAAACCTCAACTCAAGGAAGCCAGGGCCAACGTCAAAGCGGCCCAAGCCGAGCTCTCCGACACCACTCGCGACCTCGAACGCACCAAAATCATCGCACCCTACGCTGGGCGCGTGAAAGAACGCCTTGTCGGCCTCGGCCAATCAGTCGGCCCCAGCACGAATCTTGGCGACATTTTCTCAACCGACTTCGCCGAAGTCCGCATCTCGCTCTCCGCCCGTGAGCTCCCCCATGTCATTCTCCCCAACAACCCCGACGACTCTCCCATCCCCGTCACCCTCACTGATGCCCTGGCCAAGGAAAACCCGCAATCCTGGCAGGGGTCGATCGTGAGAACCGAGGGAATCCTCGACGAAAAATCCCGCAAACTTTTCGTCATCGCCCGCGTCGATGACCCCTTCGGCCTGAATTCCGAAACCCCCGCTCCTCTCCGGGTCGGGCAACCTATTCGCGCCACCCTCAAAGGCGAACTCATTAAAAACGTCTTCGTCATTCCCCGCGAAACCCTCCGCCGCCCCAATGAAGTCATTCTCGTTGAACCCGTGGAAATGAAACTTAACCGGGTCGTCGTCGATCCTGTCTGGACCGACGAACACTCCCTCGTCGTCCGCGAAGGGCTCACCGAAGGCTGGCACCTCGTCACCAAGCGACTCGCCAACGCCCCCCAGGGAGCCAGAGTCACCCTCGTCGATCCCAACGTCGACGACGAAAAAGCCGTTTCCGCTCCCGCCGAAACAAAACCCAAAACGTAATTTCGCCTCTTGCACCCGTCCCCCCTATTCGTAATCCTTGGACATGGCAGACGCGACTAACGAAGAATTGATCGAGCAGTGGAAAAACCAACCCGCTCCGCTCCTCCCTCTTCTCCACGCTTTTCATGATCGCGACGGCTACCTTTCCGACGACGCTCTCCGCGCCGTTTCCGATGGATTGAAAACCCCGCTTGCCGATCTCTACGGCACCGTCACCTTCTACCATCACTTTTCCCGCACCCCCGGCGGCCTCGAAGCTCCCCGCGTCTGCACCGGAAATATTTGCTGCATGCGCGGCGGAAACGAAATTCTCGAAACCCTAAAATCCCAGGGACAGGCCGCCGCCGAAATGCCCTGCTCCGGCCGCTGTGACGAACCCGTCCCCGTCCTCACCGGACACACCACCCTCGCTGGCACCTCCGCCGACAATCTCAAACCCACTCCCTCCCCGCTCCCCGCTCCCTATCCCGGCGAAAACGAAGAGTGCCTCTTTTCCAACATCCGTAAGGACGGACACAACACCCTCGAAGGATACCAGGCCAACGGCGGCTTTTCCGCCCTCACCAAAACTCTCAGCAACGCCACTCCCGAGGGCGTCATCGAAACAATCACCGCCTCCAAACTCGCCGGACGCGGCGGAGCGGGCTTCCCCACCGGAATCAAATGGAACGCCGTCGCCGAGTGCGACCGTCACCCGAAATCCATCGTCTGCAACGCCGATGAAGGTGAACCCGGTTGCTTTAAGGACCGCACCCTCATGGACTACGATCCGTATGCCCTCATCGAAGGCATGATCATCGCTGGCTTTGCCACCGGAGCACCTCGCGGCTTCATCTACCTCCGCTACGAATACCCCGAAACCAACGCCCTCCTCGAGCGCTGCCTTGCCGAACTCCTCGAAGCCGGACTCCTCGGAAACAACATTCAGGACAGCGGCTTCACCTTCCACCTCTACGTCCGTCGAGGCGCCGGAGCCTACATCTGTGGTGAGGAAGGATCCCTCCTCAATTCGCTCGAAGGGAAACACCCCTTCCCGCGCAACAAGCCTCCCTTCCCCGTCACCCACGGCTTCGAAGACAAACCCACCGCCGTCAACAACGTCGAAACCCTCTGCGCTGTTCCCCACATCATTAATCGCGGCGCCGACTGGTATCAATCACTCGGCCTCGGCGAACACGCCGGCACCAAACTCATCTCCCTCTCCGGCGACATCAAACGCCCCGGCAACTACGAAATCCCGATCGGGCTTCCTTTGAAAACGCTCCTCTACGATTGGGCCGGTGGTCCGCTCGAAGGACGTAGCGTGCAAGCTGTCACCATGGCCGGACTCTCCGGCGGATTCCTCGGCCACCAAATCCTCGACGACCTCACCCTCGACGATCCCTGCATTCGCTCTCATGGATCTTTCCTGGGAGCTGGAGGCATCATGGTCTTCGACGACACCCGCGACATGGTCAAAGCCGCCCACGACGCCATGGCCTTCTTCGCCCACGAGAGCTGCGGAAAATGCTTCCCCTGCCGCATCGGCACCCAACGACTCACCGAGCGCCTCAACCGCGAACCCGACAATCTCTCCCACGAAGCCTGGACTGAGGAAGTCAACGACATCGGCGAAGCCATGAAAGCCACCTCCGCCTGCGGCCTCGGCATGGCCGCCCCCAACGTCACCGAGTCCCTCCAAAAATATTTCCCCGAGCAAGTCGCCGCCGTCACCAACAATTAACTTTCTTTCGCCATGATCAACGATCCCAATTCCACCATTGCCGCTGACCTTTCGATTACCATCGACGGCCAAAGCACCACCTTTTCCGAAGGCGAAACCATTTACGAAATCTCAAAGCGCCTGCAGAAGGATATCCCCACGCTTTGCTACGATGACCGTCTCGACGCCTTTGGCGGTTGCCGCCTCTGCGTCGTGGAAGTCGAAGGAATCCGCAACCCCGTCGCCTCCTGCACCACTCAAGCCTCCGATGGCATGGTCGTCAAAACGGCCCCACCCAAGATCGAGAAAATGCGCAAGACGCTTCTCGAATTGGTTGCTTCGGAAAACCGTCAGGTCGACGTCGATCCCCTCCGCGGACTCGCTTCACAGGAACTCTCCACCCTCGTCAACAAATACGGCGCTCGCAGCGGCCGCTTCGCAGGAGCCAAATCCGGCACCACGAATCTCCAGGACGCCAACCCCTTCATCCTCCGCGACTACGAACAGTGCATCTCCTGCTACCGATGCGTTCGCGTCTGCGCCGAGCAGGAAGGTGACTACGCCATCACCGTCGCCAACCGGGGATTCGACACTCAAATCACCACCGAGTTCAACAACGACCTTCGCGACTCCGATTGCACCTTCTGCGGCCAGTGCGTCCAGACCTGCCCCACCGGAGCCCTCGCCGACAAGAAGGCACTCCGCTCCGAAGAGCTTCCCGAGGAGATCAAAAAGACCCGCACAGTCTGCCCATACTGCGCCGTCGGTTGCTCTATCGACCTCATGACCAAGGGCGATAAAATCGTCGGAGCCCAACCCGCCATGGAAGGCCCCGCCAACAAAGGCGCGCTTTGTATCAAAGGCCAGTTCACCTACGACTTCATCCAGCATGAGGATCGCCTCAAAAAACCACTCATCAAACAAGCCGACGGCTCCTTCAAAGAAGTCGAATGGGATGAAGCTCTTAAAGCCGCCGCCAAAGGCTTCGCCGACGCCCGGGCAAAGTACGGCCGCCACAGTATTTACGGAATCGCCAGTGGTCGCGCGCCGCACGAAGCAGCCTACTCCATGCAGAAGTTTATCCGGGCGGGCTTTGGCACGCATCACATAGACAACTGTAGTCGAGCCTGACACGCTCCCACCGTCGCCGGTCTGGCGGCCCAAATCGGAAGAGGCGCAATGTCCAACCCTCTCAAGGACATGGACAAGCCCGATACCATCTTTGCCATCGGCACCAACATGACCGAGTGCCACCCCGTTGCCGCGACCGGCCTCAAGAAAGCTCTCACCAAAGGAGCAAAACTCGTCGTCGCCGACCCCCGCAAGACCCGCCTTGCCGAGCTTGCCCACCTTCATCTCCCCATCCGCGTTGGGTCCGACGTCGCCCTCCTCCTCGCCATGGCTCACGTCATCGTGCGCGAAGGACTCACCGACCAGGAATTCATCTCCGATCGCTGCGCTGAATACGAAGCCTTCGAAACCCACCTTAAGGAATTTACTCCCGATTGGGCTTCCGGGATCTGCGAAGTCCCCGCCGCCGATATCGAGCAAGCCGCCCTCTGGTATGGAAAAGCCAAACTCGGTGCCATCTACTACACCCTGGGCATTACCGAGCACATCTGTGGCGTCGACAACGTCCAGTCCCTCTGCAACCTCGCCCTCCTCACCGGCAACCTCGGTAAGGAAGGCACCGGCATCAATCCGATGCGGGGGCAGAATAATATCCAGGGAGCCGGCGACTGCGGAGCGGTCCCCGCCAACTACCCCGGCTTCCAACCAATCGTAAATCCCGAATTTCAGGAAAAGTTCAAAGAAGCCTACCAGCAGCCCGATCTCGACCTTGGGAACTCGATGACCAAAGTCACCGCTCTCAATATGTGCGGGCAGGAAAAAAATGGTATTCACGCCATGATCATCGATGGCGAAAACACCCTCGTCACCGACCCCGACAAGAATCATTGCGAAAAAGCCCTCAAGGCTCTCGACCACCTCGTCGTCATCGACATCTTCCTTACCGAAACCGCGCAAATGGCCGACATCGTCCTCCCCGCTTCCGCCTGGGGCGAAACCGACGGTGTGCAAGCCAATACCGAGCGCCGCGTCCAACGACTTCGCGCCGCCGTGCCTTCTCACGGGGAATCCAAGCCAGATTGGTGGATCATCTCAGGCATCGCCAAAGAACTCGGCATTCCCGGCTTCGAATTCGATTCCGCCAAAGACGTCTTCAACGAACTCTGCTCCCTCAGCCCAATTTACAAGGGCCTCAACTGGGACAACATTGGCGACGGCAACTACCAATGGCCCGTCCCCGAAGAAGGCCACCCCGGCACCCCTATTCTTCACCAAGACGAATTCAAGGACGGCAAGCCAGGCCTCTTCAAGATCATCGGCTACCGCGATCCCGCCGAAGTCATCGACGACGACTACCCCGTCTGGCTCACCACCGGTCGTCGTCTGCAAGCCTACCACACGCGCACCCAAACCGGACGCGCCAGTGGCATCGACTATCTCCTCTCCGAGGAAACCCTCGAAGTCCACCCCGACGACCTTGCAGCCTGGGACATCGCCGACGGGTCGCTGATTAAAATGGCAAGCCGCCGCGGCGAGATCGAGCTCAAAGTCGAAGCGACCACGAGATCCCCACGCGGCACCGTCTTCACCTCCTTCAGCTTCGCCGAGACCAACGTCAATATCCTGACCGGATCAGGCTACGACCCCATCACCCAAACCGCAGAACTCAAAGTCTGCCCGGTTCGGATCAAGCCTGTGTAACGGCGTCATCCCCGCAACTACAAGGATGAAAGCGGCTTCTAACGCTCCTCCACTCTTCGAAACAGCGGAACTTCGTTGAGGGTGTAATAGACATCAGCGTGCCAGAGCTTGGCACCTTTGGCGGACGTCACGCCTTTGGAGTTCAGGTGATGCACATGTCCTTGAACTCGGCCGGTCACGGTGAGTTCGACACTCAGTCCATCCTCGCTGACCTTGGCCCCCGCGATCTTCGGCGTCGCCTGATCGACTTCCGGGCTGCCGTAGCTCTTTTGATAAATATACGTCCAGGCTTCCATGACATAGCTCTCAGGATTCCCCGCCGTCTTGGGATCGACCTTCTCCGTAAAGCTAAGAACAAAGCCTGTCGGAGTCGCTCGCATCGTCTTGATCTCAAACGGAACTTTCCCGTTCCATCTTGTCCGCTCTAGAAAAGCGGACTTCCCTCCCGCTCCACGACCAACCCCACCAACAAATAGCGTGCCATCTTTCGCCATCCGAATCGGAACAACACCCGGTTCCAAGCCATCGAGAAAGGGAAAGACCGCTCCCTGGTAAAGGCCATTTACCATTTCCAAATCAACCCGCTGCACCTGTGAATTCATTTGCTCTCCGACAAAGACCTGTCGCTCGAAGGGACCAAATTTCCCACCGGACAAATCGGCAACCACCGCCGTCGGCGATTGCCCGACCCTGGCATGCGGCAAGACCACTGCCGGCGGCGTAATGCGCGGATCCTTTTCCCGCTCGATCTGAATTCGCGACCCGTTCTTGGGGTTCGGCGGCTCAGGCTGTCCCGCCAACTTTGCCGAAACACTCCCCACCGGGCTGCCCATAAATCCTCCGGGCTTGAGCCACTTCAATGAGGACGAGCCATTCCAAAGCCCCCGCCTGTCGGTATAGAAAAGATCACCCACTGCATTGTAACCAATCCCACCCGGAGAACCAATCCCGGGAATCTCCGGGAATATTTCCCCTTTCTTACTCATCCTTACCGCCCAGCCAGGCCAATTGCCACCCCCGACCGGACCATTCACCCCAATCACCGCCCAACAATCTCCATGAGCATCCGGATCCGATCCAATAAATTGATTTTGAGGTTCTCCCGGAATATCTCCAGTATCGGCGCGCTTCTCAATGTCATTTGCTTTCCCGTCGCCATTGAGATCTTTTAAGAGAACCAATCCGGATTGTTGCTGAACCCATAGCGCTTCGTCCCGCCAAAACAGACCCGATGGCTCACCCAACCCACTCGCAAAGAGCGTCCAGCTCACCTTCGAGAGGTCATCATCGTAGCATCCGCTTCCGATCCAAACCACACCTCCGCGACCGGAGATCGCGATCTTCTTTTCAGGAAGAAGCGCAATCACACCCACCTCGATCACCTTACCCTCCGGCAAGGGAATGGCCTCGGTCTCGTAATACTGTCCGTATGCCATTGATGCGGACAAGGAGAGGGAGAGCAAAGCTTTCATGAGACCCACTTCTGCAAAAAAAGCCGCAGGAAGTCACCCGCGATTTTTCGGCAGGAAAAGATAGTAGCCGAAGGTTTCACTTTTGGCGCACCTGCACAGGCATTCAACGCCGCCCCTCAAACGCCCTGGAAAGCGTTAGCTCATCGGCAAACTCCAATCCTCCGCCAGCCGGCAGACCTTGCGCCAACCTCGTTACGGAACAATCACAACTCGAGAGAACATCAGAGAGGTAATTCGACGTCGCTTCACCCTCGACATCCGAACTCGTCGCAAGAATTACTTCCGCTCCCGGCGTGTCGCGAACCCGGCGAACCAACTCGCCAATCCGCAAATCCTCCGGCCTCACTCCATCGAGCGGAGACAAACGCCCGCCCAAGCAATGATACAAGCCGCGAAACACTCCCGAGCGTTCGATGGGAAGAACATCGGTCGGCTGCTCCACCACACAAAGCACCGCAGTATCACGCCCCTGCTCACTGCAAACGGCACACCCGGATTCACCGGTGAAAAATCCACAGGTCGGACAGGCCTTCACAATCCCGGCACATTGCTGCAAGGCTCCCGATAACTCTCGCGGCGACGCCTTCGGGCTCTGCAAAAGAAACACCGCAATCCTCTCCGCGCTCCGCGGACCGACTCCGGGGAGCCGCTTTAACTCACTCACCAGAGCGCGCACTTCGGCGGGGTATTCAATTCTAGCCATCAGCGTGTGAACTCGATTCAGCAGCGTGATCGCTATTCATAGGAATGACGACATTCTCAACCGCCACACTCAAAGAAATCTCGCACGGCATGACATGGTTGTGCGCATAAATCGCCGCCGACATCCATCCCCATATCACTCCGAGAATCATCCCGAAGGGTTTCCAAAAAATCCCCCAAACCGCAAAGCAGGGAAGCAGAGCGACCGACAAAAACACCGCCGACATTCCAAGAATCGCCCGACGCCCGTCACCCGGTGTTCCCAGAATCGCAAAGACTACGCCAAAGACCGCAAAGGCCGTCAGCAAAATCCCCACCGTTCCCGGTAATCCCATCTCAAACTCGATCACCAAACTCCGTTCATCCCAAACTCCGCGCAGGGCCTCGTTCGCGCCATCAAAGATGCCCATCTTCTCCGTCGCAAACCCCAACCCCAGAGCAACAAAGCTCAGGATAATGAGTGGCCCGGCAACGTGGCCGGCTGGGCGAGGGCGGTGGGACATGGCGTGAGAAGTTCCTTAACAAATCTAAACTGTTTCGAAAAGGACTTAGAATCAAGCGTCTTTGTAGGATTGCACCACCAGCTCGCTGAGGAATTTATCCGGGTCTTTGACCGCGGCTTCAGTGAGCACGAATTCCTTCTGATTGGTGTTCTTCTGAATCAACTTCAGCCCAAACTGATAATCGCGGAAGATCTGCCGTGCGACCTGGAACACGCTTCGGGCCTGCTCCCCTGCCGTTTTCACCAGCAACGCAACCGCATCATCCTCCAGCTTCACCACCACGCCGTGCTTGTCTTTAAACTCACGAATGAAGGCATCCACTTCTTGGCGTGCCTTCTCAACGACCAAATCCTGCCCCAAAAGGCGGAATTTATCGAGATGCTCTTCCCGCTTGTCGATCAGATCACCATCGACAATCAATTCACTCACCGAGGTCCCCGGCAGCTCGTATTTAAAGTCACGCAAGATCCGCTCGCCCACCGTCATCAAACCACGGGCTCCCGTCTTCTCGTCGGCTGCCATCTCCGCGATGCGGGCGATGCCTTCGTCTTTGAATTGCACATCGATGCCATAGGCTTCGAATTCGCGTTCATACTGGCGCAGCAAACTTCCCTCGGAGTATTTCAAGATCGCTTCGAGATCCTGCGCTTCGAGATGTTCGCAAACGACGCGCACTGGAATCCTTCCGATAAATTCCGCTTCGAAACCAAAGTCGATATAATCCTGTGTCGTGACGTGCTTGAACAATTCCTTGTCCATCGCTGGCTCGGATTGCTCGGCAGAGAATCCAATTTGCGAGGCCTGACTCCGCTTGCGCACGATCTTTTCCAGTCCGGAAAATGCTCCGCTCACGATAAATAGAATGTGACGGGTATTGATATTCTCTTTCCCCTTCTTGCCACTCTGCATGTCCATCATCGACATCATCTGCCCGCGCATGTCACTTGGGTTGCGCACCGGCACTTCGGTCTCTTCCATCAACTTCAAGAGAGTCGTCTGCACTCCACGCCCGCTGACATCGCGGCCAATCATGCCTCCACTCGACGCGAGCTTGTCGATTTCGTCGATGTAGATAATGCCAAACTCCGCCTTTGAAACATCGCCATCGGCTTTCTGCACCAATTCTCTCACAAGATCATCCACATCTCCTCCGACGTAACCGGTCTCCGAAAACTTCGTGGCATCCGCCTTCACGAAAGGCACGCCAATTAATTCGGCGATGTGCTTCACGAGGTAGGTCTTCCCTACTCCGGTCGGCCCAACCACCATGACGTTCTGCTTTTGGAGCTCCAGGCGCTCGCCCTCCTCTCCCATCGACTTGAGAGCCTTGGCATGATTGTAGTGATCGCACACCGCAATCGCCAGGGCCTTCTTCGCTTCGTCCTGACGGATGACATAGCGATCGAGGTGCGCCTTGATATCGCGGGGTAGGTAATCGAATTCAAAAAGCGTATTATCCTCCTCTACCTCATCGGTGGCATCTCCGTCCTCTTCCTGGGTAAAAACATCCCCTTCCATTCCGGGAAAAGTAAACCCGGATTTCCCAATCTGCCCGAACATCCCTTCAATGGTTTTTCGAAACTCATCGGGGTCCGGCATCTTCGGGTCTTTCTTATCGTCGTCGCTCATGGCTGGACTATCGTTCTCCCAAGGAGCGAGGCAAGCGGGATTTTTGTTCTCTTTTCTCCCCTTGACCCCTTCCTCCCCACCTCGCTAAAGTCCCCCCGTCGTCCGAAAGGAAATCCCGCATTCATTTGCAAGATTTTCACAAAAGCCGACACTGCCTGAGAAGAAGCCGGGATGGTGGAATTGGTAGACACGCGTGATTTAGGATCACGTGCCCTAGGGCGTGCAGGTTCGACCCCTGTTCCCGGTACTTCAGCTCAAACTCAAATCCACTCGGACCCATGGACGAACTTAAAGAAAAACTCCTCGCTCTCGGCGTCAACGAAGATCAAATCGATGGCGTCATTGAAGCCTTCGTCGACTTCATCAAAGGCAAACTCCCCGACGGCATGGAAGGAATGGTCCAAGGACTTTTAGACGGAAACGGCTCCGATGCGAACGACCTCCTTGATCAGGCCAAAGGCCTCTTCGGCGGCTAAGCGAAGCGATCCTCCCTCAAAGTTCAGCGTTCAAAGAGGCCGCTCCCCTGTAAGCCGGATTCTGTTCCATCCACCCTATGTGGACTTCAGCAGTCATTTATCTTTGCGACTATTACCCGGGGATCAAACGGACGAGCAGCCCTTCCCCTGTTCTGTCTTGCACTGTGAGAGGTTTACCCAGCCACCTCGGTCACCCTCGGCGCGGTGGGCTCTTACCCCACCATTTCACCCTTACCCCCCGAAGAAGGCGGTCTGTTTTCTGCGGCACTATCTGTCCGATGATCCTCGCGAATCACCGTCCCTCATTTTCATAAGGCACACTGCTCTGTAGTGTCCGGACTTTCCTCCAGTCCCCTTCCGAAGAAGAAAACCAGCGACTGCCCGGGGAGCGGACCGCGAAGGTAGTAGTCCCTCCGAAATATACCAGCCTCAATGTGTTCCCAAAATTTGGAGGGCGGCGCACCCTGACCGTGAAATGGTCCAGAG
>NHEN01000108.1 GCA_002172625.1 Verrucomicrobiaceae bacterium TMED86 | reverse complement strand
CGGTAAAGGGACACGCTAAAAAAGGCCGACGCAAAGACGAGACCGAGGACCACAATTCGTTTCAGAGTATCTTTCATCAATTGAGCGGAACGAGAGGTTGGTAAGATAGGCCCTGATTCCATTCTTGTCAGCCCCCGAAGATCTGAAATCCACCCTCTCGACTTTCTTGGCTGTTTTTTGAGCAACAATTTCCTAGCTTCGGCCCATGCAAGACCTCCTGCGCGAAATCGCCATTCTGAACAGCACCTCCGCCACTCTCGACTGGGACCAGGAAACCTACGCTCCATCCAAGGCCGTCGAATTCCGTTCGAAGCAAATGGCCTACTTCGCCGGAAAAGTCCACGAACTCAAAACCTCGGCCGCCTTTCAAGAAGGACTTGAGGACGCCTCCCTCGGAGAAGCCAATCAACGCGAGCTAACACACCAGTTCGATCGCGCCACCAAGCTCCCAAAGGAACTGGTCGAGCGGGCTTCCGAAACTTCAACCCTCGCCAAGGCCGCTTGGTCTGAGGCCCGCGAGAAAGACGACTTCTCTCTCTTCGCGCCCCATCTCTCCAGACTTCTCGAAATCGCCCGGGAGCAGGCCGATCACTGGGGCTACGACGACGAACCTTACGACGCGCTCCTCTCAGAATACGAACGGGCCGCCAAGACCCGCGAGGTGGCCGGGCTCTTTGATTCCATCTCAGAAGATCTCGCTCAAATCGCCGCCACCGCTGTCGAAAAATCAACAGCTATTCCCGGCGACCTCCTTCACGGTCCGGCTCCGATTCACGAGCAAATGACGCTCAATCGGGAAATTGCCGAATCCCTCGGCTTCGACTTCCAGGCCGGACGCATCGACACCACCGAGCATCCCTTTTGCACGACTTTGGGGCCTGCCGATATCCGACTCACCACCCGCTACGACAAAAACGACTTCGCTTCCTCACTCTTCGGAGTAATGCACGAAACCGGCCATGGTCTCTACGAGCAAGGTCTTCCCGGCGACGACTTTCACCTTCCCTCGGGCCAAGCTGTCTCGCTCGGCATTCACGAATCGCAATCCCGCCTGTGGGAAAACCACGTCGGCCGCTCTCGGCCTTTCTGGGAACGCTGGCTCCCCCGGGCCCAAGAACTCTTTCCACATCTCCGCGACCTTGATCTCGATCAATTCCTCACCGCCATCAATCGCGCCGCTTACTCCTCCATTCGCGTGGAGGCCGACGAAGCAACCTACGATCTCCACATCCTCCTTCGCTTCAAACTAGAGCGCGCCCTCCTCGCCGGGGAACTGGAAGTCTCCGATGTTCCCGGCGTCTGGAATGATACCTTCGAATCCCTTTTCGGATTCCGTCCCGTCAATAACCGCGAAGGATGCCTGCAAGACATTCACTGGTCGATGGGTGGCCTGGGCTACTTCGCCACCTACTCACTGGGCAATTTCAACGCGGCCCAACTTCACGACTGCGCCGCGCAGGACTCCGAGGTCATCGGAGCTGCCCGACAAGGTAACTTCATTCCCCTTCTCGAGTGGATGCAGAAAAAGATCCACGCCAAAGGATCCACCCTCTTCCCGCAAGATCTCATGGAAAGCGCGACCGGCTCTCCGACCAAACCCGACGCCTATCTCGCGCACCTTCGCGAGCGGTTTTGTTAGAGTCGTTTACTCCGCAAACTTCACGCTTTCGGCCATAAACTGAAAGACCGGCATGTTGCGTTTGGTGACCTCATTGAGATCCAGCTTCGAGCCTTTCTCCGGAGACATCGCAAACTGTAACTGCACCAGAGCGCCCTTGTTGACGCAGGAAATCTGCACAATCCGAAAGGTGATTTTTTCTCCTGGATAAGCCGGATTATACATGTCGTAGATCAACATCCCGGCCGGCTCCCCCCCGAGGGTCATTTCCTTGGCTGAAATGAGCGCCGAATTTTCCGGAGCCATTTTTTTCATCGCAGGCATTTTGAGTGCCGCCTTGACCTGCTCCAAAGGCATCTTGTCCGAGAGCTTCAATACAGTGAGATTTGACACCACCATTCCGAATCCCGCCTTGCTGACCATCCGCCAAACCATCCGGGAAGTTCTCCCTTCAAGCGCTTTCCAACTGGCCGGGCTTTGCATTTCAAGCTCCACCCCGACCGCTTTCTTCATCCCCTTGGAACTAATCCGCCGGATGAATCCGCTCTTAATTTCCTCCACCGGATCGGCCACGAACTTGGGATGTGCTGACACCAGATTCATGAGAACATCGGGAGGAACTTGCGCCGCGCTGAGCTCCTTTATCTTTCGCACAATTTCTTTGGCTGCGTTCTCACTGATCTCCTTATCAGCAAGCTTGGCTCTCATTTGACCCAATACCATGAATTGATAATCCTCCCAATCCTTCCCTTTGCTTTCCTTCAAAATCGCCTCCAAGCCGGCCAGACTCTGCCCGATTTCCTTCTTCTTAAAATCCGCCCAAGCGTGCACCGAGGGCACTTTGAGTTCCTGAAACCGCAAAGCCACCAATTCGACCAGCATCTTCCGACTCATAAAATATCCCCAAGCCTCATTCAGGCTCTGCACGTATCCCTCTTGTTTCGTTATCTTCTTTTCAGCTTCGCCTTTCTTCTCCTGCGCCAGGGCCGGAACTCCCGCACAGATGCACAAACACATCAAAACGAATACCTTGCGAATCCTGCCAACCATACTTCCTCAATCTTTGGCGGAATTAAAATCGAGGTCAAGCGACGAGGAACTAATTGCCCGATGCCTCTCTTCTTCCTTGCTCCCGAGAAATTTGTCAGACACTTTCGCCGCGATGACGACACGACTTTTCCTGCTTTCCCTGCTGCCATCTCTGGCGCTGGCTGACCATCACAAGACCCACCAGTCCAAGCCCAACGTCCTTTTCATCATGTCCGATGATCATGCCGCACATGGGATTTCCGCCTACAACAGTCGCTTTGCCAAAGTCGCCCCGACCCCTACGATCGACCGCCTTGCCAAGGAGGGCGCCCTCTTCACCAACGCCTTTTGCACCAACGCAATCTGCTCTCCTTCCCGGGCCTGCGTCCTGACCGGCCAGTACAACCACACCAACGGAGCTTTCGACCTCTCCGGGCGGGTCCCTCCCGGAAAGCAAACCCTCGCCATTGAGTTCGGTAAGGCCGGGTACGACACCGCAATGATCGGCAAATGGCATCTCAAGGACGAACCCGCAGACTTCAACTACTACTCCGTCCTCGCCGGGCAGGGGTCCTACTTCAATCCCGAATTCCGGATTCGTGGCGATAAGCCATGGAAGAAAAACACCGTCAAATATGATGGCAAACACTCCACCGACGCCATTACCGACATCACCTTGAAATGGCTCAAAGACGGCTGGGACCAGGAAAAGCCCTTCTTTCTGATGCATCACTACAAGGCTCCGCACGACTACTTTGAAAACGCCGAGCGCTACGAATCCTATCTCGCCGACATCGACCTTCCCGAACCCGAGACTCTTTGGACCCGTGGCTCGCAGTGGGGCTCGATCGCAACCCGTGGCGACAACGACGAACTCATTCCACACATCGGAACCTCCGTCGGCGGACGAAACCCCCGCCGGAGTTACCTCGTCGATCTCCCGCAGCGATTCCCCAACGAGTTCCCACAAAACTTTGATCCCAAGAAGTTCAACGACGAGCAAAACACCCGCTTCGCCTACAACGCCTACGTGAAAAAATTCCTGCGTTGCGTGAAGGGAATCGACGACAATCTCGCCCGTCTCTTCGCCCACCTCGAGGTAAGCGGCCAGATGGACAACACCATCATCATCTACACCGGCGACCAGGGCTTCATGCTCGGAGAACACGACTTCCAGGACAAACGCTGGATGTATGAAGAATCACAGCGCATGCCTTTCCTCATCCGCTACCCAGCCAAAATTAAAGCCGGGATGCGCATCGACAGCTGCATTGAAAATGTCGACTACGGCCCTACCATGCTCGATTTCGCCGGGATCAAAATCCCCTCCTCGATGCAAGGAAAGTCCTTCAAAGATCATTTCGAAACCGGCAAGACCCCCACCGATTGGAAAGAAACCGCCTACTACCGCTACTGGATGCACATGGCGCACCATGACAACCCGGCCCACGTCGGCATCCGCACCAAGACTCACAAGCTCATCTACTACTACGGCTGCAACTACGACGGCGGCTACCGCACTCCCCCGGGCTGGGAGCTCTACGATCTCGACAAGGATCCCCACGAAACCAAAAACCTCTACCATGATCCTGCAAATGCGGGCTTGGTCAAAAAACTCAAAGAGCAACTCGCCGAAACCCGCAAGCGCGTCGGTGACGATGGCTCGCATTTCCCTGAAGTCGAAAAAGTCGTTCAGGAATTCTGGGACTACGACGAGGCCGATCAGGCCAAAGCCAAGCTCATTTCCCACGCCTACCTCAAGCGCCGCAAGGCCGAACTCGCCGCCGGAAAACGCAACACTCCCACCGTCAAAGGCCACGTGGAGAAAAATCCTTCCTGGGAAAAATAATGAAGCACCCCCTCGTTAAAGCCGCCGATGATCTTCGCAAGCAGCTCCGGAATCTCACCTTTCCCGATCCCGTTGCTTGCACCTACAACCCACTCGAATACGCGTGGGATCGACACTGCGACTACCTGAAAAAATTCGGCAGCGGACAAAAGAAAGTCCTCTTTCTCGGAATGAATCCCGGCCCTTATGGGATGGCTCAAACCGGCGTTCCATTTGGCGAGATCCCCCACGTCCGCGATTGGCTGGGTATTTCCGGTCCCGTCGGCAAGCCCGATCCCGAACACAAGAAGCGCCCCATCACCGGCTTCGACTGCGAACGCTCCGAGGTTTCGGGTCGCCGCCTCTGGGGACTCTTTGCGGAACTCTTTGGAACAGCCGAAACGTTCTTCGACGATCATTTCATCGCTAACTTCTGCCCGCTCGTCTGGATGAAGGACACCGGAGCCAACCTCACTCCGGATAAACTCCCTCGCGAATCAATGGTCCCGGTCGAAGAAGCCTGTTCGGCTCATCTTAAAAAGATTATCGAGATCCTGCAACCCACCCAGCTCATCGGAGTCGGCGGCTTTGCCGAAAAGCAACTCGCCGCCGCCAATCCGGGCGAGGCTACCCTCGGACGCATCCTTCATCCGTCACCAGCCTCACCCGCCGCCAACCGCGACTTCGCAGGCACCGCCACAAAACAGCTCAAAGAACTCGGCCTTCTCTAAAGCTCCACCTTCAATCGGTAGTAGACTTCATCATTGCTCACCGGAGTCAGCGACAACACTCGCGTGCGAACCCCAAGAACGGGATCGGAGTCATTGGAATCCTCCGTCGTTCCCGTTACCGTCGTCCAAGTAATCAAATCCGTACTCTGCTGCAAGATCGTGGTGATCCCCCGCCCAACCAGATCAAGCGTCTCGATCAAGGTGAACTGCCGCGTCCCGACGACCGGCGTCTCCACCACCAAAGGCGACCTCCTAATTTGAAAATCACTTGGATCTGACTCGGTAAGATATTCCTCCAGATTGGTAAGACCATCTTTGTCTGGATCATCTTCGGGATCAGTTTCCGAAGCCACACCATAGCCCGTCGCCCAGTCTCCAAGTCTTCCCTCCGGCGGAAGAGGGGCAGTATCTTTGGCCGACTGGATGATGGCATCCAGAGCAGCCTCATGCTCGCTCACCCTGCTGGCATAAGTGTGAGACTTCGCGTATGGGCTGCCCGGAGTGATCAGGTCATCCGACGGACCATAATAAAGTCCGGCTCCGTCATAAATGGCTGCACGAAATCCATTCGAATTAGGATTTGGCGGGCCGTATTCGTAGGAATCCACTGCAAAATTTATTCCCGCTATTTTCCAGGTCCCGCCATCCTTGATAAACCATCCGCCACCGGAATCTTTATTGGCAGCCTGACATTCACTCTGCCCTAAAGTTCCATCAAAGTCACAATACAATAGAAGGCCCTGAGAAGATGTCGTCACCCCATCGACAATATTTCTTCCCCAGCGAGCTTTACGGTCAGCTGCATTTCCAAGCCAACCTTTCGTCACTCCACTTACAGTCACCGTGGCTCCACGACCATCACCATACCCAGTCATGACAAAGCCCTCCCCATCCTCGGCAAAACTAATAATGTCACCCGCAACCTCCACATCCGGACTCCCCGACTGAGAGTAAAGCTCAGCATATGAAGGAAAGGTTTCCCATATTTCAAAAACCCGGAGATCGGTGTTTTTCATCATTCCATCGTCAGGGTCCAACCACTGAATGGTCTGCGGATTCCCGCCGTTCCTGATGGTAAATACCTTCTCGGCACCACCTGAAATATAGCTTGGCTGAGTGATGATCTCACGGTCCATCGTCCCGCTCGACCCAAGCCCCAAATGAGCAGCGGTCAGGTAGTGCTTAGGCGAAATAATCGTCCCTAAATACTGCTCTCCTCCGTTTTGCCGCGTCGTCACAATCTGGAACTGCCACCCGCTATTCGCATAGGGCCCGGTTGGCGCGGTCTCCGTATTCGCCGGCATACTGGCGGCATCAAAAAAAATCATCCCCGAAACTGGAGATGCAAAAAATAGAGAGAGAACCGCTCCTTTCACAAACTCTACTCTAGCCTAAAATCTCCCAGTGTCCTCTAAATCATCTCCCTAGCTCAAAATAATCATAATAACTTCCCCTCGTCAGAAGCACTTTGCTGATCCAGGTATCCCTGATCAGTCTGCAAATTCCCCGCATCAATCGCCTCGTGAACCAATTCATCGCAGCGTTCATTCAGGGGATTCCCGGCATGACCCTTGACCCACTTCCAGGTCATCTCATGCCGGCTTGCTGCGGCGTCGAGACGACGCCAAAGGTCCTGATTGAGCACGGGCTTTTTGTCCGACTTGATCCATCCCTTTCTCTTCCATCCCTTCAGCCAATTTTTAGTCAGGGCATCGATAACATACTTGGAATCGGAATGCAGCAAGACCTGACAAGATTCGCTCAGGCTTTCCAAGGCGCTGATCACCGCCATCAATTCCATGCGATTATTGGTGGTATGATCAAAGGCTCCCTTCAGCTCCCTGCGGTGCTTCCCAAAAGTCAAAATCGCGCCATAGCCTCCCGGCCCCGGATTTCCCCGGGCTCCTCCATCTGTATAAACGACAACCTTTTTCAAATCCCTGCCTCCTTCACTTTCGATATGCCACAAGCTGACGCCTACCAAACAATGAGTCGAGACCTTATCCCCCGGGAGCTATCTTCGTCTCACACCACTTCGTTACTTTTAAAAAGTCGTCCTGCGACTCAAAAGCCCCACGGGGCAAAATAAAATAGAGGTCCTTTTCCGGGTAAATTAAAATTGCCTTTGGAGAAAGAAAGCGGTCGCTGAAATCAGACCACTTAAATTCACTCTCGTGACTTTCGGAATGTTGTTGAAACCCGTCCTCCGTAAATTCCCAATGCACTTCCTGTCCGGCCTGGGGAGACGATTTGGCACCCCGTATGAGGCGATACTGCCAGAAGTATTTTCGGATGAACAAGACTGGCCCCGCCACCACCATCATCAGCCCCAGAATACGATCGAGACGATTTTCCGCCCCCGCCGTGAAGGCGATCAGTATTCCAATGGGAACAAGGAGGAGGTAAAAATAGCGTATCACCAAAAAGACCGGATGCCGGTATCGCATGTGCAGCGCCGACCCCAGCTTCAGGGTAGGCACATCAAATTTGCTCGTCGCGCGAAGTAATTTCATCCGCCACCAGCCATACCTCGCCTCTTTGCGCTCGACAAGACGGGTCTCATCATGAGGCACTAATAACCATGAAAACATTTTTCGTCCTTTTCGGTTCTCTGGCGCTTTTCGGAAGCGCCAGCCTCCGGGCCCAGGAAGCCTGGCTCCTCGAAATGCCCAAGAAGTTTGGCAGCTATCTTCTCAGTAAATCCAAAGCAGGTGAAAACGACACCCTTCAAGAAATCATTACCAAGCTTCCAGCCCTGGTGACTAAAAAAACCGTTCGGGAGGTCGAGTCCATCAAGTGGAAGGCTCCAGGAAAAAACCATCAGGCGAAAAGCCGGTATAGCTCCAGAGTGGGGGCGGATAAATCCCAACGGTCCCTGAGTATTCAAACTCCTGCGGGGGAAAATAACTACAAAATCGATAGCTATGGAGAGCTCTCCAAGTCTTGGGCACCCACCGTGGTTCTCATCAAAGGCGATCAATACCTCATCCTATTCGAACGTGATGAATCATCAGAAAAAGAAAGCATCACCGCCTCCAACATTCGCTCGATCTCCTACAAGGCGGCCGAAACCGGCGAGCTCACTTGGTTTTCCACCACTCCTTTGGACGAGAAGACCCTCACTTTCAGTGAAGTTCTCGATCTCAAAGCTACAGGTCGCCCCGTTCCGATTCAATATGGCGTCCGCGTCGTCGCGCGCCTTGCAAAAAAAGGGGAGAGCCTGTTGCAACTGGAAGTGAGTGGGAAGGAATCTAGTAATCCCAATGCGGTCCTGCTCCATCACAATGAAGTCCGCTTCCAAAACTTCGCCCAACTCACCGGGCCGCTGAAGAAAGAAACAGTGTCTCTCAAAACACCCGACGTTAAAGACGGGGGCGAGAACGGCACATGGACTCTCACCATCGAAGGAGAGTAAGCCAAAAAAAGCCGCCGCTTTTCTGGAAAAGCGACGGCTGGAAAATTTCCTCCGGAACCCTAGCGCCCGGAGATCGGAAGAACGGGCGAAAGTTCCGCTGCCCCGACATACTTCGTCAACGGACGATAGAGGCGGTTGTCCTCCAACTGCTCAAGAACCTGTGCCGACCATCCGCTCATACGGGAAATCGCAAAAATCGGGGTGAACAAGTCAGTCGGGATATCGAGAGAATAGTAAACGGTCGCAGAATAGAAATCGACGTTGGCATTCAACCCCTTGCGCTCACGCATCATCGTCGCGATCCGCTCGGACATATCGATCCACTTTGTTTCACCCAGCTCTTCAGTCAGCTTGATCGCCATCTTCTGCAGATGGGGTGCACGAGGATCGAGCACCTTGTAGACCCGGTGACCGATACCCATGATTTTTTTCTTATTAGCCAGACAATCTTCCACGTAAGCGTCCACTTTATCGAGGTCGCCGATTTCCTGAAGCATCTTAATTACGCCTTCGTTGGCACCACCGTGAAGAGGTCCTTTCAAGGTTCCGATTGCCGAGGTCATCGCAGAATAGAAATCCGAGAGAGTTGCCACAGTCACCCGTGCCGAGAAGGTGGAGGCATTCATGCCGTGATCCGCGTGAAGAATGTAGGCGATATCAAGCGTCTTGGTCGCCGCTGCTGATGGCTCTTCACCAGTCATCAGGTAGAGAAAATGTCCCGCTTCCGAGAGATCTGTGCGCACGGGGGGAAGGTCCAGTCCCTGACGGGCCCGGTGATAATAGGCCACGATGACCGGAGTCTGCGCCACTACGGCCAAAGCCACTTTCCGGTTGGAGACCTGATCAGGCTCACCAATCTTGGCACGCTTGTCGTAAAGTCCGAGCATGGAAATCGCCGTGCGGAGTATGTCCATCGGATTGGCATCCTTGGGAGCGGCCTGCAAAAAATCAATCACCCCCTGCGGGATCTCACGGTCATTTCGAAGAGCATTTTCCAGAGATGCCAGTTCTTCGGCATTGGGAAGCTTGCCCCGATGCAGAAGGTGCACGACTTCTTCATAAGTGCAATTTTCAACCAAATCATCGATGGAATATCCAAGATATGACAGGCGGCCATCCGCCCCTTCCACCTTTGAGAGTGCGGATTCATTGGCAATAACTCCTTCGAGACCTTTGGCGTAATCAGACATGATAATTGAGAATAGTATATGTGTGGAAAATTGAGTCCCGAAGAGATAAGGTGAGCGCCGAACCCGCGCAAGGGTTTCCCGCAACCTGAATGCGTTTTTTTATTTCGGCACCCTTAACAGTCTGCGCACACTCCATGCCATGAGCCCTCAATGGATCCTTGTTCTGGAAACCAGCGTCATCGACGCCTCGCTCGTTTTGGCCTGCGATGGAGAAATCAACGCCCGCGCAAATTTCACCAGCGAACGATCCCAGGAAGTCGACCTCTTCCCGCCGTTACAAGAGATTCTCGCCTCCCTCCCCTCCGGCGAACGCCTCTCAAGCATCGTCATCGGCACCGGTCCGGGCAGCTACAACGGAGCCCGTGTCGGCATCGCCACCGCCCAAGCCATCGCACAAACTCACAACTGCTCCGTCGCCGGACTTTGCTCCTTCGAAGGTGTCAGACAACTCCGGGACGCGCCAATTTCTTGGGCCGTCGGAGATGCCCGACGCGGCTCCTTTTTCCTCATGGAGCTCATCGAGGGGAAAACCTCCTCCGCTCCCGAACTCCTGGAGCACTCCGAATTCCTCTCCCGCCTCTCTTCCTGCGATGGCCCCATCGCCACCTTCGAAAATCCCGACCGCCTAAAACTCCCCAAAGGCCATCAGGTCGTCGAATCCGCCGCCGCCGCCGAAACCCTCCTCGACGCCTGGCTTGCCCGCAGCCCCAGCGAGCAAAAGGCCATTCAAAAAATCCCCGCCGAGGCCTTCTACCTTCGCCCACCTCACATCACCAAAGCCAAGCCGAAATCGTAATCATCGAGCTCTCCCCTGTCCCCCTCCGCAGGAGCCTTCGCGTCGCGTCATTTCCGCCAGCGCTTCGATTTCATCTCAAAGCGCTCCAAAGTGCCCTCCGCGACTTTCTCAACCGGAATCCGTAAACTGAAAACTTCTCGAAGTCTCTCTTCCAACTCCTCCGCGCCCTCACCTTCGACGCGCAAGCGAACTTCCGACATCGCATTCACTTCTTCGATGAGCACCTCGTATTCCAAAATACCCGATACGCTCCGCACCACTTCTTCAACCGCCCCGGGATACAAATTCACCCCACGCACCACCACCATATCATCTGCCCTCCCGATGATTCCGCCATCCAAGGCAAACCCATCAGGTTGATCAGCCGGCTTCACCAAATCTCCCGTCCGATAACGCAAAAGCGGCGAACCATGACGCCCCAGAGTCGTCAGGACCAACTCCCCGACTCCACGTTCGTCTTGTTCGATCACTTCACAAAAATACGATTCATGTCGAATCAAAAGCTGCGAGGGATGTTCGAGATTCCCCACCGTCACCGGCCCCACTTCTGTCATGCCATGATGATCAATCACCTCGGCATCCCAAGCCTCGTTCAAACGCGCCCGCACTTCGGGCAAGCTCCCGCCGGGCTCTCCAGCCACAATCAGTTTTTGCACACCCAGCGAGCGGGCATCATCCGCGATCTCGGCAAGACGTAATCCATAGGTCGGCGTGCAGCATAAAACTTCCGGACGCAATCGCGCCATCATCTTTACCCGATTCTCACTCGTCAATCCACCCGCCGGAATCGCGCGGATTCCCAAATTCGTTGCCGATTCGAAGCCCGCCCAGAATCCCAAAAACGGACCAAAAGAAAAGGGAAAGAAGGCCGCCTGTCCCGCTTTGACGCCTGCTTTTTGCCAGACCCATTCCCAATTTCCGCGTATCCAGTCCCAGCCTTCGGGATCATCCAGCCAGATCATCGGCTGACCGCTTGTTCCGCTCGTCTGATGAAAGCGCGAATACTTCTCCACCGGCCAGGTTAGATTCGTTCCATATGGAGGATGGGACAATTGGTTCGCCGCTAGCTCGGATTTAGTGGTGAAAGGAACCTTCTCAGAAAACTCAGCAAGGCTTTCCACCGCACCGAGGCCATCCAGCTTCTCGCGGTAAAAGAGATTCGATTCCAACGCCGCCAGAAGACGGTTCGCTTTACCCAACTGAATCTCCTCCAAGCTCATCGCCCCCTAAAGATCAAAAACCGGCCTCTCTGTAAATGGCCATCCCAAAACTCCATCCAATCTGAGAGAGATTTTTTAACCGCGAATCGCGCGAATTTTCGCTAATCCACCTGGAATCGAGCCTGGGGAGAATCCGAGATTCGCCTGATTCGCGGTTTCCTCTCTACTGCCCTACCCCGGTCAAAAGATACACTGCGAACGATCCCAGCCAATGTTCCCCGGCATAGCTCCCGCTGAAAGTATCCTTCAGCCCAGCCGCCTCATGCTTCTGCGCCGCCACCAAAAAGATCTCCTTTTCCTCTCCATCCAAAGCGCCGGCGATCCCCCGCATCGTCCAGGCCCGGTTGAGATTGAGGCCCACCAAATGCACCAGGTGACCGTCTTTCAAATCACTCACTGAGACGGGCTGACTGAGATTTCCCATATCAAAATCAGGGAAGAACAATTCCAACCACTTACGATAAACATCCTTCGCAAACACCCGCCGCATCAAATCCGCTTCATTCAATCCCGCCGAAAAGAAGTCATTCCCACTGGGCTCATAGCGCACCGGATAGGCCCGATCTCCCCGGTAAAATTGCCGCGCTTTCACGATCAACAGTTTTTCAAATTCCTCATCTCCCGTTGCCCGCGACCAATCAATCATCTGACCCAGCGGAAACGCCGTCTCAGGATGAAACCCACAACGTATCGGCCAATCCAACTTCGGCAAATAGGCCTTCGCATTCGCCACGATGATTTCCTCCACCGGCAAATAGGCTGCGGCCCACTTCCTGCCCTGCTCATCATCAAGAGCCCGCAGCTCGATCCCCAAACGAAGCGCCCAGGCCCAACCATACATCCGCTCAAACGATTTGAACCTCCGAAGGCGATCAGCCTCTTTCAGCAATCCCTCCTTGGTAAACTTCTCATCCAAGGCCGCCCGCGCTTTCGCGTTCCACTCCGCCTTGGGAAACAGACGCACCAGCCTCACTAAAGTCCAGTGACCATGCACCGACGAATGCCAATCAAAGTGCCCAAAAAACACCGGCGAAATCTCCCGCGGAGTTTTCAAGTCCTCGGCCGTCTTCAAAAAGATCCCCGGCTTATTCGGAAACTCCTTGTTTAATCCAGACAAAGCCAACTCGACGAACTCGCCCGCTTGCTTTTCAGAAAGCCGATTTTCGGCTACGAGATTCACACAAAGAACACTGAGGATCACAAAAATTTTCATTGGTCTAATTTTAGTCGGCGGCATCTACTTTCAAACGAGCCTTCTTTTCGCGGGCTTCCCGGAAGAAACTTTTCAACAAGCCCACACACTCTTCCTCCATCACTCCGGTAGTGATTTCACAGTGATGATTCAGTGGCGGATTGCTCTGCAATAGATTGATCCAACCTCCGGCCGCTCCTCCCTTCGGGTCGAGCGCGCCATAGACCACCCGGTCGGGCCGACAATGCACAATCGCCCCCGCACACATCGGGCAGGGCTCCTTCGTGACATACAAGGTGCATCCCTCCAGTCGCCAGTCGCCATAGGCGATCTGAGCTGCACTCAACGCCAACATTTCGGCATGGGCGGTGGCATCTTTAAGGGTTTCCACCTGGTTGCGCGCCCGGGCAATGATTTCATTCCCTCGAACAACCACAGCGCCAATAGGAACCTCACCAGCCTCATAAGCACGCGTCGCCTCTCGCAAAGCCTGCCCCATGAAAAATCCATCGCTTTGGAAATCAATCGCCAGCTCATCGTCCATGCAGACGAAATAGCCGATCACGCCTCAATACAAAAGCACCGATCACTCTCCGGCGTTCCTGACTTGATAAAACATGCGCTGGATGCCTTCCGGAACATTGAAATCAACAAAATCCGTCTCATCGCCCTGGGAAGCGAAAGAATCGTCCAGCTCCTGCCAGCCTGTCTCGCCCAGGTCCGGACTGCGGAAAATTGCGTAGCTTAAACCGTCGCGCGATTTGAAAGTGAGCGTGACATCATCCGCCCCTCTGACAATGCTGAGAATGGTAATTTCGTTGTCGACGGCCCGAACGGCGAAAGCGATTTCACCAGCTCCGACACGGTCGCCACCAGGAGGATTGATGCCGAAAAAATTATCGAGCGGCACCCACTCCACGTAACGGGCAAATACGCCCTGATCAAACTCGAAGCTCTGCCGCTGAGTCTGGTCCTGAATGGGAGCAAATTCCGGGCTGTAGGAAATTGAAGTTCCAAATCCGTTTGGCCCGTCCGCTGAGGTAGCGAACCGAAGGCTGAACAAGTTGGCACCATTTGCATTGTTGTCAGAATATCCCCAGAAGCTGATCTCCCCCAAACCCACATCGCTGCCGAGGTCGAAAACCATGTTAGGCCGAACTGCCGGAACGGGGTCGAAGTAGTCACCGGCCCCTCCGTTAGGGGCATCGGTCACCCAAGCAAAGGCCTGCGCAAAACCGAGCGCATCGTGTGGCCAGAGGGCATCGAAGCCGGTCCCTGGTCCTTGAATCAGATTCGTAGCAAGGTAAAAATCGGAACCAACCGGTTCGGTGGCGCTCGTGACTGACGAGATTGGGTAGAAACTCTCAGCAATGCCACCGCTGAAGAGAATTTCCGCCGTCGGAGTATCGGGGTCATTACTCAAAATTTGAAAAGTCGCGCTGATTGCTCCTGTGGAGAGACCAGCTGGATCGAAGGCAATCTCAATACTATCCGAAGCCAGCGCAGCGATGTTGGCGGGAAGAATGGTGACGACGAAGTTGGCCTTGTTGGGTCCGATGATATTGGTGCTGGCAATATCCAATTGCGCACGACCGAGATTCTCGACGGGGATGACAAGCGTCTCAGCAAGCCCAGCCGCAGTGAGCGCAAGCCCGGCCGGCACCGAGATATCCGGCCCGAGTGCAGGTAGCGACGAATTGATTAAAACTTCGGCGGTTGGTGTGTCAGGATCATTGCTCGTGATCTGAAGAGTAGCGGAGATCGGACCGCCAAGCCCTGCGGGATCAAACTGGAGCGTAATATCCGCGGAGGAGGTCGGATCGATGATGGCCGGGGCGCCGAGGACACTGAATGCGGTCGCGTTTGTCCCGATGAGATTAGTCCCTGAGATGGTGAGCTCCTGGCCACCGGAGTTGAAAACCGAGATGGTGAAGTCGGTGGTCGCGTCGTAAACCAAAGTCGGCAAGACACTATCTGGGATGATAATATTTGCTTCGCCGGGGACTTCTGTGTCGGCAAAAGCGATCTCGCCGATGCCGAGACGGTCGCCGCCAGCGCCAGCACCCGGCTGACCAAAGTAGGTCGATGTGGCTTCGACGCGCACGTAGCGGGCATCGACTTGAGTGAAGCTAAAGCTCTGGCGGAGGGTGTCTTCCTGCAGGGCGGTGAAGGATGGATTGAGCGTGATGGTCGTTCCGTATGACTCGTCGCCAAGCCCTGCGGCACCGCCCTCGGCATCCGATGCGAAGCTGAGGTTG
>NHEN01000107.1 GCA_002172625.1 Verrucomicrobiaceae bacterium TMED86 | reverse complement strand
GAACTGCGAGTCATCCCCTGGTCGTTGACCGCTTGATCGAGGTTGCCGAAAAGAAAAAGATTCCCCTCCAGCATGAAGCGTCCAGTCGCTTTACCGGGACGGATACTGATAGCATTTATCACTCCCGGGAAGGTGTGCCGAGCGCGCTGGTTTCCATTCCTCTCCGCTGTATGCATTCAGTAGTTGAAACGGTGGATTATCAGGATATCGAGACCACGGCAGGCTTAATGGCGGGCTTTGTTGAAAGCCTGAAAACCAAGGATCTTTTCCACCAGACCCTTTAAGTCTGGTTTTTTTCAAGTGACGGATGGTTTTCATCTGTTCAGATTCTCGACAATGAAACGACGACGTGGACGCAGGGGCTTTTGGTGGTGGTCTTGGCTGTTGCTCCTGACAGCTGCGGGGGGCATGCTTGGAGGGGTTTTTTATGGCAAGCAAGAGTGGCAGAGGGCTGACAAGGAATATCCTGCATCCGCGATTGTGAAAACGGACATCAGAGCTCCTTTCAGGGGGAACAATCTCAAAGAAAGCCCAACCGGAATTGCAAACGTCAATGAGTCGCAGGTCATGAAAGAGCTCGAGTCCCACGCCGCGCTGTCCAAAATCGCCGCCGACCTTAACTTGACTCAAAAATGGGCCTTAGGCTTGGATGATGTGATTACCGCTTTGAGATCTTCTCTCGATGTGAATCTTAATCAGCAGGACAAGATGATGGAAGTTGCCATTGTCCGTCACGATCCCAACGAAGCCGCTGAGATAGCTACCGCCATCGCTAAGATGGTTCCAGATGTGATCAAGGCTCTCGATGCGTCCAACAAATCGGCGGGACTCGAAAGGCTGAAACTTGAGGCGGAGCCATACAATCAGACCGAAGCAGAAGCGCGTCAGGCTCTCAAACAATCTTTATTAAACATCAAGGTGAATCTCGAGCCCACACCAGGCATGGATTTGAACATTTACATGACGGTTCCCGCAGTGGCCGAGGCGAAAGAATATTGGGACACCGTTCGGGAAACTAAAATTGCCTTCGATATTAGCCAGGGAGAATACGGTCGCTATTGGCAGAAGCCTCTCAAGCCCTCTTTCGTCAGTAGCCCGGCCACGCCGGCACCCAATTTCACGGGGCCTGAAATGCAACCTTTTCAGGTTCAGTTCGGCCTATACGGCCTCACTCTAGGACTTTTCGGGGGAATTGTCCTCATGGCAATTTGTTGGAAGCTCTTCCCCTGAATAGTTGGATTAGTTCCAGATAAATGCGAGATATGGAAGACTCGACTTGTCGCTTTGTGATGTGAGTGCGAAACTCAATTCGATGCGCTGGATTTCTGTCCTTTTTCTTCTGGGTTTGCTTCCACTTTCTGGAGGCGAGCCAACCAAGGCTGTTCTCTCGGTTTTAGAGAAACTGAAGTCTAAGAAACAGCAACGCGGAGTCCCGGGGGAGGTCGGTATCTCAGGGTTCGTCGGCCCGAAAACCCGGAACTTGCTCAATGAGGCCTGGAACCAAAGAGCTGACTGGATCCGGAACGAAAAAGTAGAATTCTTCGAGGGCTTCGAAAAAATCGATGGAGAGCTATCAGCAGTGCTTGTAGGAGCGCGCTCGGCAGATGATCCGGAAGAAGCCGAAATGATGGCCTTTGCGCTTCGTTTGGACGACGGCGTCTGGAGCCTTGGACCGGTCGAAGGCAGCTTCAACAGTATGGGCTTGGGTTTTGAGAAATCACTGCGAACCCGTGCAAGCGAGCTGGAACGATGGATGGCTGCGGAAAGGGTCACCGCGGCAGACCGCCTAAAAAAGGAGGCCCTCAAGCGCTTTAAAGAACGGATGGCCAAATTGGTGGATCCCGAATTATTGAAATCCGCCAGTCCGAGAAAAGTGATGGAAAATTTCCTGGCCGCAGCCAGAGCCGGGCGGACCGAGGAGCTTTTGGTTTGGCAAGGAGTGCTTGAAAGAGGCGATCACGATGAGATTCCATGGGAGGAAATGATTTCGATGACCCGAAAGGGGATGAAAAACCAGGATGCACGAAACGTTTGGCGCCTCTTGAATCGCCCCGGTGTGATGCAGGTCGTGCTCGATGGTGAAGAGGACGAGTCTGAGAAATCAATGCTGGTGTCATTTTTGGCCGGATTTTCCACCGGCCGGGATAGCAAAAAGCTCCGTCCGGTCATCTTCAGAGTGAGGAAGAATCCGGAAGGTTGGCGGGTGAGTCTCCCCGGCTATTTCGCAAAAGCTGATGAAGATCAGTGGGGCCATTGGCGCGCGCATCAGCGGGAAGTGCATTTCCGGGATGAGGTAAATACCGAACGGATGGCCTCGGTTTATGAAGAGGAGCACGAACCGCGGCGAGCTGTAAATCCTGCTGAGATTTTGGATCGAGTGGCGAGGGATCTTTTCGATGGGACCATGGAAAAATCCCTACCTTACCTCTTCCGCGACCCTCCAGAGGAGAACAAAGAGTCTGAGGAAAAAGAAGAGTCCAAAGAAGATGAAGAGGATGAAGAAGCCGCCGATCCGAAAGATATTCTGATTGATGAGGACGAAATTGATCCTGAAGTGGAGAAGGTGAAAAGGTATCGAGAATTCGCGGTATGGTGGGCCAAGGCCTCAGGTAACTTAAAGGGCATCGAAGTTGGAGCTAAAAAGGTCTATCAATCCGGCGATCTAGCCTTGGGAGTTTTGGAAATTCTTCCAAGAAATGGAGGATGGATGCCCGAATACCATTCGATTTGGATGTCCAAAGATGTCGGCGGTTGGCTGATTCTCCCGGGTTTAAAGCGTCCTCTTTCCGGTTTGCTTCCCGAGGACCTGGAGGAGGATCGAGCCAAGCTTTCGGCTAGTATTACGAGAGATCAAAAACAGCTTGAGAAGGAGTTTCTGGAATCGCTCTTCAAACGTGTAAGCGCTTTGAATGATTCGGCAAATAAGGCCGCCTCGGAAGAGGCCGCTTTGAAAATCACCAAGGAGTGGCGGAATCTTGTGGTTGGAGGGAACATCCCTGAAATCCTCTCTCGAAGCGCTGTTCGTAAAATACCGGAGAGTCCTCTGTCTATCCTGAAAAACCTCACTTTTCTGGTCAAGGGAGCGGCGGTTGCAGAAGTTCCTGACCGGGTTCTGGGGAATCACGTTGAAGGGCGGATGAGAGGGATATCACTCATGGTCGATGGCGGTCGCGGCATCTCCATGGATTGTCCCTTGATGCTTGTTGTGCCCACTGAACAAGGGCCACGGGTTCTCATCGACACTGAACTTTATTTAGCAACCAATAAGGGAAAAAAAATGCGTAATGATAACGAACTGGCGAGGCTTAAAGAAAAAATACCTAAGGAGGATTTTGAATCCTTGGAAAAATTACTGAATTGGCATGAGAAAACTGCTCGGCCTAAATGGGATCAGTGGAACAACTCCGTAAACGGCCAGTGAGGCGAGTAATGCCTGTTCAGGAAATCGTTTCCCGCTTGGAGGCCTCGGTAAGGAGCGTCATGTTGGGACAGGCAAAGGTCGTGCGACGTGTCCTTTCGACCATGGTGGCTGGAGGTCACGTTTTGCTGGAGGATTTTCCTGGCACTGGAAAAACGACGCTAGCCAAGGCAATTGCCGCGTCGATTGGTGAAAGTGAATTTCAGCGAATTCAGTTCACCCCTGATCTGCTTCCCTCAGACATTCTCGGGGTTAGTATTCTCGATTCCCAACGCTCGGCTTTTGAATTTCATCACGGGCCCGTCTTTAGCAATATCCTTCTAGCCGATGAAATTAATCGGGCGTCACCACGGACCCAAAGCGCCCTTTTAGAGGCAATGGCCGAGGGGCAGGTAACCATTGAAGGAAATCGGCATGATCTCGGGGAATTGTTTTTTGTGATCGCAACCCAGAATCCCGTAGAACTCCGCGGCACGTATCCATTACCCGAAGCTCAAATGGACCGCTTCGCGCTCAAGTGCTCTCTTGGCTACGTCTCGATCGTTGAAGAAATGGGGATTTTACAGGCTCAGGAACAGAAGCATCCCCTGGACAGAGTCAAGCCCGTGGTGACAACGGAAGAGATCCTCAAAGTCCGAACAGCTGTCCGTGAGGTCGGAGTGACCGAACAACTCCAAGAGTATGTTGTTAGGTTGGTCGCCGCCACCCGGAATCGACAAGGAGTGAAACTGGCCGCAAGCCCGAGGGCCTCACTCAATCTTCTTCGCGTCGCGCAGGCGATGACCTTGTTTGAAGGGCGTGAGTTTCTTGTGCCCGAAACGGTTCAAGACCTCGCCCCAGACGTAATCGGGCACCGCTTGGTGCTGGAAAGCGATGCCGTCTACTCCGGGCGATCAGGCGAAGCCGTCGTGCGCGAGATCATTGAGGAGACGGCTGTTCCCGTTTAATCACTTTCCTGAAACGTGATCCAAGAGCGCCTGCGCTGACGTGTGGAAGGCTGCTGAGATTTTCGAATCCGAGGGGCTGAGAAGAGCCACCGGTTCACCGCCGTCGCAGCGTTTTCCGATCACTGCTTCGAGTGGTATTTCACCCAAAAGAGGAACCTTTAAGCGGTCACATTCTTTTTGCGCGCCACCCTTCCCAAAAAGGTGGTATCGCTCGCCTTGATTGCATTCAAAATACGACATGTTTTCAATGAGTCCGAGAATGGGAACGTTGACTTTGGCGAACATCGAGACGGCTTTTCGGGCATCAATCATGGCGACCTCTTGCGGCGTCGTCACGATGACAGCCCCATCGAGGGAAACGGTTTGCACAATGGTCAGCTGAATATCACCAGTGCCGGGCGGGAGGTCTAGGATGAGAACGTCGAGCTCGCCCCAAGCCACTTGTTTGAGGAATTGCTGCGTGTACCGATTGGCAAGAGGACCGCGGACAATTACGGGTGAGTTGTCGCTCAGGAGGAAACCCATGGACATCAATTTCAAGCCATGAGCTTCGATGGGAATAATGCGATCCTCAGAGTCGGCATTTGGCTGATGGTGGGGGACGCCGAGCATCAAGGGAACAGAGGGCCCATAAAGATCGCAGTCACAGAGACCGACCTTGAGGCCTTGTTTCGAAAGCGCGATGGCGAGGTTGCTGGAAACCGTTGACTTGCCCACTCCTCCTTTACCCGAACCGACTGCTATTATGCGCTTCACTCCCGGAATGGAGGCGCTCTCGGGAGATCCTGCGACCGCCCCTGGCGCTCCCGGAGGATCTTGAACGTCGATTTCGATTTTCACCTTTTCCGATCCTCCAAAGATGGGGTCGAGGGCTTGATGGCAGTCCTGGAAAATAGTTTGCGGGATTTTTGGATCACGCGTTTGCACCTGAAGCTTCACCGTCGCGATGCCGTCGGCAACCTCAGTGGATTTAACGAGGCCGAAAGAAATGATGTCCCGTGAAAAGCCAGGATACTTCACCTGGGAAAGAGCGTCGCGAAGCGAGTCGTTGGTCATGAACAGACCTTAACCGGACTTTTGCGTCGGGCTAGTATTTCTTCCGCAAGTGTGAGGGGAGTATCCCGAGTTGCTCCCGGTATTTAGCGACAGTTCTCCGCGCCACGTCGATACCTTGTTCCTTAAGCAGTTTTTCCAACTTGGAATCCGAGAGGGGCTTCGTGCTGTCCTCGTGAGAAACCAAGGTCTGTAGGGCCTCCCGGACGCCCTCGTTGGAGACATCTGTGCCGTCACTGGTGTGGTAGCCAGTGGCGAAAAACTTACGCATCTCCATGAGTCCGTGCGGAGTGTCGATATACTTGCCTGCGACAGCCCGTGAGACCGTTGTGGGGTGCACGCCAATCTTTTCGGCAATGTCATTCATTGTCATCGGCTTGAGATGACGAGAGCCATGCTCGAGAAAGGGAGACTGGCGATCGATGATTTCACGAGCAATGGCCAGGATTGTTTCCTGTCGCTGATCGATGGCCTTAATGATCATTCGTCCATCACGAATATTGTCGCGGAGGTAATTTCTGGTCTTGTGATCTCCTGCAGTGTTGGCAAGCAGGTCCTTGTATTCGTCATTAATGCGAAGACGGGGAAGATAGCTTCCGGTGAGAGAGGCCTGGTATTCTCCAAATCCTAGCTCGGAAATGACGACATCCGGTTGGATATAGGGATTCCCTCCGGCGATAAAACGGGAGCCAGGTGATGGATCAAGGGCACGAATGCGTTCTGCTACTTCGGCAATTCTCTCAAGCGAGAGATGAAGAGCTTTTGCAATTTTCGGGAAGTGGTTTCGAGCTAACTCATCGAGATGCTGATCGATGATCTCGGCTTCGAGGCTGTTGCCCAAACCAAGGTGGTCCAGTTGGAGAAGCAGGCACTCGCGGAGGTCTCTGGCACCCACCCCGGGAGGGTCGAGCGATTGCACGAGGGCTAATCCGTCTTCCAAGCGGTCGAGGGGGATTTGAAGTTTGCCGGCGAGATCTTCCAGGTTGCCATCAAGGTATCCGTGATCGGTGAGATTTCCCACGACGATCTCTGCGTCTGAGCGGATCCCCAAAGGCATTCCGCTTTCGCCAATCTGCTCCATCAAGTGTTCCTGCAAAGTCAGCGGAGCGACGATCGAATTGTAGAAGTGCTCACGACGTTCAGCGGCGTCATGATCCACGCCCTTGTTCCTGCGCTCCATGATTGAGAGTTCACGAAGGTCGTCTTGATAGGTCTCATGCCAGTCATCGAAGTTATCTTCACTCTCACGCTCGCTTTCGACGATTTCATCGAAAGACTCCTTTTCAGTCACGTCTTCCAGCACAGGATTGAGCTCCAAGGCCTGATTGAGGAGTTGACTCAGCTCAAGGGTGTTTGCCTGAAGAATCTCCAGACTTTGACGCATTTGTGGCGCCAAGGTCTGCTGCTGGGAAAGCGATTGGTGCAGGGAGACGTCGGCCATCGGTGTGGAGAACTGGTAGCCCCACAATCATCGATTGTAAACAGCGTTAGCACAAAACGTGCCACTTGACTCATGAATTTGATTCATTGGTGAAATAATTACCCGAATTGGTTGTTTTTCCGGCACTTTCATTGCTACCAAGACCCGCATGAGCGACACCTCCGAGGCAATGAGATCCAAGATGCAGGAAAAAGGAGTGATGGAATCCGCCATCAAAGCCTTTGAGCGAGCTAGATCTCTTGTTGATAAGGGTGGGAAAGGGGAGCTCAGTGAAAAGGAGATTGTTCAGGCTGCAGGAGTTACAGATTATGAGGAACTGGGGAGGCAAACCTCCATGGATCCTGCGCTGTTGGCTCAGACCGTCGTCATCAAACTTAATGGAGGACTTGGAACAGGAATGGGATTGGAGAAGGTGAAGAGCCTTCTCGAAGTTCGTCCCGGAGTCGCCTTTCTGGATCTGATGTCCCGTCAGATTCTCTCCCTTCGAAAAGAAACTGGCTCTGATGTTCGCTTTCTCCTCATGAATAGCCAGGCGAGCAGTCAGGACACCCAGGAATATCTCGCTACCAATGTTCCCGAGATCGGCGACCCTGCCCAGTTGGAGTTGATGCAAAATTGGGTCCCTAAACTTCGTCAGGATGACCTTTCGCCCGTTAGCTTTTCTTCAAATACCGACTTGGAATGGTGCCCGCCAGGTCATGCCGATGTTTACCCAAGTTTGGTAGGAAGTGGTTGGCTGGACAAACTTCTCGCCGATGGCGTCAAATACGCGTTCATTTCCAATAGCGATAATTTAGGTGCAGTATTAGATGCGACTCTTCTCTCGCACTTTTCAAAAAGCAATGCACCCTTCCTCATGGAGGTGACCCGCCGCACCGATGCGGATCGTAAAGGAGGGCACTTGGCGACGAGAACAGCGGATGGCCGTCTTGTCTTGCGTGAGCTTGCCCAATGCCCCGCCGAAGATCTCGAAAACTTCCAGAACATCGATAAGCATCAGTATTTCAATACCAATAATATTTGGGTCAATCTTGAAACCTTGAAGAGCGTCATGGGCGCCTCGGAAGGCGTTCTTCCTCTTCCCGTGATCGTCAACAAGAAGACCGTTGACCCACGTGATTCCAAATCCACTCCAGTCTATCAATTGGAACAAGCCATGGGCTCGGCCATTGAGTGCTTCGAGGGCGCCGTCGCCGTGAACGTCCCGCGTTCTCGCTTCGCGCCCGTAAAGACGACTGGTGATCTATTCGCCCTGCGTTCGGATGCTTATAAAGTCAGTGAAGATGGCCGGGTTCGCTTGCAAAATTCTCGAAATGGAGTGCCTCCAGTAATTGATCTTTCCAGTGAATACAAACTAGTGGACGGATTAGCGTCGCTTGGCACTCCGTCATTGATTGATGCTAAAAAAATCTCCGTGAAGGGACCAATGAGCTTTGAATCAGGGGCCGTTATCAAAGGAGAAGTGAGCTTTGTGAATAACTCTCCCGAGGTGAAAACCATCGCTTCGGGAATATATGAGTCGACTTCAGTTTGCTTGTGAGGAAATTGTTTTGTCTAACTTTGGTTTCCTGCTTGTCACTAGATCGACTTTACTTCATCTCCGCGCCCTCATATGAGTGATATCGAGCTGAACCTGCCATCTCCCGGATACAAAGCCCTCATTTTTGACCTAGATGGAACCTTGGTTGACTCGATGCCCGCACACTTCAAAGCCTGGTCCCAGGCCTTGGCTGATCAAGGAGAACCCGGCGTGTTTCCGGAAGATATTTTTTACGCCATGGGCGGGAGACCAACCCGGGATATTGTTGAGATTATCAATGGGGAGAAAGGGCTCCATCTTGACCCCGACGCCGTGGCACTCTCGAAGAAGAGACACTACTTGGAGGTTCTTGATACTGTCGAACTTCTTGAAGAAGTCGCATCGTTTGCCCGAGAGAATCGTGGTAAAATTCCCATGGCCGTTGCCAGTGGAGGAAGCCGGGTTGTTGTGGAGAAGACCCTGCAATCAGTGGGGATTTCCGATTGGTTCGACGAAGTTGTTTCCAGCGACGAAGTAGAAAATGGGAAGCCGGCCCCGGACATCTTCCTCGAAACCGCCTTACGCCTTGGCGTCGCCCCCGAAGACTGCGTCGTCTTCGAAGACGGCCGCGCCGGAATCGCCGCGGCTCGTGCCGCGGGAATGGAAGTGGTCGTAGTGCCGACGCATCTCCATCTCGATTAAGCCCTGCGGCGGGCTTGAACGGCGGCGGAAAGCGATTCGAGGACTTCCTCGGTGGTCTGCCAATTGATGCAAGCGTCGGTAACCGACTGGCCATAGGTCATGTCGTCGGAGATCTTTTGATTTCCTTCAACAAGATTGGATTCGATCATCACCGAGGCAATATCCTTGGCCCCCTTGGCCATTTGTTCACAGAGATCGGCGACGACTTTTGGCTGGTTGCGGTAGTCTTTGTTCGAGTTACCGTGGGAACAATCGACCATGACCCGCTCGGGAAGCCCGGATGCCTTGAGTTGGGTGGTGACTTCCTCGATCGCTTCACGCGAATAATTCGGGCCGCTTTTTCCTCCGCGAAGGATCAGGTGGCAGGCTTTGTTTCCGGCTGTGGTGACGATGGCAGAAACGCCTTGCTTGGTCACCGAAAGGAAATTGTGTGGCTGTTCTGCGGCACCAATGGCATCGAGGGCAATTTGAATGGAACCTCCGGTGCCGTTTTTGAAACCAACCGGCATGGAGAGTCCGGAAGCCAGTTCACGGTGAACCTGTGACTCGGTAGTTCGGGCTCCAATCGCACCCCAGGCGATAAGGTCAGCGACATATTGTGGCGAGATTGCGTCAAGAAACTCGGTTCCGGCGGGAATGCCCATTTCGGCGAGTTGAAGGAGGAGTTCACGGGCGAAACGAAGGCCGCGATTGATGTCGAAGGAACCATCAAGATGCGGATCATTGATGAGACCTTTCCAGCCCACCGTGGTGCGGGGTTTTTCAAAATAGACCCGCATGATGATCTGGAGGTCGTCTTTGTAGCGGTCGATAGACGATTTCAGACGCTCGGCATATTCCAGCGCTGCAGAAGGATCATGGATCGAGCAAGGACCAATTACCACGAGGATCCGGTCATCCTCTCCTGAGAGGATTGCTTCCGCATCCTTGCGTGCCTGATCGACGACAGTTGCCGCTTTTTCGGTCGTTGGAAGGTAGTAGGAAAGGACCGCCGGGGAGATGAGCGGATTGATTCCTGCGATGCGCAGGTCGTCGGTATTGGTCTGGGCCACGGGCGGAGTCTTGACGGTTTTGTGGGAATTTCAAGAGTGGAGGTTTGTCAGCGGGCCTGTTTCGGGACAAATTATCTGCATGTCGAAGAAAAGACAGAGAAACAAACCTCCACTGCATCGGGATTTCACTGCGGGAATGGTGCCCGATATCAAATGTGATTTTGTGGGGACGACTGGAGAGAAAGCCGTTGATGATCGCATTATGAAGCTGGCCCAGAGTGTGAGCGGAGTCTCGGACCCTTGTCTTTTGGCAGAGATGATGACCACGGCGGTGGGGATGGCCCGGGGGACGACAAATCACGGGGACTTCAAGATGGCTAACCGGGCGCTCAAGGAAATGCGAGTTGCTAGTGAGGTTTTCCAACCGTTCCGGGGTCGGAGGAAGGTCGCTCTATTTGGCTCTGCTCGAACTGCTCCCGAGGAAAAAGAATACCAAACCGCGGTGAAATTCTCGCGTCGCATGCGGGACGAAGGATTCATGACAATCACCGGAGCCGGACCTGGGATCATGGCGGCCGGCAATGAGGGAGCCACACGCGAGGATAGCTTCGGACTAAATATCACGCTTCCTTTCGAAGCTTCCGCCAATGAGTTCATTGCCGGCGACCCTAAACTAATCGAGTTCAACTACTTCTTCACCCGAAAGCTTGCCTTCGTGAAGGAGGCGGATGCTGCCGTGGGAATGCCAGGCGGAGTGGGGACGATGGATGAGATTTTCGAAGCACTTACCTTGATCCAGACGGGGAAGACCCAAGTTTATCCCATCGTTTGCCTCGACGCTCCCGGGGGAACTTACTGGAAATCATGGAAGCAATTTGTGGAAGAACACCTTTACCGCCTGGGAATGATTTCCGAGTCGGACTTTTCACTCTTCATCGTCACGGATGACCTCGAGGTCGCGATCGCCGAAATCGTGAAGTTCTACGAAGTCTACCATTCCTACCGTTATGTCGGAGATAAACTGGTAGTGCGTTTGCAACTTCCGCTCACTGATACGGCGCTTACAAAACTCAACGGGGATTTTTCCGACATCATTAAGTCTGGAGAGATCGTGCAGTGCGAGGCTCTTCAGGAGGAAGGAAACGAACCCGACCTGGCAGAGATGCCCCGGATCGTCTTTCGGCATCGTCGTCGAAATTTCGGACGCCTGCGGGAGTTTTTTAACGCCATCAACGAAGCTGAAACCAAAAGGTAATGGCGGCCAAGGAACGAGTCGATGCCCTCCTGGTGTCCCGAGGGCTCTGCGAGTCACGTGAACTCGCCAAGCGCCTCATCATGGCGGGCAAAGTACTCTGCGGAACCGAGCGGGTCAACAAGCCGAGCCAGAAAGTCACTCCGGATGCCGCGTTGGCGGTAAAAGAAGGTCCCAAGTATGTTGGCCGTGGCGGATTCAAGATCGAGGGTGCGTTGAAGGAATTCGGCATCGATCCTACCGGGTGGATTTGTGCCGACCTTGGAGCCTCAACGGGTGGGTTCACCGATTGTCTTCTCCAACACGGAGCAGCCAAGGTTCACGCCATCGACGTTGGCACTAATCAACTGGTATGGAAACTTCGAAGTGACGAGCGGGTGGTTTCGCGGGAGAAATTCAATGCCAGAAATCTCACCGTCGACGATATTGGAGAACGGGTGAAATTGGTTGTGATGGATCTGTCCTTCATTTCGCTATCCAAGGTTCTCCCCTCGGCATTCTCGATCCTCGAGGAAGGAGGTTCAGTGATCTCCTTGGTGAAGCCACAGTTCGAGCTATCCCGTGAGGAAGTCGGAAAGGGCGGGATTGTCCGGGAACCGGAGCTGCATCAAAAGTCAGTAGATAAGATCAGGGCATTCATCACGAATGAGCTTGGTCGTGAATGGGCCGGATTGATCACTTCTCCCATCACTGGAACCGATGGGAACGTCGAGTTCCTCGCCTGGATGCGATGATTCGGAGCTTAGACTTAGTTCCAGCCTATCCCGCTGGATTTGCTCGAACTGCACCCCACGCCCCCTAAAAACATTAGTCGAAGGGGATTCTCGACTCATTCAAAGGGAATCTCTAGCCTTCGCCAGCTAGCAGTCATGACACCGCTTTTTCGTAAAATCCTCGGAATGAACTGGGTCCTCATCCTCACGATGTATGGGCTTCTCATTTTCGGGGTTTTTGCGATTGATAGTGCCGCGCGACACCTTCCGGTACCCGGAGGCGGGGATGGCGGAGAATATTATTCGGGCATGCACAAGGTCTGGATGAGCATTGGAACGGTAATCTACTTCGGAGTCGCCCTAATCGACTATCGGTGGGTCCGATGGTTGGGTGTTCCAATGTATGTCGTCGGACTGGGCCTGACGGCAATGGCGATGGGATCTGATGACGCGGTGCACCGTCTGTCCTTCGGACCGATCAGCTTCCAGCCCGCACAGGTTGCTATTGCAGCCGGGATTATTGCGATCGCCACTTTGGCGCAAGATCTGCCAAAGATTCACCGAATCATGGGGGCTCCGTGGTTCAGGGTGGGCTTGATTGGCGTAATTACCGGGATTCCATTTTTGATGGTGGTCAAATTAGGGGATATGGGGTCGGCTCTGGTTTGGGTACCCGTTGCTGTCGTCGCTTTGTTGGTGAGCGGGATTCCTTGGCGCTATCTCACCCTTTTGACTGCCATTGTCATCGGAATGACACCCATTGCCTACTTCGTCGTCCTGCCAAGTGTTTCCGAGCGGGGAACCGAGCGAATTGAGATTTATTTGGAAACCCTGAAGGAGGGGCAGGTCGAAAAAAACGATGATACCTGGGCCCCGTTTTGGGTTTCAACGGCCATCGGAAAAGCGGGCTGGAAAGGCTTGGGGTGGGGGGCAACCGAGGAAAGAGGGTCTCTCCACGACAAACGCTATATTCCTTGGAAGACCGCCCATAACGATTACATCTTCGCCGTGATTGGAGAGGAGCAGGGGTTTCGCGGGGCGCTTCTGCTCGTGACGGCTTTCGCTCTTCTTTTGATTCAATGTCTCTTTATCGCTTTTTACAGCCGTGACCTCGCTGGGCGGATCATCGTCGGCGGCGTGGTTGGCCTTTTCTTTGCCCACCTCTTCGAGAGCATTGGAATGTGCATCCTCCTCACACCGATCACTGGAATTCCGCTTCCGCTCGTCAGCTACTCTGGAACCTTTGTCGTGATCTGTATGTTCCTCCTTGGCTTGGTCCAAAGCGTCTGGGTGCATCGGGTGAAGTATATTGAGGTGGAAGTTAAATAGGCCCCGGGACCGAGGGCTAACTTCGTTCTCTTAATGATGGACGGATGATTTGAGAGTTGGAATAGTTCGCCAATGAAATGGATTCTCCTACTCTTGACCTCACTCCCACTTTATGCCGGTGAGAAGCTTTTTAATGGAACAAGCCTGAAGGGATGGCAGGTGCAGGAGGGAGAGGAGAAGTATTGGAAGGTTCGTGATGGGGCGATTGTAGCAGGATCGATGACAGAAAAAGTCCCCCATAACACCTTTATGACGACAGCGCGACGCTACGGCGATTTTGAACTTCGTCTGAAGGCAAAAGTGGAGGGACCCAGAGCGAATGCCGGAATTCAGATTCGTAGCGAACGTATCGTAAATCACCATGAGATGATCGGCTACCAAGCGGATATCGGGAACAACATCTGGGGGCGGCTTTACGATGAGTCTCGCCGTCGTAAGTTCCTGGCTAATTGGGCTAGTAAAGACGGAGCAAAGGCAGTCAAAGAAGGTTGGAACGATTACAAGATTCGTTGTGAAGGGCCGCGGATCCGCCTTTGGATCAATGGCACTCTGACCTGCGATTATTCTGAAAAGGACGAAAAGATTCCCTTGAAAGGCTTCATCGCCCTGCAGGCGCATAGCGGACCGCCGTTTGAGGCTTCCTATAAGGATATCGAGATTGAAGAGCTTTAAGCCTTCGCTTCAAATTCCTCTTTTGATTTTTTTCGGGCTTGGGCAACGAAGTGGTTACAGGCCTCTTGGCAGACGAGTGGAATGGCGTTGTTCTCGGCGGCATTGTTGACGATACCATTGAAGCGAGAGGCTTCGGAATCATCGAGCGGAGTGTTTTCGTCGAGCTGCCAGAGGATCTTTTTAACGCATTTGTTGGCAGGGCCGCAAACGGACTGAATTAATTCCTGAGCTCCAACATCGGAGACATTGGCGGCGTGACGATACATGCCGGTTTGGCGACCCAGTTTATCCCGGAGGTTTTGAGTGCGGACCGAGCCATCTTTCCAGGCCGCCCAGAGGCCGAGAGATGCGGGATAGAAGAGATCGAGCGCTTGCCTTACCTCACCGGGTGATTGGAGGAGGAGGAGCCAGCCGCCTGGAAGAGACATCTCACCCTTTGTGAAACGATAATCACCGTGGGGCGTGTAGAGTCCAATCTCTCTGGCTTTATCAGGAGTTGGATGAGCGTTGAGGGATGAGAAATCAGCGTCTTCGTCATCAAGATGAACCAAGACAAAAGGAGCGAGATCATGATCGGTCAGGATCTTGATCTGACCAATTTGCTGGAGGCCGCCGGCGAGGGCTTCAGTGAGTTTCTGTGTGAGCGACATGTTGGGCATCGAAGGTTGCGATTTGATCGAGAATGACATCAGCCATGAGAGGTTCGGTGCCGATGGCGGCGGAGTAGTAGAGAGTCTTATCGCGAAGCTGGTATGGATTACGGCGGAAAACTTCTTTTTGGCTGGCAGCTTTGCCTTCTTCTTTTTCAAAGCCAAGCATGACGGGAATGTCCTGATAACTATGCAGGCCATCTGCGATGAAGAAAGGAACGACGATGACATTAGGGGTCTCCGCGAGTTGGTCCCATTCTGAAATGAGAGGCGCCTCTTCCATGTAGGTATCTTGCACGGAAGCGAAACGGTTTTCAGGAAGAGTTTGAATGAGTTCCACCTGATCACGGATCGCTTTGGTGGAGTTCTTGTTAAGGCCAGTACCGTGTCCGACAATGAAGAGGGTGGAATCCTCTGGCGGGACTTCAGGGGCGACCTCCTCGGTCCGCTGAAGAATGAGCGATGTCATGGAAGGGTGAATTCCGACCGGATCACAGTAGTGGAGAGTCTTGCCATGAACCTTAGTCGTCGGACCCGTCAACTCCAACTCGCGGGGAATGACATCCCGGGTAAAATAT
>NHEN01000106.1 GCA_002172625.1 Verrucomicrobiaceae bacterium TMED86 | reverse complement strand
GTTTGGGGTGCCAGATAGGGGTTTTCTTGGTTCATGAGGTGACGATGATTGTTAGAAATTTAAAAGCAATGGTCATGTATTAACATTGATGGGTAGAGAAAAAACGACAGAGAACGCGAAGGACTTAAAGTTTCGTGAGAAAAATCCTAAGAAAAAGTGAATTTAGGAGTCACAATGAGAGACTCTCGCGTCAATGTGATGTGGAAGCCAGTTTATATAGTCATATGAAAACGTTAATTTTATCAATTTGGGTGTGCCTTGTGATGGGGGTTTTGGGTGCCGGGCCACGGGATGCCGAGTGGAAGAAAGTCGCGGATGCGCGGGCGAAAGATCAGCCAAAAACAGAGATCGAACTGCTGACCGGGATCGAGAAGGCGGCGCTGGCAGACGGAAGTTGGTCCGAGGCCTCGCGTGCGATGGCCCAGCGGATTGGCATTGAGGGGAAGATCGAAGGAGCGGGATTTGTGATCAAAAAGCTGGATGCGGAGCTGGAAAAAGCGCCCGATCAAGTGAAGCCGGTATTGCGGGTTCTCGCGGCGGGGTGGATGCATCGCTATTATCAACAGAATAGCTGGAAGTTTGCGCGACGGAGTTCGACCGGGGAAGCGGTTGGCGATGATTTGGAGACCTGGGATCTGGCGCGGATTCTTTTGGAGATCGATGAACGGATGCAGTTGGCCCTGGCGGATGAAGCGGCTTTGCAGGCGATGCCGGTTGGGAAGATTTCTGAATTGTTGACGGAGGGGAAATTGGGTGATGAGTGGCGTCCCACGATGTTCGATTTTGTGGCGCATCAGGCGCTGGGATTTTATTTGATGGAAGAAGTGGCGGTTTCGCGTCCGGTGGGGGCCTTTGTGATTGAGGCTGATGCCCCGGTATTTGGATCGGTTGAGGAGATTCTCGCGTGGAAGCCGGAGACCGAGGATAAGGAGTCACCAAAATTGCGCGCGCTGGAAATTGTGCAGAAGTTGCTGCTTTTCCATCGAGGTGATGAGCGTCAGGATGCCTTTTTATTGGCCGACCTTGAGAGGTTGCGATGGGCAGCCGCTGCGGCGGAAGATGATACGGGATTTGAGAAGGCTCTGAGGAAATTCATCGAGCAACATGCGAAGCACCCGATCAGTGCCTGGGCCCGGGTTGACCTTGGTGGGATTCTGGAGTCACAGGAGGAAACCAAAGAAGCTCACGGAGTTTATCAAGCAGGGGTCGAGGCCTTTCCTGACCATCCATTCGGGAAGTTTTGTCGCAACGAAGTGCAGCGGATGGAGAGTAAGGAACTGACCCTTTCGACGGAAACCCATTGGACTCCGGCGGGAGAGGAAATACATGTTTCGCATCGAAATTTGAAGCGGGTTTGGTTTCGCCTCTATTCGGTGGCCTTCAAGCCAAGTCTGGATACGGTGGGGAGGGACCCTTTGCCTGATCAGAGAAACGGGCTGCCGGCGATGCTCAAGGGGGAGCCGGTGAAAGCATGGGATCATGAGCTGGTTGATAAGGGTGAGTTCAAGGGGCACAATGTTTCCCTGGTAGCTCCAGAGGACCTCCCGGATGGTTATCATGTCTTGGTCGCGAGCGCGGATGAGAATTTTTCGATGAAGAATAATGCCGTGTCGGTGGTGGGCGTGCATGTCACGCCTCTCGCCTTGACCTTGGCGAGCCGGAGGGGTGGTGGCCTGGATGGTCATGTCGTGGATGCGGTGACCGGAGCACCGTTGGCGGGAGTTGCGGTCGGGGCGTGGGTGAGGGTGCAAAATGAATTGGTCAGCGAAAAAACAAAGACGGATGAGTCGGGGTATTTTCGTTTTCCAAAAATGGAGAACGGGCAGTGTTTGGTGGTCGCGAGCCGGGGCCTTCAGCGCACGGTAGGGCGTAATTATTCGGGGAGTGGTCGGGTTCGGGAAGAGAAGGATCAGAGGATGGTCGTGTTCTTCACCGACCGGGCGATTTATCGCCCGGGGCAGACGGTGCACTTCAAGGGGATCTGGTATTCGCGAAACCACTCCAAGAAAAAATATGAACTGCAAAAGAAGAGCCAGGGGACAGTGAGTTTCAAGGATCCTAACCGCAAGGAGATTGCGAGTCTGAAAATCGTGACCAATGAGCGGGGTTCGTTTTCAGGATCCTTCACGGCACCGACCGGGAGTGTCCTGGGGCGTTGTCGCATTTCTTTGAATGGAGAAAGTGGGAGTGCCTATTTTAGGGTGGAGGAATACAAGCGACCGAAGTTTTTCACGGAAATTGATGCGCCCGAGGAGCCGGCTGCTCTCGGCGAGGAAGTCAAAGTGAAGGTGCGGGCCGAGGCCTACACCGGTGCGCCTGTTGATGGGGCCAAGGTGAGTTGGCGGGTGAGGCGGACTCCGCGGTATCCGGCGTGGACTCGGTGGTGTTGGTGGGTGAGTCCGGTGCAATCGAGGACGGAGGAAATCGCGCATGGCATTTCCGAAACCGGGGCAGACGGCTCGGTGATGATTTCCTTTGTGGCGCAAGCTGACAAGTCGGTGAGCGAAGATCTGGAGCCGATTTTTGAGTATGCGATTGTGGCCGATGTGACCGGCGGCGCGGGGGAAACCCGGTCGGCGACCAAGCGGGTGTCGGTGGGCTATACCAGTTTGAAGGCCTCCCTTTCGGCTGCCGATTGGTTGGAGTCGGGTGAAGAATTGGAATTTACAATTCGGACGAACTCACTCGACGGTGACGGGCGGAAGGCGACGGGAGTGGTGAAGATCCACCGACTCAAGGAACCGGAGGTGTGTCCGCGGGCAACGAGGGGCGAAGTCTCGATTGATCCAAATCGCTGGGGGCCCGGTGAGGTGGTAAAGGAATTTGAGGTGCAGACGGATAAGGAGGGAGAGGCCTTGGTGAAGGCTCAGTTGGATGCTGGAGCTTACCGATTGGTTTTTGAAACAAAGGATGCGAACGGGCGAAAGATTCAGGCGCTTCTGGGAATCGAAGTCGTGAATCCGGACGGGAAAAATTTTCCAACAAAGATGCCTTTCCATACGAGCGCTCCCTCGTGGTCGGTGGAGCCGGGGAATTCGGTTTCGGTCTTATGGGGCAGTGGACACGAGGAAGCGCGGGCTTGCGTGGAGTGGTATCAGAACCGCAAGTTGCTCAGGCGTGAGTGGTCCGCGGAGGGTCGGACGCAACAAATGTTTACCTATCCGATCAAGGAGGCAAACCGTGGTGGGATTACCGTGGTGATTCGCCAGGTGACGATGAACAGGCTGCACCAAATGCAACGGGTGATCCGAGTGCCGTGGACGAATAAGGAATTGAAACTGCGCTGGGAGCATATCGTGTCGAAACTGGAACCCGGGGTGAAGGAAACCTGGACCGCGGTGGTCGAAGGAGCAGGCGGCGAGGCGGCGGTCGCGGAGATGGTGGCGACAATGTATGATGCTTCCCTGGATGCCTTTGCAAGGAATCGCTTTCAAACCTTGATGGGAGTATTGAGATCGGAGTCGGGAGCTGGGAGCTCTGTTCGGTTCAGTAGTTCGGCCGGACGATTCGCGCGAATGGCCGGGTTCGATCCCATAAGTCGTTTTTCAATGGGTTCGATGTTTCGTGGCTTTCGAAATGAGTTCCGGATTTATGACGGTGGGGCCGGATGGGAATATAGTTGGTTTTCTGAATCCGGTTTTAGAGGTGGCGGCGGGGCGAGACGCCGGGGAGGAGTGAGTAGATATTATGGAGCGACGAATTACTCCGCTCTTGAAATGGAGGGTGGAATGCTCCGAACGAAAGGACTCAGGGCCGCGCCTGCCGCAGCAATGGCTCCGGCGGTGAGTATGGATTTTGAAGCAAAGTCGGATGGCTTCGGAGGTGGTAATGGGGCGGGGCTTGTTGCAGCGCAAAAAAATCCCGATGTCTCTCAAGTGACGGCCCGGAAGAATTTGCAGGAGACGGCCTTCTTTTATCCTGCGCTCATCAGCGATGCGGATGGTAAAGTGCGTGTCAGCTTTACGATGCCCGAGGCCTTGACGAAGTGGCGCTTTCTTGGAATGGCCCACGATGCGAATTTCCGCTCGGGCCTGCTGGAAGGAGAAACGGTGACAGCTAAAGATCTTATGGTGCAACCAAACCCGCCGCGTTTTTTGCGGGAGGGAGATCTTCTGGAATTCACGGTCAAGGTGACCAATCAAAGTGAAAAAGAGCAAAGCGGAACAGCGAGGTTGACCTTGGCCGATGCCGCAACCGACAAGGACCGGACGGCGGCGATGGGGATCGAATCGCCTGACCAAAAGTTCACGATACCAGCCAAGGAGAGCCGGACTTTGAAATGGAAGATCGCGGTGCCGGATGGGGCGGGATTTTTGAAATACAAAGCGGTCGCGGCGACCGGTGATCTCACCGATGGCGAGGAAGGATGGCTTCCGGTGATCTCACGGCGGATTCTGGTGACCGAGTCGATGTCGTTGCCGATCCGGAATGCCGGGAGCAAGAAATTTGAATTCATCAAGTTGCTGGAGAGTGGTGATTCCGAGACTTTGGAAGATCGTTTCCTCCACGTGCAGGTGGTTTCGCAACCGGCCTGGTATGCCGTGATGGCCTTGCCCTATTTGATGGAGTATCCGCATGAATGTTCCGAGCAGACCTTCAATCGATATTATGCCAACGCGCTGGCGCGGCACATTGCGGGATCCGATCCGAAGATGCGCCGGATCTTTGATCAATGGAAAGCGGGTGGTGATACGCTCGACAGCCCGTTGATGAAGAATGCGGATTTGAAGGGGATCTTATTGGATGAAACGCCCTGGCTTCGTGAAGCCACAAATGAAGCAGAGGCGAGACGTCGGGTCGGTTTGTTGTTTGATGAAAACCACATGAACCACGAGTTGGAAAAAGCGCTTCGCAAATTGAGCAAGATGCAACGCGGCGATGGCTTGTGGCCGTGGTTCCCGGGCGGGCATGGAAGTGAGTATATTTCGCTCTATGTGACGACGGGATTCGGGCGTTTGCGGTCGCTCGGTGTCGAGACCGACATCACGCCAGCGATGAAGGCCCTGCCGCCATTGGATGCTGCCGTGACTAGGAGGTATGAGCGTCTGCGAGAGAGTGGGAATCTCGATCGGAATAATCTTAGTTCGTGGATAGCGCATTATCTCTACACGCGAACCTTTTTCCTGAAGGACAAGAAGTTGAGTCAGCGGGATAAGGTGGCATTCGACTACTTTGTTGGTCAGGCCAGAAAGAATTGGGCGAGCTTATCCAGCCGGATGTCGCGGGCGCATGTGGCCTTGGCCCTGCATCGTCTGGGCGAGAAGGATGTTCCCAAATTAGTGACGCGCTCCTTTAAGGAAAACGCAAAAGTTACCGAAGAGCAGGGGATGTTCTGGAAAGACAGCGAGGGAGAAGGTTGGTGGTGGTGGCAGGCGCCGATTGAAACGCAGGCGATGATGATCGAGGCGTTTCGGGATGTAGATCAGGATGCCAAGGCGGTTGATGATTGCCAGGTTTGGTTGATCAAGCAGAAGCAGGTCGGTGATTGGAAGACGACCAAGGCGACGGCGGACGCGGTCTATTCATTGTTGATGGGTGGACGGAATCTCTTGGGATCGGATGCTCTTCTAAAAATCTCGCTCGGCGGAGAAGAGGTGAAGCCGGAGAAGGTCGAAGCTGGAACGGGATTTTATGAGAGCCGCTTTGTTGAGGCTGCTGTGAAGCCGGAGCTTGGGAAAATCGAGTTAACCAAGAGCGATGAAGGGGTGAGTTGGGCCAGCGTGCATTGGCAGTATCTCGAAGATATGGCGAAGGTGACGAAGGCCGAAGGCCAGCAATTGAGGCTGGAGAAGAAATTATTTGTGCGGAAGAACACCGATAAAGGTCCGGTGCTGATGCCTCTGAACGGCGCGGTTAATGTCGGCGATGAACTGGTGACGCGGGTAATTCTGAAAAATGACCGCGCGATGGAATTTGTGCATCTGAAGGATCTGCGAGGAAGCGGAACCGAGCCGACCAATGTTCTGAGCGGGCATCGTTGGCAGGATGGCTTTGGTTACTATGAAGTGACCCGTGACACTGCGAGCCACTTCTTTATCGATCGACTGCCGCCGGGCACGCATGTCTTCGAAACGAGCGTGCGAGTGCAACATGCGGGGGAATACCAAACCGGAATCGCAGAAGTGCGTTGCATGTATGCCCCGGAGTTCGCCTCCCATAGCGCGAGCGTGGGGATTCAGGCCGAGTAAGAAATGCTATTTCTTTTCAGTGATTTTGATATTGCGGAAAGAAATCGACATGTCGCGGTTGCCGTGGAGTTGGAGGCCGAGGGGACCTTTGGGGATGGCGGTGTCGGAGGTGTAGGTGATGCCTTCCACGCCGTTGAGCCAGGTCTTGTAGGTGCTTCCTTTGACTTCGATTTTGAGGGTGTTCCAGCCCTTGGGTTTGACGGCGGCGATCGCTTCTTTTCCCTCGACGGGATAGCCCTTGCCGGGAATGTAAGGCGAGGCGGTGAGGTCGCGCTTGAGTGAGCCGGAGATGCCGATTTGGATTTGATCCTTGGCGCGTTTGATCATGACTCCGGAATCAATGGTGCCTTCGCCGTTTTTAAACTCGAGGGTGAGGGTGAAGTCGGTGAACTCTTTAGTTGTCCAAAGGAGTGAGCCGGCTTTCTTGGGATCGGATTGGCAGTGAATGGTGCCATCCTTGACGGTCCAATGAGTGGCCTTGCTTTTTGAGTCGATGCGCCATTGGTCGAGGTTCTTTCCGTTAAAGAGAGACTCTTCGGCCAGGGAAGAGATTGGGAGGAGAAGAGCGAGAGCTGGAAGAAGTGATTTGAGTTTCATGAATGAAGTTTAAGATTAAGGGAAATAAAACGTGATGAGGAGAAGAAATGTATCAGGAGATTTCTGTTTGGGCCGCGGGAGCTGACTGCCTGCAACCCAGGGATGAGGTTGATGGCAGCTGGGTTTCTATGGTTGGGGGTCCTTGGTCTAAGCGTTGATGGTAGGCGCTGAGTTGCATTTCTTCTTCATCGTAAATCAAACTGTCGGTTTTTTGGTAGTGATCGATGGAATTGCTGCTCGACTTGACGGGGAAGGGGCGGGGATACTCTGCCTGATCTTATGACTATGAAATCGCTCGTCTTTGCCGCCCTCCTTCTTCCGCTCACCGCCGGGGAGGTTCCCCAATGGAAATCACTCTTTAATGGAAAGGACCTTTCCGAATGGGTCGATGTGAATACCTCGCCTGAGACCTGGACAGTGAAAGACGGCCTCCTGGTCTGTACCGGGAAGCCGATCGGCGTGATGCGTTCTAAGAAGCAGTATGAGAATTTCATTTTGCACATCGAATGGCGTCACATGAAAGCTGGAGGGAATTCCGGAGTCTTCGTCTGGAGTGAAGGCTCGACGCCCAAGAAACGCCCTCTTCCCAAGGGCATGGAGGTTCAGATGCTCGAGCTGGAGTGGCCTAAGATTCATGCGGGCAAGGACGGGAAGCCCAGGCATATCGGTTATGTTTCGGGTGAGCTTTTTGGGGCAAATGGCCTGACTGCGACTCCGGCGAACCCGCGGGGAAGTCGCAGCATGTCTTATGAGCTACGCTGCAAAGGGAAGGGCGAGTGGAACACCTATGATGTGGTTTGCGTTGATGGCACGGTGAAGTTGTCGATCAACGGGAAGTTTGTGAACAGCATTAGCAATTCGTCAGTTCGAAAAGGCTATCTCTGTTTAGAGGCCGAGGGTTCTCTGATCCACTTCCGCAACATCCAGATTATGGAATTGCCACCAGGGATAATCACGCCGGAACAGACCGCGCCGGTTGTCGGGAAGTAGAAATTCTGATAAGTCCTCGCCATGACTTCAGAGAATCACTCGGGACCTTCGCGACGGAGATTTTTTCAAGGCATCGGCGCTTCGGCTATCGTGGGCTCGACTCTGTCCTCAGCCGAAGCCAAGCCGGTTGCGAGAAAAGGTCGCATCAAGCAAGTCATCGCGGCTTGGCCATTTGCAAAAGGAGCGGGCTGGAGTCAGACGGATTTGATCAAACATGCCAAGGCGCTCGGAGTGGCCGGGGTGGAATTATTTTCCGCCGATGAGCTGGCTCAGCTAAAAGGAACGGGTTTGGTTTGTGGCGCAACCCGGACACATTCCTTTGTGCGTGGCATGAATAACAAGGGGCATCATCCCGAGGTGTTTGCGGCGCTGGAGAAGGCGATCGTGGCGACGGGGGCGATGGGCTTTCCCAATGTCATGACTTTTACCGGAATGCTCGATACCTCGAAGGAAGAGAATGGGAGCGTGGTGAGCCGCGAAGAGGGATTTAAGAACTGCGTTGAGGGCTTTAAGAAAATGGCAAAAATTGCTGAGAAGAACAAAGTCTCGATGGTGATCGAGCCACTGAATTCAAAAGTCGCCGAACCAATGATGGGGCACCCGGGATACCACGGCGATCATATTGACTACTGTGTCGAGATCGTGAAGGCGGTGTCGTCGCCGGGATTGAAAGTTCTCTTCGATGCCTATCATGTGCAGATCATGGATGGAGACCTGGTTCGCCGGATCGAGCAGCACGCCGAGTTCATCGGCCACGTGCAGATCGCGGGCAATCCGGGTCGCGGCGAGATTGGGGATGACCAGGAAATCAACTACGTGGGAGTGATGAAGGCCTTGCTCAAGGTGGGCTACACCGGTTACGTGGGGCACGAGTGGATTCCCAAGCGCGATGCGCTCAAGGGCCTGGAAGAGGCGATTTCAATTTGCGACGTATAGTTTTAGAACGATGAGAAAAATATCACAGATGATTATGGGAGCTTTGGCCCTTTTTTCCGGGGCGGCTGCGGCTTCCCCGGTGGATGGGTCACGGCCTAATATCGTGTTTATCCTGGCCGACGATGTGGGCTGGAATGAATTTGGTTTTAATGGATTGGATCCAAAGTTGACTCCGCATATCAACAAGTTGCGCAAGGACGGTGTGAGTCTGGATAATTTCTATGTCCATGCGGTCTGTGCCCCGACCCGCGCGGCCTTTCTTACCGGGCGCTACGCCTTCCGGACCTGGAGTGACTGGCGTTCGGAGGACTTTGGTAAGCCGAGTTATCTTGCGAAGCTCGGGATGAAATTGGTCAAGAATAAGGAGGGTGAAGAGACCCGCCGGATTCATGGCTTGAGCACCAAAGAGCGCACTGTTGCCGAGTTGCTGAAAGACGCGGGATACTTTACCTCGATTGCCGGGAAATGGCATTGCGGGGAGTGGTTGCCCGGACAGCTCCCGATGGGGCAGGGCTTCATGCATCAGTATGGGCACTACGGCTGGGGCATTGATTACAACAACAAGTGCATCCTTCACAATGCACCCGCGCGCTTTGTGGTTTATGATTGGCATCGCAATCAGAAGCCGGTTTACGAGCCGGGATACGCCACCGACTTGATCGCCAGCGAGGCCGTCAATGTGATTGCCAATCACCGCATGACTCAGAGCGGTAAGAAAGAGCAGCAGCCTTTGTTTATGTATGTTGCCTTCAATGCGATCCACGGACCACTGGAAGAAATTCCGCGTTACGTTGAAGAGCATGGTAAGCGTTACGCCGCGCTGAAGTGTCTCGATGATGCGGTGGGTCGTATTGTGGGAGCAGTCGACGAAAGTGGATATAAGGACAACACGCTCGTGATTTTTGCCAACGATAACGGTGGTCTCCGCGAGGAAATGAATGCGCCGTATCGGGGCACCAAGAATACCAACTACGAAGGGGGCGTGCGTGTTCCCTGCCTGATGCGTTGGCCGGAAAAGATCAAGCCCGGCAGCACCAACAGCGGCATGATGCACGTGACGGATTTCTACAATACCTTCGCTACTTTGGCGGGAGGTTCGCTTAAGCAGGAGCGCAAACTCGACGGCATGAATATGACGGATGTCATTTTTGGCGATGCCAAGAGCAAGCGCGATGAGATTGTCTTCGAGGTGTCGGGGAGTGTGCGCTTTCCGGCGATCCGGAAGGGGGATTACAAGCTCGTTGGAAAAGAGCTATATAATATCGTCAAGGATCCGGGTGAGAAAAAGGACATCGCGGCCGGGAACCCCAAGGTGGTTGCCGAGTTGACTCAACTCGTCGAGGCCTATGGCAAGGAGCGTCCGCCTCTAACGGGAATGGATCGCCTCATGAGCCCGGCCCTGCCTTGGGTTTATGGTCAGGAGGAAAACGAGAATGTTCCGCAATGGATCAAAGACGAGGTTTCAAAAATCCGGGCAACCCAGCCCCAGACCTGGGCCCCCGGCACGACGCCATGGCCCCAGGCGCCGAAGGACGGGAAGATCATCTATACCGGCGACGGGCGATAGAAATTAATTTTTGTCTTACGCAGCCTCCTCCTTGGCCCGCCGGAGCTCGGCGAGGGAGCCGTGGAGCTTTTGTCGTTAATCTTCGACCTCGGGAATCGGATCGTTCTTTCCCACTTTCCTGCCTTCCCAGATCACCTCCTTGGTTTTCGGGTCGTAGGTGATGATGCGGGCTTTTGAATTCGGGACCGGAGGAAGGTTGTCTTTGGGGAGGAATTTCGCGAGAGCATCGGCTTTCGCCCGGTGTGCTTTGGCGACTGGCTTCTTGGCAAGGAGGTTATGCCATTCGTTGGGGTCGTTGGGGTGATGGTAGAGTTCCTCTGAGCCATCGGCGTAGCAAATGTAGCGCCAGTCTTTTGTGCGGATGCCGTGGTTGTGTGCGCCGTGGGTGGTGATGGCGGGCTGGGTCCGTGGAGTGGCGGGCTTATTAAGTTGAGGAATCAGGGAGAGTCCCTGCAGGGGATGCTTTGGTGAATCAATCTTCAGGAGGTCGCAGAGAGTGGGGTAAATATCAAGGAGCTCGGCGGGTTCCTGAACAACTTGGTTGGGCTTCAGTCCGGGGCCGGCGAAGATGAGGGGGACTCGGGTTCCGTCGTCCCAGAGGGTGTTCTTTCCGGTGATTTGTTTTTCGCCGATGTGCCAACCGTGGTCGGACCAGAGGACGATGATGGTGTTTTTATCAAGGCCGGTTTCCTTGAGTTTCGTCATGATGCGGCCGACCTGGTGGTCAACGAAAGTGGTGCAGGCGAGGTAGGAGCGGGTGAGGTTTTCCCATTCCTTGGCTTCTTGAAGAAACTTCAGACGGGGCTCGGGAAGTTTCCAGTGGATATACCAAGAGAAGCGCGGGGTGTCGTCGCGGTCGGTGGGATGAATGGCTGGGAGCTTCAGAGTGTCGAGCGGATGCTGGTCGAACCACTTCTGGGTGGCGAAGCAAGGGACGTGTGGGAGGAAGAATCCGGCAGCGCAGAAGAATGGTTTGTCGTCTTTTTTGGCTGCTTGCTTATCGAGGAAGTCGACGGCCCAGGTGGCGATCTTGTGATCACCCTTGTCCTCGTCCTTGTGAGGGAAGACGCCCCAGTCGACGAGTTTGTGGGGCGATGGAGTGTTTTTGACGAGGCGTTCTTTAGGGAAGGGAGCGCCGGTGGCTCTGGGTCCTGTTTCGTGCCATTCGAGGTGTTTGCCCTTTGTTTGTTTGCCATATCCTCCGTGGAAGATTTTTCCGGCCATTGCGGTGTGGTAGCCATTGTTGGCGAGGTGTTGCGCTAGGGAGGCGTGGTCTTGATACTCAGGAACCTGACGGAAAAAGGGCGCGAGTCCGTAGATGCCGGTGGAGTCGGGACGAAGACCAAGCATGAGGGAACAGCGGGAGGGGTTGCAAAGGGGCGACTGGCAATGGGCGTTGTTGAAGAGGGTTCCGCTCTTGGCGAGCGCATCAATATGGGGAGTTTTTGAATTCGGGTGGCCGTTCAGGCAGCCAATCCAGTCGTTTTGGTCATCAATGGCGATGAAGAGGACGTTGGGCTTTTTGGCTCCTTGAAGGAGCGAAACGGAAAGGAGGAAGAGAAGAAATTTTCGAAGCATGATTTGGGGAAGTTGACAGAATGAGGATCGAGATAAAGGGAGAAGATTGATTTTTGGTTGGGCCTTGTTGAAGGGGCTCCTGTTCAAATCACTTCGCCATTTACTTGAGATAGAGCACGCGGCTGGCGACTTCGGCTTTCTTGTTGTTGACCCAGGAGGCGGTGAGTTTTGAAGCATCGAACTTGTATCCGGGTTTGCTGTCTTGCAGGACGACGACGGTATTCAGGATCAGGTTGGCTAGGATGTGGTCCTCGGTGGCGTTGAGGACTTCGGTGAGAACAGGGCGGGGATCCTGCTGTCTGGTCAGGCCGAGAAACTCCGCAGCGCGGGTTCGCACGAGTGGCTCGGCATCGTCTGCGGCCAGCTTTTTGGCCTGTTCGTAAAAGGGAGCGGCCTGCTTTCCAAAGGTGCTGCAAACGATGAGTCCCCAGTAGCGTTCCCATGGATTTTTTGCATCGAGGGCTGTGGCAATTCCCTCTTTGGCCTCTTCGAAACTCTTTAGGCTGAGGTCGGCGGTTTCAATGAGTTTGGCGATCTCGGATTTGTGTTTCTGACCAAAGGCGACAGGGCTGTCGGTAGCTGTCTTGAGAAAGACCGGCTCAGGATAGAAGCTAAGGTCGGGCATACCTTTGATCCTCTTTTGAAGGAGAGCGCGGAGCTCAAGGAGCGTTTTTTGATGAGCCGGATCACTGGCGAGGTTCTTCACTTCGTCGGGATCGGAAGAGAGGTCGTAGAGTGTTTCGGCCGGCCGGGCTTTGAAGAACTGTTCTTGGGCTGCGTTGAGTTTTCCGGAGAGATAGAGTTCGCGCCATTGAGCGAAGGGCGTCTGCTTGTAGCGGTATTCGTTGTAGAGCCCGTCGAAGTTGAATGGTTGGTAATTGCGGGAGTAGCGGAACTTCCCTTTTCGCAAAGTACGAACGAGGTCGTATTTCTCGTCGAAGCGATCGGCGTATCCAAAAGATTGGTCGCGCTTGTTGAGCTCCTCAAGTGTGACCCCTTTGCCGAGGAAGGGTTTACCATCGATGGCGGCAGGAATCTCGATCCCGGCGAGATTGAGCACGGTGGCGGAGAGATCAACAAATTCGACGAAGCCATCGACGCGGGTTCTCGCGGGCGTGGGTGCAAGGTGCTGCCAGTTTTTGGGAACGGAGACGACCATGGGCACGCGCAGGCCGCTTTCGTTGGCGTAGCCTTTGCTACCGGGCATCACGCCGCCGTGATCGCCGTAGTAGAAGATGAAGGTGTCATCGAGGAGCCCATCTATTTCGAGTTTTTTGAGGAAAGCTCCAATCTGTGCATCAACTGCCATGTGGTTGTCGAGATAGTGGGCGTAGGAGCGCCGAAAGACGGGCGTGTCTGGATGGTAGGCGGCGAGTTTAACTTTGGCGGGATCGGTCTTGAGCTGGAACTTCAACGGATCGCCGAAGGTTTTGCCCTCGTGAGTCGTGCCGAAGTTTTGCACGTGGAAGAATGGCTGACCGGGCTTTCGGTTCTTGTAGCTCGCCTTGCGGGATGAGGCATCCCAGACGTCTTTCTTATCGGCCGGATGGAAGTTGTAGTCTTCTTTGGAATTATTGGTGGTGTGGTAACCGTTTTTACGGAGATACCAGGGGAACATCCTGAGCCCGTCGGGCATGGCGACGGTGGCTTGTTTGCGATGGTATTGCGCGCCGAGACGGGGGGCGTAGCAACCGGAAATGATGGTGCTGCGGGCGACAGAACAAACGGGAGCGCAGGAAAAGGCGTTGTTGAACGTAATGCCGACTCTGGCCAGGCGTTCGACATAGGGCATGGGTGCGCCGCCTTCGTTGTAGAGGCGCAACCATTTCGCTGAGTTGTCCTCGCTGACAATCCAGACGATATTGGGTTTGTCTTGTTTTGCTTCGGCCGCGAATGGGACGAGGCAGGCGAGGAGGAGAAATCTGGTGATCTTCATAGGTCGTGGGAAAAGCTGACCTATGATACCTCGTTTCGAGAAGGATTATTTCCCCTCAATGTCGTCGAGGCTGGCGATCGGTTGGGGGAGCGAGATAGCCATGCTGCTTTGGCCTCTTAGTTCCCTTATCTTCTCAGTTTGGTCGCCTTGGGCTATTTCAGATTTCCCAGTCGTTGACAAGGTCACCAAAATTCAGAAGCTCCTCTCACATGAGAACGCTTGCGATTGGAGATATTCACGGATGTTTGGACGTGTTGAAATTGATTTGGAAGACGATTGATCCGCAGCCCGAGGATCAAATTATCTTCATGGGTGATTACGTTGACCGCGGTCCTGATTCAAAGGGTGTGATTGATTATCTCATTGGGTTGGAGAAGAAATTTAACATCGTCTTTCTCACCGGGAATCATGAGGAAAAATTCTTCCTCTCGCACATCGACAAGACAGACCTTGCGCATTGGCTGGACGTCTGGGGTGGTGGAGCGACGCTCGATTCCTACGGGGGCTCGACCGATGACGTGCCGCAGTCACATTGGGATTTCCTAAAGCGCAACAAGCCCTACTTTGAAACCGACACACACATCTTTGTGCATGCCAACCTCGAACCCGACACCCCGGTGGACGAGCAATTGCCTTTTACTATCATTCACAAGAAATTTGGCACGCCCGAACCGCATTGTTCCGGCAAGGTGATGATCTGCGGACACACTGCCCAGAAGGGGCACGTCCCTTTGAATCTTGGCCACGCCATCTGCATCGACACCGACCCCGGCCGCGGGGGTTGGCTGACCTGCATGCACGTCGAGACCGGTAAGATTTGGCAGGCCAACCTCGATGGAGAGGTGCGAGAAGGCCAGACGCCGTAGAGGGCGATGGAGAGTGGGTGAAATGCTCTTGGGTGCTTCCAGCCCGCTTCCCCCAAACCACGCCTCAACGGCCACTCTCCATTTTTGCTAGGATAGAATCCCCTTGATCACCTTCGCCTTTTCCACACCGGTGAGTTTCATGTCGAGGCCCTGGAAGGGGTAGCTGAAGCGGTCGTGGTGGAGGCCGAGTTGGTGGAGCATGGTGGCGTGGAGGTCGCGGACGTGGACGACGTCCTTGACGGCGTTGTAGCC
>NHEN01000105.1 GCA_002172625.1 Verrucomicrobiaceae bacterium TMED86 | reverse complement strand
GTAACACGTGAGTGCAACCTCAAGATCGCTCGGGGCTTCCATCAATCGCGGAGTTGCCAGCGCGCACAAGTGTTCTTCCAATTCGCTTCTTTTCATAATGCGCCAGACACTGAAATGATTTCTTTCGAAGGAGCTAACCTCGTTTTGAGGGCGCTGCGGCGGATTTTCCCACTAGTGGTTCGAGGGAGTGATCCGGGCCGTAGCAGAGTCAATTTTGCAAGTCCAACTTCGTGGGTCTCGCTTACCGCTTGACGGATGGCGTTGGTCACCTCTTTTTGAAAGACACTATCATCGCTAGCGGCGGCTCGCTCAATCTCCACCGCTACCGCTACCGATTCAACTCCTTCGTCAATGATAGAAAAAGCGGCACAGGCATGAGGCCGAATCATTGAGTGGCAAGTCTCCACCGTGAGTTCGATATCCTGAGGGTAGAGCTTGCGCCCACGAATGATGATCAGGTCTTTCATTCGTCCCGTTACATGGATTTCTCCGTCTGCTACGAATCCCAGATCTCCCGTTCGTAGAAAGGAACGGTTGAAGGCTCCAAGAAGTTTTTTTTCGAATACCGAGGTCTCGGAGTTGGTCTTTCCCCAGTATCCACGAGCGACGCCAGGGCCTCGCACCCAGAGTTCACCAACCTCTCCAGGCGGGCATACGGTGTGCGTCTCCGGATGAACTGCGAGGACCTTCGTGCTCTCAATCGGCGGACCACAGCTAACGCTCGTCACTCCACGCTCGTCATCTAAACATTCTTCAACGCGGTGATCTTCGAGGGCTTCTGCTGCAAGTTGTCGCGAGCTGTAGCTTGATCCGGCGCTGCCGCCTGCGACCATGAGGGTCGCTTCTGCCAAACCGTAGACTGGACGCCATGCACCGTGATGGAATCCCGAGTCTTCGAATGTCTGGGAAAATTCGATCATGGTCTTTTGCCTCACCGGTTCAGAGCCGTTGAAAGCATATTCCCAGCTACTCAAATCGAGCGAGGCACGTTGTTCCAAGCTGATTCGGCGCACACATAAATCGTAGGCGAAGTCCGGTCCGCCACTGAAGGTGGCCCTTAATGATGTGATTGCCTCCAACCAACGTGCCGGACGGTGCAGAAATGTGGCCGGGGACATCAACCAGCCCGGATGGCCTCCATAGATCGGCTGCAGGATTCCTCCGACCAGCCCCATGTCGTGGAAGTGTGGAAGCCAACTCACAGATACACTGCTCTCATGGTTGGTGACCCGTTTTTCAATGGCCTCGAGGTTACTCAGTAGGTTCTCGTGAGTGACTATCACTCCACGTGGGTCGGAGGTAGATCCGGAGGTATATTGCAAAAGAGCCGTATCGTACTTTAAGAACGATGCCGGAGAATAGTCCTTATATTGTTCTTCATCGCTTCCATTTAGGTCGATCCATTGGGCGCTCCTCAGCGCGGGATACTGATCGCAAAGGACATCTCCTGCAAGGCGGAGGGAGGCGTCTGAGATGATTACGGTGGCCCCGGCATCAGCGGCAATGGCCTGCAATCGGCCGATCGCCTTTGTGAGACGGGCCGGGTGGGGAGCGGGCACGGGAACCGCAATTATGCCCGCCTGCAGGCAGGCAAAGAAGGCGACGACGAAATCCAGACCGGCGGGCAGCAATAGCAATGCTCGAGTGCCAGGCCCGGCGGACGATTGCAGGCGCCCCGACAGCTCGGCGGCTTGGTTCGCCAACTGGGCGTAGGTGAGGCTTGATCCGGGGAGTATACCGTCGTCAAGGAATCCGAGTGCAAGCGAATCAGGCTGCCTCGTTGCCCGGTGCTCAAGCAGTTCGCCCAGGTGAGTAAAACGAGGCGGTATCATGGTGATTCTTGATGAGTTTGCTGATTAGCCATCGTTTGGGACAAGGAGGCATATTCGGCCTCAGAATGCTCTACGATGAATCTTTGAAATACCTCCCTTACCTGTTCTTTGTGAGTATCAATATCGTCAACCTTCCAGGTTTTGGTCTCAATTTCTGGTAGAAATTTCACCCTCACGACTGTCGAACGGCGCGCAAAAAAAAGTTTAGGCTTGGCTCCCGGAGGAAAGAGAATGCAAATTGGAATGATGGGAGTTCCAAGCTGGGTCGCAAGGTGAAATATGCCACGATTGAAGGGACCCAGTCCATTTTGATTGATCCGGCCTTCCGGCGTTCCAAGAATCGATTCTCCACTGGCTAACAGGCTCCGCTCGGCGCGCTGGAAGCAGCGCACACGCGCCGCTCTCCGACTTTGGTCCGGAACGAAGAAAACTCCCATTAGCCAAGAGGCGAAAGCGAACGGCACGTAGGTCCAAACACTCGAGCTCATGAAGTAGCGGGTCCGGGGAAGTCCGAGGGCGGTAAGCATAAAGACATCCAGCATCGAGGGGTGATTGGGCATGTAGAAAACAGCTTTTTTTGACTGCGGCCGCCCATGTTCTTCGATGCGGATCTTGGCCATGAAAAGGACAAACTGGCTCAAGCCTCGCACCATCACTTCGGCATAGAGCCGGCGCGCCTGAAATAAGGTCAGAATCGCGATCAAGAGTAGTAGTATATCAAAGACCACCATCACTCCCATCGTCATGGCGATAAAAGTGATCTGGCGGATACTGTGAATTGAGCTCTCTTTCATGACGCTTTCCGGCAGACGATGGTTTGCATCGCAAGGTTAAGTTTCCGTTCGAAGAGCATCACCGGGAAGAGCAATACCTGTCCAAGGAAGTAGGGTAATAGGGCTCGGCGAACATTCAGTCCGCGACCCCGTAATAATTTGAACGCGACCCCGGTAAACAAGTAGTAGTAAGCTGGAAAGGCTCCATAGGGAAGATACTCTACTACTTGCAAGCCGGCCGACTTCGCCATTTTCTCTAAGTGTTCGCGATCAAATAAAATGGTGTGCTGCGGGGCTTGGAGTCCGGGCCAACGGTCGCCGAACCAAGCCGCGGTTCTACTGTCTAGGCGAGGTACCTCGATAATGAGTCGACCGTCATCTGCTAGCAGCTCACCCGCGGTCGCTAATGACTGAGCCGGATCGTAGTCATGCTCCAGAAAATGCCACATCGTGATCAGGTCGAAGCGTTTGCCGTTGAAGTTTTGTTCGTAGAAGATCCCGCAATAAAAACGGCTTCCAACAAGGGAGGGGTGTCCGGAGAGATCTTTGAAGTCCAGCCCTGTGGTTTTTGCTCCATGTCTTTCCCTTAATCGTTGCAGGAACCCCCCCGCTCCACAACCCACATCGAGCACTTCAGTCGCCGTTCTAATCTGCGCATATCGCCGCGTCAGCCGCTCTTTTCGGCGCTCCACACCATCAAGCACCCAACTCAAAAGAGGCGCCAGCCATCCGCCGTTTGTTTTTCGGCGGTGGGCGATATACTCGTTGTCATAGAACTCCTTGATGGGGTCTAGCCGCAGACGGGGGCTTTGGTAGACGAGTCCACAGGAGCTACATTTTACGAAACGGAATTTGCCGGGCTTACCGGTTAAATCGTCTTGGGCGAAGATAAAATCCCGATTACTTGTTTCCCCACAGGAGAGACAAGAAACAATTTCGAAGCGACCTGACTCTTCGTCAGACTGAGGTAGGGAAGAATTTGATTTCATCATCAAGTTAGAAAGGTAAGCACCATTAATTGGAGAATAGTTGGCAAAAAGATTGGACGATGGTTGGTGGTCTCAGGCCGAAATAAATGAAACAACAAAAGGCAAGCACACATGGCCAGACCTGTCAGAATGATCGTGGCAATGGGATGAGAATAGGCGGTCCAACCTGCTAAGAGAAACCACATCACGCCAAGGAAAAAGGCCTCTACAAATAGGGCCGTCTCTCCTCGTTTTCCAAACCTAAGTGAAGGATCATGCAGCAATTCAAAAACCGCGAAAGTGAAGTAAATTAGAAGTGTCACGAGACTGGTTGTCACTGAGAATCCAGGAATGCCACCGCTTAGCATGAGGACAAACATCGGATACTTGATCAGCACGATTTGAGTATGCACCAGCCGCTGGATTCCTCCTTTCCAGTACAAGGCCGCCAGCATTAAGTTCAGCGGCACGAGTATCGTAAAAGAGATGTTCCATGAGAGAAGGAGTCCGGTCGCTCCGAGATTTCCAATAGTGGCAAGTCCTGCCAAACAACGAAAATACCCGAGCGATTCTGTTTGAACGAGAACTCGGTGAGGCTGCATCTTGCGATCTCGCTCGCGGTCGTGCAGATCATCCAAGAGACGGAATTGAAAAATCCAGGAGAGAGTCAATCCGAACTGTAGTACGAGTTCACCAAGGTGAAGTGCGCGTCCACTGACCAAACTTGCCATCAGTAGCATCAGAGCGAGGGGTGCAAACTGCCCCGGTGGGAACCGTTCGGCAAGGTAGTCCCAAAGGCTTGTTTTAGAGGAGCTCGACATGTCCTTGATCTGCTTTCACTCGCACTCTTTGACCGGATGTGATGTGCTCCGTTGCTCCCTTGACCCCGACCACCGCCGGAATGCCATACTCGCGTGCGATAATCGCGCCGTGCGATAGCATTCCTCCCCGCTCGAGAACCAAGCCCTTAATTAAGAAAAAGATCGGACCCCATCCGGGATCAGTCTGCTTCGTCACTAGAACATCCCCCGGTCGAATTTGATTTGATTCGGAAAGATCGTTGATTACCGCGGCCCGGCCTTCCACTTCGCCGCCACACGCGCTCATTCCCTTCAGCCCCTGAGCAGATTCGGCTTTGTCCATAGAGCTGTTTTGGTCTCGGGCACCCGCTCGCATGGGATCGTAAAACTCACCCTCGGGAAGCGTGAATTGATCGGGCGGCTCTTGCATACTCAAGCGCGCGTGGTCCGATTTTCGCGACCTCACTACATCACCGAGAGATATGGGAAAAATGTCGATTCCTTCAAGAACCTTTTCTAACTCCTGCCAGGTGAAAAAGAAGACGTCTTCCCGCTCGTCGAGTCGTCTGGTTTCCACCAGACGGGCACCCGCCGCCAAGGCAATTTGCCGGCAGCGGTTATAGAGTTGGGCTTGCTTTAGGCGAACGCGTTCACGATATCGGATCGAAGCAGGTGCGGCCCGAACTAGCAGGCGGAACCACGCGATCCCCACGGCCCTCCGGAGAGACCACCAAGGCTTGGCCTTCTTGAGATCGGCGATCAAATTAGCCTTATGAGCATCTCTGTCCCTGGCCTGTCGATCTAAGGCCTCGGCCGGCGATTCACCTTCGACGTCGCAGTAACTCCGTAACCATCGAATGAGAGTGAGAGGTTGTTCGTCGAGCGCTGGGACGGTGAGCATCAGTTCGCCCGAAAAACGGAATCCCCATTCGTTTAGGTATTTATCGATCTCCGTTTGAATTTTTTTAAAGGACGGGTCCTTGTAAATCTCTTCGAGAACCTCTTCATTGTTCCATTTGCCAAATAGCTTAAGGAGGCGGAGATCGGCCCGAATTTGGCGGGAAATCTCCCAAAGCCGGAGGGGTGGGATTCCGCTTACTAGGTTTGGAATCCCTTTCATGAGCGAATTTTGCAAGCCGGCGTCTTTGGATTCCGGAAAGGCCTGTCGCAGAAAGCTTCCCAGCAAACCATAAGTGACCATCGCTGCAGTGTCTGCAAGAGCAGCATTGTTCCATTGATGAAATCGAATATGGAGGAAGCCTCGCAAGTTCCCGAGCAAGGCTTCGATGCTCCGCTGTTCGAGATGTTTGTTTGAAGACTCTTCGCAGAATTTCTTAACCGTGCCTTCAAAGCGTTCGATCCGTCGCCGCAAAAAGAGGTATTTCCATGTTGTCTTACACCCGATGGTGGGCACTTCAAGCATGCCTCCCTTAGGAAGAGTTTGGGATGAATGGGCGTCACCCTCGGTCCCGACAAAGCGATTGAAGTAGTCGACTATCCGTGGACCGGCGGGAGCACATTTCAATACGCTGTGCACTGCGGTGAGATTATAATACATTCGTGCACCGTGAACCCCGATGATTCCACGCAGGGATCCCTCCACGACATCTACCCGACGTGGCGAGATTCCGAATCCCAGGGCAAGGTTCCGGAAGTAGTGGTAGTATCCCTCCGACGCGATCGAATAGAGGAGCGGGCAGATTGGATCGGGAAAGTTCTCGTTCACATTTGCGTTTGACCAGATCACTTTGCCATTAGTTGAAGGATTCGTTGTGCACTCGGGCGATGGTTCACCCAGGAGGACGGTCACCGGCCGGGATTGGACAAAGAAAAGAACACCTTGAGCATCGATGACGAACTCGATGTCTTGAGGACCACCAAGTCGCTCTTCAAGGATCAGCGACTGGTGGCATAATTGGGAAAGACACTCCCGCAGGAGTTTGTCTATCGCATCATCTTGACTCTCGTCGGGCGGAGACTCGATCCATCCTTTTTCATTCTCCCTTTCAATCACAAAGCGGCCGGGATTGATCCGCCCGGCGACCAAATCCCCGCCGTGTCCATGGCAGTATTCTCCATACATCCGGGAATTGCCGCCATCATTACTGATTCTGGTGTCGCGCGTGAATAATACTCCTGCCACTGCCGCGGGCACTAGGGATTGGATAATAACACCCATTCCTTTCAATTGGCCCTTCCCGCTCTTTTGATAAAACAACGAACGACCGGACCAGTATGACGCCCAGCACAGGAGAATGCTCTGACGCAAGCACTCGTCACCTACCACCGGGTATATCGAATCGAGTTGCCCGGCGAAGGATGCTTCCTCTCCATCTTCGCCCAACGCCGAACTACGAACGATCAAGGGTTCCTCACCCAATTCATGGTCGCGGATTGCAACGATCTCTGTCCATGCCTCATCCGGCAGCGATGAATCCATCACGAGCGATTTAATCTTTCGGCTGACCCGTTCAAAGCTGTCCGGCTTCTCCAGATGGAGGTCACCCAAGGCCCAGTTGATCTCGGACCTCAGGTTACCCTGATCAAGGAATCGCTCAAAAGCCTCGGCAGTAACCACAAGTCCAGTCGGGACGCGTAGTCCCAACTCTTTTATTCGCACGAGCCCGTTGGCCTTCTCTCCGATTTGGTTCGGCAGGGCCTGGCCTTCGCCTTGCATCGGGACTGAAAATATTGCTGAACTGGTTCGTGTGCCGGTAGGATTGGAAGAAATGGTATTCATGATCAGGCGGGACGCGACTTCACGCGCAGGAGATAAAGGACCACGTTGAACAGCCAATGGATGCCGGCACCAATTAAGAGCATCCCGATCCAGATCTCCCAAGTGGTCGGGACGAAGATGCTCAGAGCCACCAAGAGGCCGAGAATGGAATCGCAGCGGTCTAGGGCAAAGAGGGCCCATCGCGAAATGGGACCTCTTGCCATCTCTCCTGGCTCGATGTCCAGTTGACGCTTTAGGAAGGAGTTGGGCAATTCTCCGGCCATGAATCCGAATCCACTCCATGCTCCGAGCAGGGCATATGATGACGGAGACAGATTCCAGAGCCCCGCTTGTGTAAGGCTCCCATGACTTGCTTGGATCCACCTTGCTAACCCCCAGAAGGCCAACCCTGCCGCAGGCACCATCACCATGAACCCCCGCCAGGTCTTGTTCTCTCCGAGGAGACGATGACCGCGAAAAGTCCGCCTCCCATCCAGAGGGATGGCCCATTGCCTCAAGCATTTGGATTTGAGCCAAATCACTTGTGCCACCCCGGCCAAGGTGAAGGCTGCGAGTAGAAAGAGAGTGCAGTTCCAAGGATCCATGATGTTAAATTAGATATCGAAGCCGCTTTCGTTTCGGTTCTGGTAGAGAAAGATCTCTGCGGGGATGCGGCGAACAGTGAATGCCCACTTGAGCCAGTGCATTTCGTTAGATTCAAGTTCCGGAACACGATGCAGCCGGTAGCCGGGAAGATAGGGATACACGTGGTGTAATTCGTGGGCATCAGACTCAATGAGCACCAGTCGCGAAAACCACTCGGGAAACTTTAGGGAACGCGTGAAGATTTCCTGCTCTGTGGAAGAGAAGGGTTTGACCTCGCGGCCATCGCTCTGCTCTTGGGGCACATGGGTATGTTGGCTCAGAAGGAAGACATCCTGAAAGATCAGGCTACCAATCAAACCGGGGCCGGCCAATTTTAGGATGGCCCAGGGTCCGGAAAATACTAGAATTGTCACGTAGATCGTTGCGAGTAGCAGCGCATTAAAAGCCAATCTTTGCCACTCCGCTTGAGCCTGTAATCGCCTCCGCAATCGAGGCAAATTCCAGTAGTTGTTCAATCGGTAGACCACCGAGAATAGGGGGATCCACCAGCGCCAGCAGAAGTTAGCCAAGCTAATCAAGCCACGGCTTGTGGGTTTTTGCGCGAGTTGCTCCGTGGTTGGATCAATATCCTGCCATCCTGTCCACCGGTGATGCAGGGAATGTACCCGCTTCCACGAGAGGAAGGGAATGAGTGCGAAGAAACCTGCAAGCTGTCCCACGATTTGGTTTGGAAGACGCCGACGAAAGAGGGTGCCATGCCCGCACTCGTGCAACATCGAGAACCATTGAATAAATGCAACCACGATGAAGCATTGTCCGGTGAGCCAAAGGAAGGCATGTTCCGATAATGCCAAAGAAATTCCTATAGTGGTGGTGAATAACCCCATCACCAAATAGCCCAGCCCTATCCAGTTACTCGGGCGCAGGTTGGGATCACTCATACCGTATGCGTGCTCGGGAATTGCCTCTGGCTGATGGCTCCGGAGCCATTCTTCGAGCCGGACCGAAAGACCGATAGGGGCGGGAAGATTGAGGTTGGGGTAAGGAGTTGAATTTCATCGATCTAAGAAATAGCCCAAATAGAGCAGCTTTGGGAATCGAATATTATGTAAGAGACATCGAATCAAACGATACCGTTCGCTCCTCCTGGTGACTGTCGTTGGAGAGACGCTTAGCCAAAATAGGCTAAGAAGGATGGGAACGGGCTGTAGACGATTTTGAGGATTTGCTTCGCTGGGATATACCGTTGGTGCGATTTTTTCCCCTTGGTGGCTCCCGAGGCATGAATCTGGGTCAAAATTCGAAGGTTTGAAGCGGCTTTGTTTGGATTAGTGGTGGCAATCTCGTTGCAATCTGAAGGTGGGTTGAATTGTTAAACAAGAAGGTGTTTTGGCCCGACCTTGACCTTTTGGGTCCTCAAGCCTAGCGTCCGCCCTGCTTTTTAGCGCTATGAGCACTCCTGAAGGAAAATCCTACAAAG
>NHEN01000104.1 GCA_002172625.1 Verrucomicrobiaceae bacterium TMED86 | reverse complement strand
TACCGTAATATTCCTCCATCAATGGCTTCACTCGCTCCGGGTCCCTGGCAAAAGTAAGGCGCTCTTGGATGCTCCCCGATGTCATAAATCCCTTCACGGCATTTTCGATCTTAACAACATCAAATTTTTCATACTCGTCGACTGTCTTCTTGATGACATCAACACCCTCCTCATTTAGATAGCTGGTATTCTGAGGAAGTTGTAAGCTTTTTTCCAATACCGCTGCACTCGCGGCACCACCGATCACAGTGGGTGTGGACGTTCCTTTTTTACTAGGAGCATTCTTCACCACAGCGATCCCGACCGCCGATAAAACCGCCACCATCAAAGCACAGCTACACGCCACCATCCATGAATATGATTTCCCCTCCTCACTTTTGGCTTCTTCCCAATTGAGCACCTCATCGGACTCTCCGATATATCTTCTCTTCCTCTTACTGGGGCTATCCTTCCAGGATTTACCTTCCTCCGGATCTTCGACCCGAGCCACCGCGATGGTTTTTACCGTGGAAGCGATTTTCTTTTGCTCCTGGACCGGAGAATACTCCTTCCCGTCCACGGGCACAGTCAGAACCACTTGACACTGGGGGCAATGCCCCCGCCTTCCCGCGTTTCCTTTCTGCAATCGAAATAGGGCAAAACAAGTCGGGCATTGAAAAGGCATCCAACGCGCCGCGGTTTTTTCAGAATCACTACTAGCAGACACAGTTTCTGGTTCTATCTTTTAAGTTCAAATCGCAACGGCTTGGGGAGTCGCAGCAAGGCTTCACGTTCTCCTCTTACCCTGTCTCTGACGATAAACAAATTCTCAGATCCCACGTAATCTTCATCACTTTGTCCTTCCGGATCCAAAGTTGGAGTTTCACTTTGGTATGGGTCGAATCCCAATAAAAACGGCGCCTGGGGCTTAATTGGGATCATCGCCAAGGCCTCACGGCGGGTCGGAATTGAAGCCAACTCCTCGGGGTTCACTCCACTTCCGTGAATGGCACAGATCCCATGATCTCTTCCTTTGTGAAAATATTCCTGATAGCTGGTGGAGCGGAACGTCAATTCTCCGGTCTCCGGATTCTCCACTGCTTCACTACAATAACGTGTCGGCTTCATCCCTGACATCCGGCATGTCGGAAGACGCACGACAGACGCGGGCTGGGCAATCTTCCCACCCCGGAAATCGGAGTAGGCCGCATTCATCGCTTCTTTCCAAACTGGGAACGCGAGATCCTTGGCAAATGCCTCGCCATGAATCGGCGTACGGCTTCCCTTATAAAATCCCATCCAGACCCCGCAGGTGATCCGGCTATTGTAGCCTACCATCCAGGCATCACTAAATCCGTAGGGAGTCCCTGACTTACCACCTCCTGAGAATGGGGCATCAGTGAGTTCATCGGAAACACTGGCAAGGTTACCAGCCTTCATGACATCGTTTAGGATCGAGTGAACCTGAAATGCCGTTGCCTCGGAGCAACTCGGCTCACTCTCAAGCAAGGATAGATCCGATCGATACCTCGACTCTCCATTTCCATCCTGAATCGACAAAATATAATGAGTCTTTGCCACGCGGGAGCCTCCTCTGGGAAACGTAGTATAAGCCATCACAACCTCCGGAAGACTCACAAGATCCCAGCCAACAAGAAGTCTGTTCAGTAACTTCTCACTCGAAATATCGATTCCAAAATCCTTGGCCATTCCGACAACCTTCCCCAGTCCCAATTTAACTCCCATCCCAACGGTTGCAGAAATTTTCGAGGAATTCAGCCCCCTTCGTGCGGTAATCTCTCCTTCGTAATGCGGCTCACGGACTTCCATCCCCCACTCACCAACGACACCTTCCATTCCTCCAACCATCAACTGACGGGCATCCAACTGCTCGTCCAATAGTTGGCTGGCTGGGTTCAAACCGTTTTCAAATGCTGCCGCGTAGATAAAAGGAAAGAGAGCCGTTCCCAGCGGCCGTCGTCCCAGCTCCACAAAATCATATTGCGAATGAGCATAATCCCGTCCTCCCACGTGAACCAAAACCTCTCCGGTCGTGTGATCCACCATCAACGCAGATCCCTGTAAATAATCCGGGCTCTTTTTGCTCCCAGGATCAAAACCCTGATACGTCTGATGCTGGTATCCAGGCCTGCTCTCGGCTTCTTCCAATTGAGCCTTGAGGGATTCTTCAACCTTATTCTGGTAGGCCAAATCGATGGTGGTGCGAATGATGTAACCTCCTTGCGAAAGCGCTTCTTCCCCCACCAATTGGTTTGCCTGCTTGGCAATCAACTCATACAAATGCGATTTACCCCGTCGAATCGGATTCGGATTCGGCGTGACTGGAAGGGCAATCAGCCGATCCCGATCCGCGTCGGTGATCATTCCCTCTTGGGCCATTCGACGAAGAACATGATCCCTGTTCCTACGATTAACCTCGGGAAATTTCAGAGGGTTCATTTTTGAAGGGTTCTTCAAACAAGCCACAATGGACGCACATTCGTGAGCTTCCAGATCAACCGGCTCTTTTCCAAAATAACCCAGAGCCGCAGATCTCACCCCGTAAAATCCCGCCCCGAAAGGGACGCGATTGAGGTAGTACTCGGCAATTTGCTCCTTCACCTTCTTCTTTCGCTTCAGGAAATCAGGAAACTCACCTTCCAGTTGCAAATGGAGATCTTCCTCAATCCTCAGCGCCAGAAAGGCTTCGATAATCTTACGCTCGTATCCCGACCACCCCTTGTCTTCTGCCTCATTGAGAAGGTTGAAGGCATTTCGAGCCAACTGCATTGTAAGCGTTCCCGCCCCCTGGGTCCGGCGTCCACTCTTGTAATTCAAGTATGCCGCACGGCCAACACCCACCCAATCCACGCCCGCATGGTCGTAAAACCGCTGATCCTCCTGGGCCAACACCGCGTTCACGAAAACCGGAGGAACTTCCTCCAACGGAATATTGTGTCTGTTCTGAACAAAAATCCGGCCCAGCTCGCGTCCTTTACGGTCCAAAATAAAACTCGGCTGCTCCACCACGGGAATCAGCGCGAGGTCGTATTCCTGGGCGATGTCACGATAGGGCTGTAACTCCTTATCGACATAATAGCTCCCCATCCCCACTATCGTTAGGCAGAAAATCGTAAAAATCCAAAAGCCCTTGCGCTTGAACAAGCTGCGCTTTTCCTTCTTTTTCTTTCGTCCAAACATGAGCTTTCGCATAACTGCCAACCCAGAAGGCCTGCAACAGGCATTTCCTTATCCCCGATCCGACTCCGGGGCAATCTCTGACTTGGCCAATGAGCTCATTGCGCGAATCTCAAATAATGGCCCCACTTCCTTTCATGATTACATGGCGGAATGCCTCTATCACCCCACCCACGGCTACTATTCCCGACCAGAAACGCCCACGGCCTCCAAGGAGGGCGATTTCATGACCAGCATTTCCGTTGGTCCGGTCTTCGGTCAGCTCCTCGCGCGACGTTTTCACAAATTCTGGACCGCCAACGGCTCGCCCGATTCCTTTACCATCGTTGAAATCGGAGCCCACGACGGAGCTCTGGCCCTCGATATCCTCGATTACCTCCCCGCTCTTGATCCGCAGTTTGCCAAAGCTACCCATTACGTAATTAGCGAACCGCTTCCCCAAAGATGTCTCTTTTTACAGGATCGCCTTGGTGAGCGAGCCACTATCATATCGAAACCAAAGGACATTCAGGCTAAATTCGGCGTTCTCGTCGCCAATGAGGTCCTCGACGCCCTCCCCGTGCCGCTTTACCTCAGAACCCAAAACGAATGGCGGGAAGCCGCCGTCGATCATGATGGAAAGGCTTTCCAGTGGGCCACCCTACCTGATCCTATCGATCTCTCCTATGATGGGGATTTTCCCGACGGATTCGTCACCGAGGGCGACCCCGACCTCAATTCATTTCTGGGACCACTCTCCGAGATCTTCGAAAAAGGACTCTTCACCTTCATCGATTACGGAATGGATGAAGCATCCCTCCATCACCCCGCCCGTTCGGCCGGGACCCTCCGCTGCTATCGAAATCACCAGTCGAACGCCCACCCTCTCGATTTCCCCGGAGAGCAAGATCTCACCGAGGACGTCAATTTCACCTCCGTCGAAAATGCCGCACGCGATCTGGGCCTGACTCAACACCTGGTGACTGCCCAGGGACGGTTCCTCGTCCATTGCGCCAAGGAATGGCTTCTCAAATCGCCATCGCCCGGAGAAGTCAGTCAATTCCAGACTCTTATTCATCCCGGACAATTTGGAAACCGCTTTTACTTTTGCGAGCTGACCAAGGGAGATGTCGACTACGCCTTTCCCGGCGATTAATCTGGCCTTGCAAATCCCTTTTCGGGAAACTCCCGCCATGCCCGACGCACCAGTCCTCGACCTCAAAGAAGATATTCTGCGCCTCAAAAAAGAACGCAACGCCGTCATCCTGGCCCACAACTACCAAATCGGCCCCATTCAAGATCTCGCCGACTATGTCGGCGATTCCCTCGGTCTGGCATACAAAGCTCAGGAAACCGATGCCGACGTCATCTGCTTCTGCGGCGTCCACTTTATGGCTGAGACCGCCAAAATTCTCAATCCGAACAAAACGATCGTTCTTCCCGACAAAGACGCCGGCTGCTCCCTCGAACAAGCCTGCCCCGCCGACAAGCTCGAAGCCTTTCTCAATGAGAACAAAGAGAAAGATTACTACGTCATCGCCTACATCAACTGCTCCGCCGGCGTGAAGGCGCTCTGTGACGTCATTTGCACCTCAGGAAATGCTCCCCACATCGTCAATCAAGCACCAGCCAACCGACCAATCCTTTTCGTGCCCGACGCCAATCTCGGACAATGGGTCATTGAACAAACCGGCCGCCAAATGGATCTCTGGCAGGGCTCTTGCTACGTCCACGTCGAGTTCACCCGTGAGTCGATTCAAGAAATCAAGGACGAGTATCCCGATGCCGTCGTGGTAGCACATCCCGAATGCACGCAAGCCGTTCGCCTTCTCGCCGACGAAGTTTGCTCAACCGAAAAAATGATCAAGTTCTGCAAGGAAGCCGAATCACAGAACGTCATCGTCGTCACCGAGTCAGGAATGCTTCACCGCATCCAAAAAGAAGTCCCCGAGAAAAACCTCATCCCCGGACCGACCGATCACTGCGCTTGCGCCGATTGCCGTTACATGAAGATGAATACTCTTGAAAAACTCCACGCTTGCTTGGAAAATCTCAGCCCGCAAGTGGAGCTCCCCGAAGACGTTCGTGCGCAAGCCGAAGTCTCATTGGTGAGAATGCTCGAGCAATCGAAGTGACATCACTAGACAAAGGACAAGGCCAGTGCTAACACTGCTACTCGCACTCTTATGGAAACACTGAAAGAACTCCTCTTCACTCCCTTCGCAGGGGGCCTCCTCCTTGGACTCCTTGTCACTTTCTTCACCTGGAAATCAGGCTTCTCCGCCCGACGGAACATGAAGAAAGAAGTTGCCCGGGTAACCGAAGAAAGCAAAGAACTTCAGCAGCACCTCAACACCCAACTCAAGGTCAACGCCGAGGGAAACGAGAGCATTCAGAAGAAACTCGAAGACCTTCGCGCGCAGAACGAAACGCTTCGCGTCAATCTCTCAACGGTGCAGCAAAAGCCCGGCCGCGCCGAGCTCCGCCAACTCACCATCATCGAAAACGCTATCGGCCTGATGCGCGAGCAAGCCCCCGGCTTCGCACCCGCGTGGGAAAAAGCACACCGCCAGGCCGAAGTCGACTACGAGGAGGGCGAAGGCGGGCTTAAGAAACTCGTCCGCAAAGTGCTCCCCTCACTCGGACACACCGCAAACACCAGCGAAGACGAAAAAGCCAAGGAGGCCTGAGACTCCTCGATATCTGATCACAAAAAAAAGGCGCGATCTCCCGCGCCTTTTTCGTAGATTGATTCGAATCAATGCGAACGGCAGAACTCTTCGAAGCGAGAAACTCCTTCGTTGAGAACATCGAGGGTCGTGCAGTAGCTGAGACGAACGCCCATATCGTGTCCAAAGGCAATTCCCGGAACAGCGGCCACCTTGTAGCGAGTCAATAACTTGTCGCAAAGATTGACCGACTTAAGCCCCAGACTGGTGCAGTTGACGAAAAAGTAGAAAGCTCCTTTGGGCTCAACTACGCTCACATTGGGAATCGCCTTGAGGCGGGCCAACATGAACTGACGACGAACGTCATACTCGCCCTTGAGGTTGGTAATAAAATCAGCGGACTCGTCTGCTTTCAGAGCAGCCAAAGCGCCATACTGACAGAAGGTCGTCGCATTAGAACTAGTGTGTCCCTGAATTGACGAAAGTGCACCAGCGAATTCCGGAGGAGCTGCGGTGTAACCCACACGCCAACCGGTCATGGAGTGAGACTTGGAAAAACCATTGACGGTTATCGTCAGGTTGTAAGCGTCTTCGTTAACTGAAGCGACACTTACGTGCTCGGCATCTCCATAGACGAGGTGCTCGTAGATTTCGTCAGCAAGAATGATGATGTCCTCGTATGAAGCCACTTCAACAATCGCTTCGATTTCCGAACGTGAATAAACTGATCCAGTTGGGTTGCCCGGAGTATTGAGAATAATCATCTTGGTCGAAGGAGTCATCGCCTCTTCGAACTCTTCCGCGGTGATCTTCCACTTGTTGCTCTCCCTGGTTTCAACCAAAACGGGAACACCACCGGCAAGCTTCACCATCTCGGGGTAGCTCACCCAGTATGGCGAAGGAATGATCACTTCGTCACCTTCTTCAACAACCGCGAGGATGGCATTAAAACAAGCCTGCTTGGCCCCGGAGGTCACGCAGATCTGCTTGGGATCGTAGTTCACCTTGTTGTCACGCTCCAGCTTCTCGGAGAGAGCTTCGCGCAATTCAGGAATGCCTGCAGCAGGGGTGTATTTCGTTTTTCCTTCGGTGAGAGCGGTGTAGGCCGCCTGCTTGATAAAGTCAGGAGTATCGATATCCGGCTCACCACCGGCGAGACCGTAAACTTCTTCACCGGCAGCCCTAAGAGCCTTGGTTTGATTTGTGACCGAAAGAGTGAGTGACGGTGTCACTGAGGCGACGCGCTTTGAGAGACTTTCCATGATAATCTGAATTAGTAGCACTCCGAAAACCGGGGCAAAGACATCTATGGAGGCGGTTGGCCATCTTCTCCCCGGGGAGCGGGGTTTTTCTGCACAGGCAAGCTCTCTCTTGCAAGAGAAATGCTGCTTGAATCGACATTTTCTATCGATTTACCAACGGGCGGGATCAAGACCGTAATATTTCGCCAATTGCCGGTAGAGCGGAGGATGCTCTTTTTCGAGCTGTTTCGCTTTCTCAAAAAAGCACTCCGTGGCCACGGAAAAGAACTCCGCTGGATTGGTCGCACCGTATGGATCCATCACGGTACGACGTCCGGCATCGAGATCCTTGCAAAACTCCTCGAAAGCCTCCGAAAACGCATGCGCCCAGTTTCCGATCGCTTTTCGATCCCGCAGCACCGGCAATCCATCGGCCCGGTCATTCTCCTGATCCAGCTGATGAGCAAACTCGTGAATGACAACATTGTGTCCATCCTCGGGATTCTCACCCCCCTTCCAAGCACTCCTCCACGAAAGCACCACGCTCCCGGAATCCCAGCTCTCGCCGAGCCGCGTTTGATCATTTCCATCCTTGCCCTTCCCCTGGTAGGCATCCGGATAAATCAGGACACTCCTTAACTCCGGAAAAAAATCATGCTTCCGGCCCAGCAAAAGCAAGGCCGCTTGAGCCATCACAACAATTTTCATCTCCCGCGTTACTTCTTCCAACTCACCACACGCCTCGAAGTTTTTCTCCCCAACCAGGACCTGAATGATCTGCTCAAATCTCTCCTTCAACTCTTCAGGAATCATCGTGGCAATCCGCACATGTTCCTCAAGGAACCCCCAATCCTCTTCACTCAATTTCTTCATGGCATTCTTCGCCCGCAGCTTGGCCAACCTCTGTTTTCGAAATCCACCCCAGGCCCAAAAAATGATCCCAATGATCACCGCAATCCAAATTAGCCACACAAATCCGTTCATTTAAAACCATCCTCTTCTCTTCTCACCTTCTGACAAACAAAAAACCCCATCCCGATAAACGAGACAGGGTTTTGAAAATTTGGGCTACGTTGAACTTAACGTGAGTAAAGTTCCACGATCAGCTGGAGGTTGACTGGTGAGTCAAGGTCTTCGGTCTCGGGGAGACGTGCGACGGTTCCTTCCATCTTTTCACGGTCGAGAGTCAACCAGTCCTGCAAAGGCACAGACTGAGTGAGGTCGAGCATGCGGAGTCCGAGCTGCTGTGAAGAAGCGCGGCTGCCAATCTGAATCGTGTCTCCGGAGCGAACCTGGTAGGAAGCGATGTCCACTTTCTTACCATTCACGAGAACGTGACCGTGGTTCACAAGCTGACGAGCGGCCTGACGGGTATTGCCGAAGCCGAGGCGGTAGCAAACATTGTCGAGGCGGGTCTCAAGCAACTGAAGCATAATGTCACCGGTAATTCCGCGGCGACGTCCAGCTTCGTGGTAGTATCCACGGAACTGCTTCTCAAGAACACCGTAGATGAACTTAAGCTTCTGCTTCTCGCCGAGGGCGATTGCGTAATCG
>NHEN01000103.1 GCA_002172625.1 Verrucomicrobiaceae bacterium TMED86 | reverse complement strand
TCGTTATAGTTTGCTGACCGGAAGAATGTGTTTTCGGACAGGGCGCTCGCGGGTCTTTTCGGGAGTGGGTGGTCCTTGTTTGATCGAAGATGGTCGTTTGACTCTGCCGCAAATGTTGAAGGACAAAGGTTACGTTACGGCCATGTTTGGGAAGTGGCATGTCGGGATGAGTTTTTTCGACAAGGAGGGAAAGCGGATTGAGAAGCAGGGCTTGCAGGCGGTGAAGGAGATCGATTTTTCCCGCGAAGTCGGCGGCTCACCGGTCAATTATGGCTTTGATCAGTTTTACGGTACTGCGTGTTGTCCAACGACGGATTGGCTCTATGCCTATATCGATGGGAAACACATTCCGGTCCCGCCGGTAAAGCAGGTTGATAAGAGTACGCTGCCAAAGCATCCTTATGCCAATGATTGCCGGGGAGGAATGGTGGCGCCGAATTTTAATCTGGAGGAGGTTGATCTGGTGTTCTTGAGAAAGAGTCAGGAGTTCTTGAAGAAGCAGGAAAAAGGAAAGCCCTTCTTCTTGTTTCACTCGATGCAGGCGGTTCATTTGCCGTCATTTCCGGCGAAACAATTTCAAGGGAAATCGGGTCAAGGCCCGCACGGAGATTTCATCTATCAGATGGATTGGACGGTGGGGCAGTTGATGAAAACTCTCGAAGATCAAGGGCATGCCGAAAATACCATCGTGATGTTTGGTTCAGACAACGGACCGGAAGTTCCGACGATCATCGCGATGCGCCGGGATCATCAACATGATGGCGCAAGACCTTGGCGTGGTGTGAAACGCGATCAGTGGGAAGGCGGGCATCGGACACCCTTTATCGTGAAGTGGCCGGGAGTGGTGAAGCCTGGATCAGAGAGCGATGAAATTGTGAGTTTGACCGATGTTTTTGCGACCTGTGCGGCGATCAATGGAGTAAAGTTCCCTAGGGATGCCGGTGAGGATAGTTTTGATCTCACGGGAACGTTGAAGGGGGATGTGCGGAATGCACCGGTGCGGCCTTACCTTCTCCAGCAGACCTTCGCGATGAAGTTGTCGATTCGGAGAGGCAATTGGAAATATATCGATCACAAAGGATCGGGCGGGAATAACTATGAAAAACCCGGTGAGTGGGGGATGAAGCAATATGCCCTTCCTGATACCGATCCCGACGCGCCGGGGCAGTTGTTCAACCTCGCGAGTGATCCGGGGGAAACCACGAATCTCTACTCCAAGAATCCCGAAAAAGTCGCGGAGCTGAAGGGCTTGTTGGAGAAGTCGAAGGCCTCGGGACGAACGGCAAATTGAGATTACGAGAGGAGCTTGAATTCGCCGAAGTTCTGCGAATGCCCTTTTGGGGCAGAAGCCCGAAGCAGGTTCAGGGCTTGATGCCGGAGCCCGAGGCTTTGGTGAGTTTGGAGAGCTTTTTGATGAGCGCGGCATGAACGGGGTCGGCAGCGACGTTTTTGTGGGGATTGCCCTGGAAGTCGATGAGGGTGATGTCTTCGAGTGACCCGGTGTGATCGTTCTTGCGCCACTCGGTGTAGCGGTAGCGGTCAGTGCGGAGGCTGGTGCCAAGGACTTTTCCAACGCCGGGCTTAGCTTTGAAGTATTGGCTGAAGGCACCTTCCCTCCAAAGGGTATTTGGTTTTAAGAGGAGGGGTTTTAAGGAAACACCGTGGAGGTTTTTTGGAGTCGGGATTCCCGTAAGATCGCAGAGAGTGGGGAAGAGATCGACGAGTTCGGCGAGGGCCTTGGTACGTTGTCCTTTCTTTTGGCCGGGAGCAGCAATGACGAGAGGGACTTTCGCAGCTACTTCGTAGGTGGTGTGCTTACACCATTCGCCGTAGTCGCCGAGGTAGTATCCGTGATCTCCCCAGAGGACGATGATGGTGTTCTTGGCAAGACCGTTTTCTTCGAGGCCCTTAATCAGTCGTCCGATTTGCGCGTCCATGTAGCTGACGCTGGCGCGGTAGCCATGAATGAGTTCGCGCGTTTTAGCATCGTTGAGTCTCTTGGTCTTTTTGGGAATGTCGGAATAGTTTTTCAATTCACCCCAGCTGGAACCATCATAGGAAAGTCCGTTGATGGCCTTGTTGCGTGAGGGGACTTTGATCTTCGAGCGATCGTAGAGGTCCCAGTATTTTTTCGGGGCGTTGAAAGGGAGGTGGGGTTTGCTGAATCCGACGGCGAGGAAGAAGGACGCGTTGGAGCTTGCGAGTTTCTTCATGCGTTCAACGGCAGTCTTGGCAACCATGCCGTCGTTGTAGGCGTTGTCGCTGACGTCGCCGCCGTTCTCACTCGCTGGGCCATTGGTGCGAACTCCGGTTTCCCGTTGAATGCGGCGGGCTTTGGTCGAGGCGGCCATCCCTGCGGGAGAGGCGTATGCCGGACCGAGTCCCCGGAGGGGCTTTTCGGACCAGCCCTGGGGGAAGTCGTCGCTGGAGGCGTGATAGATTTTCCCGATGGAGAGAGTGGTGTAGCCTTGGGCTTTGAAATGTTGGGGCATGGAGAGCGCGTCGGGGTTTTTCTCACGCATGGGCGTTTTGAAATTCCAGCACCGTGTGGTCTGGGGGCGGAGTCCGGTCATGAGGCTGGCGCGGGAGGCTCCGCAGACCGCGACCTGGCAATAGGTTCGCTCGAAGAGAGTTCCCTTTGCGGCGAGCGCGTCGATGTTGGGTGATTTGATTTCCGTGCGGCCGTAACAGTTGAGCTCCGGGCGGAGATCATCGATCGCGATGAAGAGGACGTTCAATCGCTCCGCGGTGAATCCTGAATTCGAAAAGAAGAGGAGTCCGGTGCCGGAAAGGAGGAGTTTTTTTAGGGAAAGAGTCATTGCTGGAAGCAAAGATCTAACTGCTTTGCTCCGGCGGGGGAATCCCCATTTTCTCGGCGCGCTTTTTCCAAAGCTCCCTGGCCATCTGTTGCATGTCTTCGATGTCGTCGACTTCATCGACAATTTCGGTTCCCAGGAGAGTCTCGATGACGTCTTCCAAAGTGATGATTCCCGAGAAGGAGCCATACTCATCGAGAGTGGCTGCAATGTGAATCCGGTCTGCGATCATCTCATTGAAAAGGATCGAGAGGTTTTGCGTTCGCGGGACGGTGTGGATGGCGCGTCTTAAGTCAGAAAGCGGCTTGTCTCCCTCGCCTTGGGCGTGGGCTTGAAGGAGTTCGATTTGCAGGACGAAACCATCGAGGTCATCGAGGGTCTCTTTGTAGATGGGAATCCTTGAAAAGGGACGGTCGGAGTGCTCTTCCATGAACTCATTGATGGTGCAACTGGCGGGAAGGGCGAAGACCACAGTGCGTGGGGTGGCGGCATGGCGGGCCATGGTGTCGCGGAGGCCGAAGAGGTTCTTCACGATGCGGCCTTCGTTTTCTTCAATCGAGCCTTCCTTCTCACCGATGTCGGCCATCGCGACAAATTCCGCGCGGCTGAAGGCACCTTTCTTTTGGCCGTGGGAAATTCCGCTGGTGATTTTCTCCGTGATCCAAATGAGGGGAGACATCAGCCGGGTCAGCGAGGTCAGCATGACGCCGGTGGCGGGAGCGAGTTGCTTCCAGAAGACTGCGCCGAGGGTTTTTGGAATGATCTCCGAGAGGATGAGAATAAGCAGGGTAAGAATGCCGGAGATGATTCCGGTGGTGAGGGCTCCGTCGCCAAAAACTTTCATGGCCTGGGCTCCTACTCCGGCGGCTCCGACGGTATGAGCCACGGTGTTGAGGATCAGGATGGCCGAGAGGGGACGGTTGATGTCGGCGGAAAGCTTCTGCCAGACCTCGGCATTTTTCGGTTTCGTTTCCCTCTGGGTGAGAATGTAGGGTTGCCGAATGCTCAGGAGGACGGCTTCGAAGACCGAGCAAAGGAATGAAAAAACCAGCGCGATGAGGAGATAGACAATAAGTAAGGTGATGCCCACGGAGAATCACCAAACGCTAGATTTTCGGAAACGAAAGGAAAAAGTTTTTCGAGGATGATCCTCAGTCGTTGGAGTAGGTCTTTTGCACAACAACGCCGTTTTTCATTTTCAGGAAAATGCCTTCACAATTTGGCTCACGGTAGTCTTCGGGATTCATAAAAAAGCCCAATTGATCTTCGTTGTCGCTCCTGATGGTGGGACGGTCCCGGTCTCCGTCTCTGGGGTAGTGTTTGATCAAGGTCTCGATAACTTGCTGTCGGGTCATGCCTTCCTCGATCTCGTAGTAGAAGCTGCGATATGTCTGGAATCGTGGATCAATGATCCAGGAATTGAGAGCGAGGAAAAAGAAGACCGAAGAGATGAGGACTCCACTACCGGTGAGGATGAGCAGGATGCGGGGCCATTCGTATTTCCGAATTCCAAATACGAAAAGGAAGAAGGCGACAAGGACTCCGAAGAGGCAGAGATAGGAGAGTTGGGGACTGAGAGAAGTTTCCATCTCGATAGAAGCCTGCTTTTCAGGCAAGTGGTTTTTGCTGAAGACTACCTTGCCGGGGGGCTCAATTACTTGGTCTTCTTGTTGACCAGTTCAATTGATTTTTCGGCGAGGCGTTTCCCGAAGGTTTCGTAGCCTTTGATCGAGTAGTGGAGGTCGTTTTTGATTTCCCTGCCGCGCTTGTTTTTTCCGTCGTTGAGATCATCGGTGTCGACCCAGGCTCCCCGGGGGCTGGCCTCGGCGGCGGCGACCTGGGCTTTTCGGACGGCCGTCCAGTGCGGGTAGCGCTTGTTGGCCATGTCAAAATCACTGAGGCGGCCGATGACGAAGTTGACGTCATCACGGCCGAGGTCTTTGGCGAGTTGAGCCAGCAAGCCCTTCATGCTGGCCTGGTAGACAGACCCGTGTTTTTCCTTGGCGTCCCGTTCGCCCTGCATCCAGAGGAAGGTGACCGAGGTCAGCTTTTCTCCTTTGGTCGCGGCGTTGACCGACTTCATCAGGACATCATAGAGATCGCCGGTGGCTTTTGGTTCATCGCCATTTTCGGGTTTCCATTGTTTATACCAACGTCTGATCGGCTGACCGCCTTGAGCACTCTTGACCACGATGACTTTGTCTTTGCCAAAGGCGGTTTCGACAGCGGGGGTGAAAGAAATTTTGGGATCCAATCCCGCCATATTCGATTGGCCGGAGAGGATGAAGAGGTGTTTTCCACCCTCCGCGGCGTGAGCTAAGAGCGAGAGTAGAGAGAGCAGAAGGGTGAAAGTGAATTTTTTCATTTGGTCGGTTGTGGCGATTCTGCGGGCGGAGTCAATTCAAGTTGGGATTTTTTTAGACGTTCTCTTTGCTTTTTTGAATTCGACTAATCCATGCCCCAAGGAATTAGAAAATGGTCTGTCCCCACCAGTCCTTCCGTAAGAGCGATCGCCATTTACTCAGGGGGCTATGGTGATCATTTGTGGCTCGCGGTGAGATTAGTCGCACGGCCGAAGGTTCCCTTCTCTTTCCTGTAACTTAGTTCACCCTGCTTGAGTGCTTTTTATTTGTCTATCGATATGCTTCGCGGGCTTTGTCGGCATGCGGGTGGCCCTAAGTTGAAAAATGTGCTTGTGAGATCAGCTGCTAAGAATTGCTGCTTGGTGGCTTCAGAAACGGTTCGGGGGAGTTTGTTTCAAAAGATTCCTAGAAGAAACTTGCAACAAACTGGAATGGCACGAATCTGTGGGCTGTGACGAGCGAGGTGGAGACTGACCCGAAGACCAGCGATTACGCTCCGGTGGCGTATTTTGAGGAGGTGGGGGCGGCAAATGAGCATGCGCTGGTGGTGCTGGCGATGAATCTTGATTGCCTGATCACGATTGAGAAAGGGGGATATCAGCTCTACGCCAATGGGGCCTTTACGACGGCGATTCACGAGGAATTCCGTCTGTATGCCGAGGAGCAAAAGTTCAAGCCGGAGCCGCTGCATGTGCCGGTGTTTTCGTCTGGGCTGGAAATCGCTCTGGTGTGGGTGGCGGCGGTCTTCTTTTGCTTCATCTCGCAGCAGGAAGATGCGGGAGTGACGGAGATGTATCTCAACTCGTCTCAGGGAGTGGTGGACGGCTTGGAGCTGTATCGTCCTTTCACCGCGCTCTTTTTGCATGGAGACTTTGAACATTTATTGGGGAATGTCGTATTTGGAGTGATCTTTTTCCTTCTGGTGTCCAATTCCTTCGGTCCGCTGCGCGGGTGGGTATTGGTTATGCTGAGCGGCTTTCTGGGAAACACGCTTAATGCGGTGATTCATCATCCTGATGTTTTCCGTTCGCTGGGAGCATCGACGGCGGTCTTTGGAGCGCTGGGATTGCTGGTGGGAACCGGGCTCGATGTGGCCTGGCGCGAGCGTTCGTATCGTCGGGGTCTGCAGGCTTTTGTGCCGCTTTTGTCGGGGCTGATGTTGTTTTCCATTCATGGAATCGGTGGACCGGGGACTGATGTGATGGCGCACCTTCTCGGCTTGTTCTTTGGAGTTGCCCTCGGATTCCCGGCCTCGCGATATGAGCGGGTGATTTCGGCTTGGGGAGTCCGAATGAGGGAAGGACTGCGGCGATTGATTCGGGGGTCTGATCCTCGCGCGAGCCTCTGATCCGGGAGGATTATCTTGCTAGATGAGACGGCTTGCGGCGTAGTTGGAGCATGCGTTTATTCATTTGTTCTCTACTCGCTGTCGGTTCGCTGCATGCCTACACTCCGGTGCCTCTGGTCGAGGACGCCAAGGCTCCTGATTTCTCCCTTCCCGGCGTGGATGGAAAGACCTACACCTTGGAAGATTTCTCCGGCGGCAAGGCACTCGCGGTGATCTTTACAACGAATCATTGTCCCGATGCGATCTCATCGCATGGTCGCATGGTGGCGCTGGTTGACCATTTCAAAGGAAAGTCCGTCAAGTTTGTCGCGATCAATAGTAATTCTCCCGAAGGGCTGCATTTGCCCGAGTTGGGCTGGACGGTTTACGACGACAGCTTTGAGGATATGAAACTCATTTCCAAGGATACCGGATTTAACCTGCCGTATCTTTACGATGGCGAGACCCAGGGAGTGGCCAAGGCTTACGGTGCGATCGCGACTCCACATATCTTTGTTTTCGATGGCGATCTGAAGCTTCGTTACAATGGCCGAATGGACAACGGACGCCGTCGTCTCGGTCCGGTGGAGAAGAACGAAGGCCGTGATGCCATCGAGGCAATTCTTGCCGGAAAGAAGCCTGCCGTGGTGAAGACGCGTCCGGTTGGATGCACTACGAAGTGGAAGGAGAAGGCCGGCAAGGTGGCGGAGGAGAATCGCAAGTGGAAGGATCAGGAAATCACGGTGGAGATGGCAGGTGGGGATGCCATCGGGAGGATCTACGCCAACAAAGGGCGCAAGGGAATGCGACTCATCAATTTTTGGTCCACGACCTGCGGACCGTGCATTGCGGAGTTTCCCGATCTCGCAGAGATTTGCCGTCAGTATTCCTGGCATGATTTCGAATTCATTTCGCTGAGTTTTGATGAAGAGAGCGACAAGGAAAAGGTGAGCAAGTTCCTCAAGCAGCAGGAAGTGGGGATGTCACATCGCAATCGGGGATTACTGAAGGAGGACGGTCGGACGACGAGTCACTTCATTTTTGAAGGAGACACCGAGGACCTGGGTAAGGTTTTCAAGGACAAGTGGAATGGAGCCCTGCCATTTACCATTCTCGTGGGAGCGAACGGAGAAGTGCTCTATGAACATTCGGGGAAAGTTGATCCCTTGGTATTAAAAAAGAAGATCGTGGCTCAGATTTGGAAGAAATCGGAGGAGAAATAGCGAGATGTTTTCGGTTTGGACCGAAGTTCAGGCCCCGTAGGTTGGAGGCTTGAGAGTAGTGGTGAATTTTCTTTTATTCTTTTGTTCCCTTTAGCGGGAGACTGTGGCAACTCTGAAAATCTAACTGCAACCACCATGTCGCAATCGATTGAAGATCTTACCACTCTCCTCAAAGGAAAACCTGAATTTGCTGTTACCGAACCCGAGCCAGGCTTTCCGGTCATTGAAGTCACTACGCCTGTCTCTGCCGGGACGGTGGCTTTGCATGGAGCCCAGGTATTGACTTGGGCGCCGACCGAGCATCCGCCTGTTCTCTATGTCAGCCCGAAAGCCAAAATGGTTCCGGGGCAGCCTGTTCGCGGAGGCGTTCCCATTTGCTGGCCTTGGTTTAGTGCCCATCCTGAAGATCCGTCGAAACCTTCGCACGGATTTGCCCGCACGCGTTTCTGGGAGCTCCTCTCCGGAGATGTGGATGGTAAGGTGGTAACGCTGGTGTTTCGTCTGGTGCCTGACGAGGAAACGAAAGCGCTTTTCCCTCATGACTTCGAATTGACTGCGACGATCCGCATGGCGGACAAATTACGTATTGGTCTGAAGATGAGGAATACCGGCGACGACGTCTACAAGGTCAGCTCGGCGTTGCACACCTATCTTTCCGTGGGGCATATTGATCGGATTCAGCTCGAGGGGGTAAAGGGCTCACATTATATCGATCAGCTGACCAGCGCGGAAGAGGAAGATGTTTATCAGGAGAAGAATCTTCAAATCAAAGGGGAGGTTGATCGCATTTATAAATCAATGTCTTCGGTATTGATCCGCGACCTTGATCGTCATCGCTCGGTCTTCGTCGATAAGGCGGGTTCGCGTTCCACTGTGATCTGGAATCCGTGGAAGGATAAATCCAAGTCTATCAAAGATCTTCCAGACAAAGGGTATCAGGAGTTTGTGTGTGTGGAGGCGGCCAATGCCGGAACGGATAAACCAACCCTAAGCCCCGGAAGTTCCCACACCATTCAAACCGTGATTGGTTTGAGGCCTTTGGGGTAAGCTCGTTCTAAAAAAAGAACCCCGCCAGGGTGGCACCGAATGACCGTGGCGAGGTTGGGATTCCCGGCTCCGCGGATTACGGGGCAGGGAGATCATTCAAAGTGGACGGACTTTTCCTAGAGGAAACGGCGGGCCTTCAATGAGCTCTGAAGCATCTTGAGGTAGGCCTTTACCGAGTTGGGTCGATCGGCGGTTTTGAAGACTTTGCCTTTGGCGTCCATGAGAAGGACGGTAGGGTAGCCTCTAATCTTGTATTTCTTGGCGAGTTCCTTGTTTTGCTTTTTCAAGGCGTCGGTTTGTTCCTTCTTGCGCGGGTAGTCGAGCTCGACGATCACGAAGTCCTTCTCGGCTCCTTTGACAAATTCTTCCTTGGAAAAAATGTTTTTGTGAAGCGCTTTGCATGGTGGGCACCAGTCGGAACCGGTGAAGATGACGAGCATCGACTTCTTGCTCTCGGCAGCCTCGGCTTGAGCGGCAGCGAAGTCGGTTTTGAATTCACCGGCGGAAGCGATTCCGATAGCGGCAGTGGAGATCATCGTGATGGCGAGTTTCTTTATCATGGTCATTGTGGTCATTAGGCGTTTTTCGGAGGGGTTTTATTCCAAATTAATCGAAATTAATTTTTCAGCTGTTAGGAATAGCTGATGACAAAACGATTAGTAGTCGCGACTCGCAATGCACACAAGGTGGAAGAAATTCGAGCTATTTTGACGGATTACGAGGTTTGTGATTTGTCGGTGATTTCAGACCCTCCGCTTGTTGAGGAAACGGGAACGACATTTTTGGCCAATGCTACTTTGAAGGCCCTTGCCATTAGCAAGTTGACCGATGCTTTGGTGCTTTCCGATGATTCGGGGCTGGAGGTGGATGCCCTGGGCGGAGATCCGGGGGTGTTTTCATCGAGGTATGGAGGCGAGGACGGCAACGATGCCCTGAATAATGCCAAGCTTTTGCGGGAGTTAGGCGAGGAGGCCAACCGCAGGGCGCGCTTTCGCTGTGTCATCGTGCTGGCGCGGAGTGGGGAGAGTCTGGCAGACTTTTCGGGAGCGGTGGAAGGGTGGATCTTGAGGGCGGCCCAGGAGGGTGAAGGGGGATTTGGTTATGATCCTTTGTTCGTTCCTGATGGGCACGAAGAGAGCTTTGCCCGCTTGGGGGAAGAGGTAAAAAACACCATGAGTCATCGCTCGCGGGCTCTTGATGGGGTGAAGGGTTGGCTTGGAGAGAATGGTTGATTATCAAAAAAAATTGACATCTTCGTGAGATTTAAGAGCTTGCATTTGAAATTAAGGTCCCATTGTGATGATTTCTCGTCTTCTCGTTCTGATTTTTTTCGGAACTTTTCTCCTTAGCTGTAGCCCAGATCCACGATGGGGGCCTCCGAGAAGTGGTCTGCGGGAACCGATGGAGTGGCAGTATCGTGATTCCAACAATCGGACCTCGATTTCCTACGATGAGCCGGAGACCCGGCGTCCAGAGCTGGCGGTGGAATTTGTGGCTTATCGGCCGGCTTCGTTTGGATACCGGAGAGAATCCGGTAAGCCATGGGCCATGCTGGAAGGCGACGGAGCGGAGTGAGTCGGGCTTTCTCCCACGTCATCCGGGGGTACTAGTTCTGCTTTACGGTGAACTTATAGGAGCCGGATTGCAGAATGTAATTGGCTACGGTGTCGGTTCGACTGACCTGCTCGACACCCCCGGCGTCTTTGGGTGTTTTTCCTGATTCGGTGATGACGGATCCTTTGGTGGCAGGCAGGACGAGTTGAGCGAGGACGCCGGGAGGAACGGTGCAGTTGAAGGTGAGCCCGCCCTTGTCTTCTTTTTTCCAGTGAATTTTGATGCGGCCCGCTGATGAATCGTAGTGGGTCTTGATCCACTGGATTTTGTTGCTTGAGGGTATCTGCGGAGTTAAACGCAGCTGTCGGTAGCCGGGCTGAACGCTGTTGATGCCAGCCAGGGAGGACATCATCCAATCAGTGAGCCCATTGCTGATGAAGTGTTCTTTGACTTTTCCTGACATTTGTTTGTCGACGAGCTCAAATGCGAGATCTTGATTGCCGGTGAGGTAAAGAACCGGGAGAAGGTATTCTGCTCCAAGTGGGCCGACCTTTATGCCATCTTTTTTGAGGGAGCTGATCAAGGAATCGATGATGTCCTGTTGTTGTTCCGGCATGAGAACTGCGCATCGCAGAGCGAGGAGGTGCGCGGTTTGAGTTTTGATTTTCAGGCTTCCGTTTTCGGCGATGTACTTGTTTTGAAAGCTTTCCCTGATGCGCTGGGCGTAGTCTTTATAGCGGATGACATTGAGTGGTTCTCCGGCGGGAAGGGCTAATTGACGCATGATGCGAGTCGCCATTCCCATGAGGCAAATATTGAGGTATTCCGGAGGAGTTCCGTCGATCACGCTGATCTTGGTTCCCCATTGCTTGCCGGTGAAATTGGGGTCAAATTTTTCCCGCGCAATGAGGTGTCTTTCCGCAATGGGCCAGCGCTTTTTGGCCTCTTCATCATCACCGGTCATCCACCAAAGGGCGTAGGGGAGGATGATGCCGGCATTGGCATCGATCGCATTGTAGTCTTTCTTGCCGGGTGAGGAGGGATAATGACCTTCTGCGGTGCGGCCTTCTTCGAGAGTTTTGAGATATTGTAAGAGTGAGGCTGTCGCGTCGAAGTTGTAGTAGAATTCGCGGGCCGACCGTTGCACTTCTGCGGGCGTTCCAAGTCCTTGTTGGTCCCCTGCGGCAATTTTTTTCAGTCGTTGTTCCAGCTGCGCGATGGATTTCTGGTAGAGCATGTTGAGTGGGCCATGATTACTTTCGAAACCAGAGAGTCGGGAGGCCGGGGAGAGGCCGGCGACCGTAAACCTGGCTGGGGTGCTCCAGTCACCCCAGGTTTTACTTTCATCAAAAATACGAACTTTCCAGTGAACTTCCTGTCCGGCTTTGAGGGGCTGGCCTGCCCACTTGCGAAGGTTGCGATTGGTGTCGGTTTCCGACTTGTGATCGAAGAGGTCGCCCTTTCCGGCAGCGAGATTCTCGGCACTGCTGGCGGCGAGAATGTGGCAGCCGAGTTGGCGTTTGGAGCGGCCTTCGGACTCGAGGGCCCAGCTCAGGCGTGGCGAGTTGCTCACCCCGACGGGGTTTGTCTGGTGATCAACTTTTAGCCCGGTGGCATTGATGGGGGCCCCGATGGCGGAGGTGGCAAAAAAGAGCGGGAGTAGAAGGGTGCGTGCAATAGCTCGTTTCATCTGGGGGATAAGAAAACCTTCTCTCTGCGATTTCGCAAGCAGTCTTGTGATCAGGATGTGACTTCGATGAGGGTTGTTCCCTCTTTGGTGACGCGGTGACATGGCTCTTTGTCAGGGTGTGATTGGAAGGATTCATGGTGTGGAATTCCCCCGGATCGACGAGGGCCAGGGGCAGGATGAGTTGGGCTTTGTCGTGGAAGTGGAGGACCTCTTCCCTGGAGCTGTCACAAGTAGCGCAGGTTTGTTGGAAGACGGAGGTGGCAGGAGTGCTTGCGGAGCTGTGGCTTCGAGGGAGGTTTTATTGAGGGTAGTGCAGGTAGAGCCCAAGTGAGAGCGCTCCGATGATGGAAATGGCAACGACGGTTTGAAAGGTGGCAAATCCTCGGTTTGAATGAGCGCTCTTGATGCTCATAATACGTATCCTGGGGGCTGGATCTTAGCCCAGTCGTTCCCAAAGCTCGTCGAACTTCGATTGAAAACTGTTCACGAGTTTGCGGTTGTTGGTGACGATGATGTTTTCGTCGTTCTCGGTGGCGGCGGAGCGGGTCCAATTGTAGCTGCCGGTGAGGAGAAGGTCGTTGTCGGCGACAGCGAACTTGTGGTGCATGTGTGCGGTGGTGCGGTCGAGGCGACAGCTGATGCCGGCGTGGCGGAGGTGATCGAGATCGGAGCCGAGGTCTTCGGATTTGTCGTCATCCGAGATGATGCGAATGCGAATCTTGCGGGCGTGGGCTTCTTCGAGTTTTTTGACGATGCGATTGTCAGTGATGGTGAAAATGCAGATGTCAAGGGACTCGCGGGCTTCGCCAATGAGTCGTCGGATGCGGTGAAGGCAGTCTTCGCCGGGGCTGAAGTAGGCGCTGGCTTTGACCTCGTTTTCGCTGGCGTAGAGGAGCTTAATGACTCCCTGCAGCCAGTCGAGCGCGGCGATTTGACCAAACTCGTCAATGGCGTTATTGGCCAGACGGAAAGCGAGCTGTCGGGCTTTGGCTTGCCCGACTTTGTCGCTTCCAATTTTGGCGAGATGGACTTTGAGTCCCTTCCTCTCGGACCGGCTGAGGGCAAAGTCCTCAAGTGATTCCCGAAGGAAGGATTCCAGTTCGTCCATGTTGGCGATTATTTCTGCCTTTTCAGGAAGATGCGGCTTTCGCGGTAAGTGATGACGGCTTCGAGTTCACGCATGTAGTCTGCTCCGAAAAGTCCGACCCACTCTTGTTGCTTATTCTCCTGATTCCGCCTCAAGTCAGTGGCGAGAAGAATGCGGTTGGTGAGAGTGGCGTCGCCCATGGTGATCTTGTCGATATCCGTAGCCGCGGCAGGTGCAGAGCCTCCGATGCCGTAGACTTTCTTGTCCATTGGGCCGACTTTGCAGCCGGTCCTCTTGGCCCAATCGAGGTGGAGCAAGCTACTGTCAGCCCCCGTGTCGATCATCCAGAGGACTTCGTTGTCGTTCAGGGTTCCATCAACGAAAATGTGGTTCCCTTTGCGTTCGTATTGGAAGGATTGGAAACGGCGAAGGTCGAGGAGTTCCTCAATGGTGAGGCCGCGGCAGTGTGCCATGAAGTCGGCTTTCTCCTGGCTCCAGCCGACAACATAGGCAACGTCTTCGTCGGACATGGAGAAGGTTGCAAATGATTTGCGCTTGCCGTTGAGTCCTTCAATAATGGCAGAGTTGCCCTCTTTGCCGACGAGCTTTCCACGGAATTGCTTCTTATCCTTCATGGTGAAGATCCGGAAACTGAAGTCATCGTCGTCTTTGCCATTTTTTTCGATTTGAGCGATGTCTGAGTTGTCGGGGCGGAAGAAGATCGTGCGCTCTTTGTAGGAAATCACAGCCTCCAGCTTGATGAGGTATTCGGCACCAAGGAGGATGTCCTCATTGCGTTTAAACCCCTTGGGCATATTGTGGTCGCGGTCTGCGGCTTGAATTTCTTCGTCGAGGAAGATGCTGCTCCCGAGCTCGAGTTTGGGGATTTCAGCAGTGCCTGCGGGCTGGAACCCGGCGACCCCCCAGATCTTTTGATCCATGGGACCAATCTTGCATCCGGCAGCCGTGGTGAAGGGTGCGTGGAGTAAAGTGGTTCCGGCACCTGTATCGATTTGCACTTTGGCGGGCTTTCCGTTCAGCTTTCCGGTGATCATGATGGCATTGCCTTCGAATTTGAAGGGAATGGGCTCATAACCGCGGAGTTCGAGAAGCTGGCGGATGGTCAGGCCACGGCATTTTTGCAGGAAGACTGATTTGGCTTTGGGCCACCTCTTGATGTATTCGAGATCTTTGGGGCTGATCTTGTCAAAGGGGATGGTCGAGGGGGTCGAGCGTCCTTTGACGAGGAGCTTGAAGGTTTTCTTTTCATCGTCGCGATCGACGAGCGCAGCTTGAATCTTTTTGCCGTCCACGCTGGTAAAGAGCCGGAGTTCAGGTTTGACGCTGATCTCTTCGGCTTCTTCTTCTGTTGAGGCCTCCTCTTTCTCGCCTTCCCTTTCCTGAGCAAAGGTAAAGGGTGCGAAGATGAGGAGAAAAAGAGTGAGTGAAAGTGATTTCATCGGTGTGACAATTCTTATTTGAAGCTGGTGCTCTTAACGAACTCGGTCCAAGCGGCCTGGAACTCTTCGACTGTTTCGTGGCCGAAGATTTTCGCGATTTCGATCGGTGCGGGAACCTGATTGCTGGACTCGATCCGGGTTACCATTTCGGCGAAGGCAGCGACGCGTGCTGAGTCGCTTTCAATATAGTAAGCGAAGGAATACATCAAAACGAGCTGTTCCGGGGTGAGGTCGGCCGAGGTGAAGGAAAGGAGTTTTTCCAGATCAGGGGTGACCTTGCCCTGTCGAACGAGCTTGCGCAGAGTCTTGGCCCAGGAGCGTCCGTCTTTAAATCCGCTGGCGGAAGAGATTTCGTCTTCTTCGCCATACTTACCGGCATCAAGGAGCGAGGTTTCTGATTTATCGGCGAGTTGGATTTCCTTGAAGTAGGCGTGACCGGTGGTGAGGGCAAAGTATCCGGTCGGCGAGATGTTGCTGACGCCTCCCATTTGATGGGAGATGAGCATGTGGGCGAGTCCGTGAGTGGGGAAGGGGCCAAAGACCTTTTTGTAGCTGCGATCGTTTCCGTCACTAATGCGGAAGACCTTTGCCGTTTCGAAGGCGTTGAATTCTTCCTGCTCGTCTTCAGGGAGGCGGATCGAAGTTCCGGCGACGCGCATCCAGAGAGTGCTGATCCGGTTGGATTGTTGCTGGGCTAAATTTTCGTCGGTGATGTTGTTGCGTAGCCAGTTGGCATACCATTTGCCGAGTTCTCCGTAGACGTCCTCGTCGGTGGTGACGATGATGACTTTTCTTTTGTCACCCCAGTCTTCGCGGAAGTTCATGTGCTGGAAAGCCATGCCGTGCCAGAGGCGTTCGGCCATTTCTGCGAGAGCCTTGCCGCTGAAGCGTCCGGTGGAAGCGATGAGGAAGTGCTCGGACTCGATGAGGTTGAAGGCCAGATGGGTGCTGTCGCCAAACCCCATCTTTTTTTCGAGGGTCTTGATGGTTTTTTTGTCAAAGCGGATATCTTCCTCGGGAATACTAAGTTTTACGTCGGTAAGGATTTTTTTATCGGCTTCGGCGAAGTCGACGAGGTGGGCGCGGTCGGCGAGGGAGAGGGTCGCGACCTTGACTTTGATGACCTTATTTTCCGGGGTGACCAGATGGACTTCGCCTTTATCCAGTTTTTGGAATTTGGCTTTGACGGTGCTGCCGGAAGCAGAGGTCCACACACGGACCTCGGCGGCTTGCAATGGGCTGAGGCAGGAGAGCGCGAACAGTGCGGCGAATCCTCCTAATTGATAAAGTAGTCTCATGCCGCGATCCCTATCATGCGTTTTGTCACTTGGCTACCCGTAAAGTTGCTTGGGCAACATTAGATGTTTAGTTTATCTAAAGTAAGTTTTCTCCGGTGATATCTTCCTCTGCGGTGATGGGGGAAGCGCGGGGCTTAGTCGGTGGCCGGAGATACGACGGCGACAGTTCCCGGGGCTGGTTCAGGAGTGGGGAGTCTCCTGGGAGCGAGAGTTTTTTCGTCGACCGGAAGAGTATATTTGATTTCGGGGTTTGCCTTGGCGAGGACGGGAGTAGGAGGGCGGGGAGGTGGCACGGGAGTGGTGTCGATGAGCTTGAGGACGCCGGACCTAATCTTGCTCTAGGGCTCTAGGGCTTGGTATGGAGGAGGTCGATGGGTCAGTAGGAGCCCTTGGGCTTGTTCCCGACCCGGCCGATGTCGTGGCCTTTTTTGAAGAGAACGCGGACTTTCTCGGTTTGAGTAAGCAGGGCCCACTGTGCCCACAAGTTAATCGGTAGCAAAAGTAGGATGAGGTGGGGGAGGCGCGTGGCTGCCATCATTATTTTTCTTCCTCTTCCCCTCCTGCGGGGAGGCCATTGATCAAATTGGTGAACTCGGTGATCCATCTGGGAGCGGAATTATGGCTGAGATTTTCCTTGAGGTGAGTGAGCATTCTGAGGGCAGCGGCTTTCTCATCGCCTGCCGAAAAGAGGTCGGTTTCCATGCGCCAAACGAGATCGAGGCGGCCTTTCGCCAACCAGGCCTCCAGATCCGGGTTGCGATCTTTACCGACGTTTCCCTCATCTCCCCAGGCCTTGTGAATCATACCGGAGTGTGTAATTCGGGCCGTCCAGGCGCTTTTGAGCTTGGCAATATTGTCGGGGTTACGAAGCGGCTTCATGATGATCAGTTCGTACATTTGATCGATGGCCAGGGGGGCAGTGGGCCAGCTGGAAATCTTTAGTTTGTCGAGTTCATAAGCTTTGGCGAAGACCGTACTGAGAACGGAACTTCCGAGTGTGCCCTGATAGCCATCAAGGACTTTGGCATCGCGGAAGATGGCATCGATGGCGTTCGTCGCACGGGAGGACATCTTGTCCCGGGCTTTTGGATTTCCAGCTGCCTCGATGGTGGTGAGAAGCCAAGAGAGCTGGTGTCTGAGCGCTCGCTTGAATCCGGGATCGTCGTGGCGATCTTTATAGCGACGTTTCCATTCGCGAAAGTCTTGGGATTTTCGGGCTTTGTCCTGAAAAGAGATTTTTTCGTGGCATTTGAGGAACAAAGCAAGAGCCTCGCTGTCGCTGTCGACCGCGCTCTTGAATGCAGCCAGCGCCACGCTATGGCGGCTCTGAACGGTTTGATTGGAGGTCTCTTGAATGGCTTTGAGTCTATCGAGAAGCAACTCACGGTCGATTTCCGTCAATTCGGATTGGGCGGAGGCCATTCCGAGGGAGCAGACCCACAGGGTGGATAAGATCAGAGATTTCATAGGTTGGGGAACACTTTCAGAAGCTCTCGTCGCTGTCGAATCAGTTTCTGTCATTTGGCAAATTCGTTGAATTCCATGATTTCCTTCCGGATTCGACTCCGTATGCTCAGGAGATGACTGATTTGAACAAGATCTCTCGCCGGAAAGCATTGGGGAATCTCGCCTCTCTCGCGACTATTTCGATCGTTCCCAGCCGGGTGTTGGGGCTGAATGGACAAACTCCTCCTTCTGAGGAACTTACGCGGGCTCTCTTGGGCTGCGGAGGGATCAGTAATAGCCATTTGGGTATGCCGGGTCGGATTCTGGCGGTTTGTGACGTGGACTCCCAGCGCATGGCACAGCGTCAAGGCCAGGCGATCAAGAGAGGAAATAAGGACGTCAAAGCGTATGCGGATTTCCGCGAAATCATCGCGCGGGACGATATCGATATCATTCATACCTGCACCCCGCCACACTGGCATGCCCACATGGCGATTGCGGCGGCCAAGGCTGGAAAGCACATCTGGGGAGAAAAGCCCATGTCCCGGACGATTGGTGAGGGGCTTGCGATGAAGAAAGCGATTCAAAAGGCCGACGTGAAATTCCGAATTAACACTTGGTTTCGCTTCAAGAGTACCTTTTACGGTTCCGGTGTCACCGCACGCGAAGTTCGCAAGGCGGTCGATGGAGGCCTGATCGGTGACGGTCCTTACAAAGTAACCTTGAGCGGCGTGACTGGCTTCAACTGGAAGTTCAACTGGGTTGGTAAAAAGAATCTCAAGGAGCAGCCGATTCCGAAGCATTTTGACTATGACACTTGGCTCGGGCCGGCACCCTACAAGCCTTACCACCCCCACCGGACCCATGGGACCTTCCGTGGATATTGGGATTACGATGGTGGCGGACTAGGTGACATGGGGCAGCACTACCTGGATCCTATTCAGTATATTTTGAACAAGGACGATGAACTTCCTGTTTCTGTCGAATGCGACGCCGATCCTCAGGACCAAGATGCCGTTGGCTCCTTCCGCCGCATCACATATACCTACAAAGACGGAACGCAGATCATTCTCGACGGTGCGAATAAGGACAAGAGCGCCGCGCTGATTGAAGGAAGCGAAGGTAAGATCATGCGCGGTTTCAAAACCGACGTGAAAGGCTTCGCTGAGAAGTTGAAAAAACTTCCCGAGCCCGAGCCGCAAGTTGGCGACTTCCATCAAGCCATTCGCGAGAACAAGAAGTTTGCGCTCAACGAAGAGAACGGCTTCAACTCCTGCACCTTGATTAACCTTGGTAAGATCGCGCATCGGACGAACCAGAACCTGAAGTTCGATCCCAAGAAGATGCAGTTCATCGATAATGCTAAAGCGAACGCGCTGGTCCACCAGAAGGATCGCGACAAGTGGAAGTTGCCGAGCTAAGCGCAGTAGCAAATTTCAAAGGCCGGGTTCATTTCACGATAGAAATGATCTCGGCCTTTCTTTTGTCTGCGAACCTTCGAGAATAGACGCAAATTTCCAGAGCCCGGTAAGTTAAAGTTACCTACCCGCCAGTTTTCGGCCCGCGGGGCTTCTTGGGCTTTTGCTGCTGCTGGCCACCGCCAGCTCCCGGGCGACCTTGGCCGGCTTCGCGGGCCTTTTGGGCGAGTTCCGCTTTTTCGGCGAGCTTTTGCATCCAGCTCTTTTTGCCGGCCTTCTTGTTGGTCTTCAGTTCGGGCTCGGGCATTTTCTGCATGAACCAGGTTTGCGCGATGGAGAAGATGTTCTGCGTCGTCCAGTAGAGGGCGAGAGCGGAGGCAAAGTTGTAACAGAAGAAGAAAAAGATGAGCGGCATCAGCATGAAGATGCGCTGTTGCATTTTGTCTCCGGTCTTCGGAGTGACCTTCATTTGCAGGACCATCGTGATGGCCATGAGGAAGGGAAGGGGGTTGATGGGGAGACCCATGACGTAGGTGACGGTGTCGGGCTGGGAGAGATCGGTGACCCACCAGAGGAAGGGCTCGTTGCGGAGCTCGACGGCATACTGGAGCATGGTGAAGAAGCCGAAGAAGATGGGGATCTGCAAGAGCATGGGAAGGCAACCGCCCATCGGGTTGACTCCGAACTCGCGATAGAGCTTCATTGTCTCCTGATTCATCTTGTTAGGATCGTCGGCATACTTCTCCTTGAGCTTGGCCATCTTGGGCTGGAGCTTCGACATCCGCTTCATAGTGCGGGTGGACTTGGCGTGCAGGGGCCACATCAAGGTGCGGATAATGAGAGTCAGGACGACCACGGCCCATCCCCAGGACCAATCGTTGCCCTCGCCGCCGAAGAGGGCCGAAAGCTTGTTGAGGGTCCAGTTGAGAATGTTACTGATCCAGCCGAAGAACCCGTAGTCCATGACTTCGGCCTTGTTTCCATCGAGGCTGCGAATGAGGAAGTTATTTTTAGGTCCGACAAAGATATCGAATTCGACGACCTTGGTGCTCTTTCCCACGAGGGTTTCGTTGGGGAGGGAAAGGTAGTTGTTCAGAAGGGTTGCGCCTTTTTCTTCTTTGGCGCGGGGAGGCTTAAGGGTGATTTTCTTTGGGCTGACCCGGACGGTGGCGGGGTAGGGATCTTTAGGAGAAACGATGGTGGCAAAGAATTGGTTTTCTACGCCGCTGTATTGCACTTTGCTTTCCTTGGCTTCACGATACTCGCTCTTTTCCTTGCTGAAGAATCCTCCTTCGAACCAAGTTCCTGACTCGGAATCGAACTCGCCGTCCTCCTGCCAGAAGAAGGTGAGGTAGTTGGCGCGTTCCCCTTCGAAGACAGGCGCTGCGGAGCCAGCTGCGATGGCCATGTCGCCGAGGTCGACATCGGTGTCGCCCAAGTTGGTGAGTTCGAGCCGAAGATTGAGTCGGTAGTTCGAGCCTGCGCTGTCGCCGACCTTGCTCCAGATTTTTTTAACGCCGAGGTTGTTGGAAGTGGTGCCGATATAGGTGATGGAATCGTCGCCGGCGTCCTTGGCGGAGTAGAATGGCTTGTCGAGAACGTCGCCGTTAATGGTGGTTAGGGCGCCGATACGATTGACGCCGAGGTCGTTCATTTTGACCCTAAGGGCGGGATCGTGGACTGATTGTTCATTCAGGAACTCGATGCTCTTGATGCCGCCTTCCAGGGTAGAAAGACGGAAGGAGGCTTCGGGCGTAAGGAAGTCGTGGGGTTCGTCTTTTCCGGTGCCCTCGGGTGCCGGTGGCTTGTCGCTGGCTTCGAGAACGCCAATAGGCTCCTCGGGTGCCTTGGCGGCAGCTTCTTTCTTGGCTTTCTTTTCTTCTGCTTCTTTCTCGGCAAGTTCGGCGGCATTTTTCCTGCCGGACATGATATTGAAAATGAGCAGAATACTGCAAATGGTGACGACGATCCAAGCTTTACGATCCATGATCTGTGATTGATTGAGTAGATGATTTGGGAGAAGAAGAATTCCCTTCGGCCGGTGGCACGGGGTCATAACCGCACCCACCCCAAGGATGACAGCGTAAAATCCGACGAATACCCATCCAGCTGCCTTTGAGGGAGCCGTGGGTCTCGACTGCTTCCAGGAAATAGTGGGAGCAGGAGGGGTCGTAACGGCAGCCGGTATTCGGTCCGCCGAGGGCCTTGATGACCGGGCGGATGAGGAGCTGGTAGGCGCGAATGCCCAGACGGATGAGGGGCTTCATAGTTACTCTCGCCAGATTTTGAGCCGTTTGGCCACCTTGATCCAGTCCTGCTCGAGTTCATTGAGGGTGGCCTCGGAGGCGCGCCAGCGGGCGATGGTGACGACCATTTGTCGAGGAGGAAGGTGGTCGCCCCATTTGCGAATGATTTCGCGGAGGCGGCGACGGATGAGGTTTCGGGTGACCGCGTTACCAACCTTTTTTGAGGTGATGAAGCCGAAATTACGGTCCCGTGAGGAGGAGTCCTCCAGCGTGCCGATAACGAGGTATCGACCAGCAGCGGATTGTCCCGCAGTGCGAACGGTTTGGAACTCGCCCCATAGGCGCATGCGCCGCTGACGAGTCAGTCTCATGACCAATTGGTTGCCAAATAAGG
>NHEN01000102.1 GCA_002172625.1 Verrucomicrobiaceae bacterium TMED86 | reverse complement strand
TCCCGAAGAACCCCAGGTCGCCTCCAACCTCACCTTCGAACGAGGCAGCATCAACGAAGTCGTCTCCTCTCAGCCCAATCAGGGCATGGCTTTGTTCATTTCTGAACTCCTCTCCCAAGAATGCGATCTCCCACTCGCCCTCATCGACGGACGTGATTCCTTCGACCCCGGCTCTCACGGCAACCTCAAATGCCGGCAGCTCTTCTGGATCCGTTGCCGCGAGATTTCCCAGGCCATCCAATGCACTGACCTCCTCCTCCGCGACGGCAATCTCCCGCTCGTCTTGCTCGATCTCCATCTCACTCCGGCCCGCGAACTCAAACGCCTTCCCATGTCCACCTGGCATCGCCTGCGAAACCAAGCACGCGAAAGTGGCACCACCTTGCTCACGCTTACTCCACAACCTCTTCTCCCCTCGGTCAAACAACGACTCACCCTCACCGGGAATTTCAGTCTCGATCACCTCGAACGCCAGTCGCCTCGATTGCAGTTTCAGGAAAAATCCCTCGCGCAACGCGCCGCGCTCTGACCCCGCCATGTTCTCCTGCTTCCACTTCCCGGCCTTTTCCCTGAACTGCCTCCTCGCGCGCGATGGCATCGCTCCGGAACAAGCTGCCGTTCTTCTCTCGCAAGGCGAACGCGAAAAGTCATCGCTCCTCGAAGTCAACGAAGCCGGCCGGCAACACGGACTTCTCCCCGGCCTCCGCACCACCCGCGCCCTCGCTCGCTGCGCGGATCTTCTTTTGATGGAACCCGACGAAGATGCCGAGATCGCAACCCGCCGCGAACTCCTCGCCTTCATCGAAAGCCTCACCCCCGACTTCGAACTCACCTCGCCGGAAACCTTCCTCCTCGATCTCTCAAGCATTCTCTATTCATCCGAAAACGATTGGCTCTACAACAGCCTCCACGCATCGAAGCACCTGGCTCTCCCCGTGCAAGCCGCCCTCGGATCCACCCCCGACCTCGCTCACCTCACCGCGCTTTCCCGCCACACCGCGGCCCGACCGGGACACCTTCCCGAGAACTTCTCTCCCCTCGCCTTGCCTTTGGATGAACTCATCAAAAGCGGCAACTTCGCTCTCAAAGATCTCGAAGTCCTCCTCCTCTGGGGACTTCACACCCTCGGAGATCTCGCCGCCTTGCCACGCCAAGGACTCACCGAACGCCTCGGCCCCGATCTTGCCCGACTTCACGATATCCTCCACGAAAAAAGCACCCGCCTCCTCAAACTCCACCAGCCTTTATGCGCCTTTCAGATCAGCCACATCTTCGAACCTCCCGTGGAAAACCACGAACCCATTCTCTTCATCGCCCGACGCCTCCTCCAGACCCTCTGCAATCGTCTCGCCCACCACCAACGCGCCGCCGCCGAGATGGCCTTCCACCTTTCCTTCGAAAATGGCGCCGGACACGCCCGCACCATGGAAATGTCCGAGCCCACTCTTTCGCCCGACATCCTTCTCAGCTCCCTCCACACACATCTCGAGAACTTCTCAGCCCCCGCGCCCATCAATGAATTCCATCTTGAACTCACCCCCACGCTCCCACGACACGCCCAACATCAACTCTTCCATCGCGGTATCAAAGATCCGCATCAGTTCGACGACACCTTGCGCCGCCTTTCAGGCATCGTCGGAGCCCACCGACTCGGCATTCCCCAGGTCGTCAACACCCATCGATCCGACACCCTCGAACTCCACCCGCTCACTCCCGACTTCACCAAACCCACCGGCATCGAACACTGGCCGGACTCCCGCCTGCCCATGTCCCGATTCCGCCCGCCACTCACCGTTCATCTAGCCACCCAAAAGGAAGAAAAATTCCCGCGCCCCCTCGCCATCCTCACCGGCCCGCACCAAGGCACCATCACCACCCTCCGCGGCCCCTTCCCCTTATCCGGATCATGGTGGCAACACACCTGGCAACAAGTCGAATGGGACATCGAACTCAACAGAGAAACCCTCCTCCAACTCTCCTTCACCCCCCCCGAAACCTGGACCCTCACCGGAATCTATGGATAGAGCTTCAAAACTCCTATTCGAAATTCACATCCTCTCAAACTCACAATTAAAATAATTGTTCAAATGAACAATATTTACTTAGGATTGCCGGGCCATGGAGCTCCTCGCAAAATCCTCTTTCTCCTTTCTCCGCGGTTCCAGCCTTCCTGAAGATCTCTTTACTCGCGCCGCCGAACTTGGACACAAAACCATCGGCCTCGTCGATCACATGGGCTTCTACGGCTCCGCCCGCGCCCACCACACCGCACAAAAAAATGGCATCCGCGCCATCGTCGGCGCGACCTTGGAAACCCTCCCGCTCTCTGGGAAATCCTTCGCGATCTCCCAACTCCCCGTCCTCTGCCAATCCCGACAAGGCTACCAAAACCTCTCGCAACTCCTCACCCACTTTCATTGCGCACCCGACTCCCAACACTGGGAAGAGCATTCGCTTTCGGGGCTTCATGCCGTTATCACGCCCGAGTCTTTTGCCAAACTGACCCGACAAAAACTCCTCGCCTCTGCCATCGCGCTCCAAGAACTCTTCGGCGCCCACAACGTCTCACTCGCCCTCTTCCGTCATCATCGACGGGGCGAGGAACGCCGAAACCAACTCATGCGTGATCTCGGTGAACATCTCAAGCTCCCCCTGCTTGCAAGCAACGCGCCTCTTTATTCCAAACCAAAAAATCGTCTCCTCACTGACGCTTTCACCTGCCTCCGTGAAAAGACCACGCTCGATGACGCCGGACGCCGCCTCGAGATGAATGGAGAACGTTTTCTGAAATCCCCCGTGGAACTCCAGCAACTCTTCTCCGCTTATCCTGAAGCAGTAAGACACGCCTACGAGTTGAGCGAGCGCTGCGCCTTTTCACTCGAAAACCTCGGCTACCGCTTTCCCCGTTTTCGTGATCCCGAAACCAACCAACTCCTCAGCGACGAAGCCCAACACGAAACCCTCAGAGCCCGCGTCGTCTCCGGTCTCAAAACCCGCTTCAAAAAAGTCAGCCCGCAACACCGCCAACAAGTCAGCCACGAACTCAGCACGATCCGTCAACTCGGCTTCTCCGGTTACTTCCTCATCGTGTGGGACCTCGTGCGTTTCGCCCGCTCCCACGGAATCCTTTGTCAGGGACGAGGTTCAGCCGCCAACTCGCTCGTCTGCTACGCCCTCGGCGTCACCAGCGTCGATCCCGTCGCGGGAGGACTTCTCTTCGAACGCTTCCTTTCAGAAAACCGCCAATCCTGGCCCGATGTCGATATCGACTTCCCCTCCGGCGAGCGGCGCGAATCCGTCATCCAATATCTTTTCAAAAAATACGCCCCACACGGCGCGGCGATGACGGCCAATGTCATCACCTACAAACCGCGCTCCGCCTTCCGGGAAATGTCCAAGGTTCTTGGCTTCCCCGAAACAATCGCCAACCGCTTCACCGAACTCTGTGCCTCGCCCAAGGTTCACGACACCAAGCAAGAGAAGCCGCCCGAAGAACTCTCGATGGACAACTACTACCCGCGCAGTCAAGTCATGGATCTTGGCGACATCATCGAGCGCTCCGGAGTTCCCGCCAACCATCCCCGCTTCAACGCACTCCTGCAACTCTATCACGACATTCTCCACTCCCCCCGTCACCTCGGACAGCATTCCGGCGGCATGGTCTTTTGTGACGACGGGCTCGATCAGATCGTCCCGCTCCAACCCGCCGCCATGCCCGAGCGCACCGTCTTGCAGTGGGACAAGGACGACTGCGAAGACCTCGGTATTGTCAAAGTCGACCTCCTCGGGTTGGGCATGCTCGCGGCCATGGAAGATGCCCTCCGCATTTGCGAACAACGCGGCCGCCCCGTCGATCTCGCTAAGATCCCCAAAGATGATCCCGCTACTTATGACCTCCTCTGCCGCGCCGATACTGTCGGCACCTTCCAGGTCGAATCCCGAGCTCAGATGGCCACGCTTCCCATCATGCAACCCAAGACATTCTACGATCTCGCGGTGCAAGTGGCCATCATTCGGCCCGGACCCATCGTAGGCGACCTCGTGCACCCCTACCTCAATCGACGTACCGGACGGGAAGCGATCGAGTATATCCATCCCTCTTTCGAGCCGATCCTAAAACGCACTCTCGGCGTCCCTCTCTTCCAGGAACAAGTTCTCCGCATGGCCATGGAGATCGCCAACTTCACCGGCGAGGAAGCCGACTACTTACGTAAGGCGATGTCTTTCAAACGTTCCGACGAACGCATGATGGAGATTTCCCAAAAACTACAAGCCCGCATGGCTGAGCGAAATATTCCCAAAGAAGTCCAAGAGCGCGTGGTGGAATCCATCGGAGCCTTTTCGCTTTACGGGTTCCCCGAATCCCACGCCATCTCCTTCGCGCTCATCGCTTACGCGTCCTGCTGGCTGAAGCAACATCGCGCCGCTGAATTTTTCTGCGGACTCATCAACAACCAACCGATGGGATTTTACTCCGTCAATACTCTCATCCAAGACGCCCGACGACACGGCGTGCGCACAAAGCCGATCTCGCTCAATGAATCGATGATCGAAACGACCGTCATCGACGATGCGACCCTACGCCTCGGCTTTCATCGACTGAAAGGAATCCGCAGTCAAACCAATGACCGCATTCTCGAGGAACGCAGCCAACTCCACTTCACCTCCTTGAATGACTTCCTCCATCGCGTTGCGCCCAACAAAAAAGAACGCCGCACCCTCGCCGCCATCGGCGCCCTCAATGAACTCCCTGAAATCGAACACCGCCGTGATGCCCTCTGGCAGAGTGAACAACTCCCCTTCGACGACCTCTTCGCTAAAAAAGAGAACTCCAAGGAGCAAGCCCTCGAAATGATGCAACCCGCCGAACGACTTGAAACCGACTTCATCCTGCAAGGAGCCAGCCTCGGCCCTCACCCGATGCGGCTTTGGCGCCAAGCTCAACCCGATTCCAAACTGGTCACCTCCGACGATCTCAAACGTCTCCGGCACGGCACTCCGCTGAGCATCGCCGGCATGGTCATCTGCCGCCAACGTCCCGGCACCGCAAAAGGGCACTGCTTCATCTCCCTCGAAGACGAATACGGAATCGCCAACCTCTTCGTCCCCCGAAAAACCTTCAAACACTTCCGCCTCACTATCATCAGTGAATCCTTCCTCCTCTGCCAAGGCCGTCTGCAAATCACCGAAGGCCGGCAACCCACCGTCTATATCACTTCGGTTAAGCCCTTAGCCAAAGCCCCCGGCATGGCCTCCAGCTCACACGATTTCCATTAAACCAAGGCGCACACCTAAATGCCAACCACCGAGATCTTTGCTTCCTTGCACTTTCTTGCCACCTCGTCACGACCAAGGAAGAGAATCTTCCCGGCCTCGACGGCAATACAAGACACCCCCGCTTCGCGGCAGCTGTCGATTGTCTTGGGGCCGATGACGGGGACGTCAAAGCGCATATCTTGATTTGGTTTGGAAACTTTCACCAAGGTCACTTCTTTTCCGTTTCCCAGTTTTCCGCCTCGCTTGATACATTCATCAGTTCCTTCGAAGGCTTCAACTGCAAGAACGGTGCCGCGTCGGACCACGATGCTTTGTCCAATATCGTGGGCGCTCGTTGCCTTTACGATCTTATATCCGAAATGAACATCCTCCCAATCCCGTTCGGAAATCGCGGAGCCGAATAGGAGGCCTTCCGTGGACATCTGATCTTCCAGGAAAGTCGTCGCAGGCAGGAGAGTGATGCCATCCTTCTCCAACTCCCCCGCAATCGCTCCGAAGAGAGACTCGGCATTCCGCTCTTTCACCGAATAAAGCATTTTCGCCATCCGCATATCCGGCCAGAGAGAGAAAAGATTTTTGGGAGCGATCTGACCAACCATGATCGCTTCGGTGGCCCCCTGACTTTTGAAAAACTTGATCAATCCTCCCAACTGCCCCACGCGAAACAGCTTAAAGGCGCCCACCTGCTCGCTCAGCCCCTCCCTCGTCTCGCCTTTGAAAGCAGCCATCACCAGCTTCACCCCACGCTCCCGGGCCGCATTCACAAAGGTTTCGGGGTAAATCCCGTTCCCCGCGATGATTCCGATGACGCGTTCCGCATTGCTCACCCTATGAGCATCATTTTAATCTTCAGGAATTTCAAACTTCAATTTGCATCGCTGTCTCCTTTAGGTAGTCTCACACATCATGAATACCATCCCCGTCCTCGCGAGCTTCCTTCCTGTGATTCTCGCCGTCTTTGGAGTCCTCGTTCTCTTAGTGATCGGCCTGATCTTCGTCAATTTCCTTGGTCTGTGGATCCAAGCCAAAGCCGCTGGGACTCCGGTGAGCTTCCTTAACTTGGTTTTCATGAGATTTCGAAAAGTCCATCCCGCCACAATTGTCAACAGCCGGATCACCGCGGCAAAAGCGGGTCTGGACTACACCACCGACCAACTTGAAGCCCACTACCTTGCCGGTGGTGACATCATCAATGTCGTTCTTGCACTCGTGGCGGCCGAAAAAGCGGGCATCAGTCTCTCTTTCGACCGCGCCTGTGCCATCGACCTTGCCACCAAAGATACAGGCAAGACCGTCCTCGAAGCCGTTCGCACCTCAATTAACCCCAAGGTCATCGACTGCCCGAATCCGTCAGCCGGAATCACCAAAATTACCGCCGTGGCAAAAGACGGGATCGGTGTCAATGTCCGCGCCCGGGTCACTGTCCGCACCAATCTGGACCGCTTTGTTGGTGGAGCTACCGAAGAAACGATCATCGCCCGCGTTGGCGAAGGGATCGTGACCTCAGTGGGTTCGGCGGCTTCTTACAAGACCGTTCTTGAGAATCCCGATTCCATTTCCCACCTCGTTCTCGGCAAAGGAGTCGATGCCGCCACCGCTTTTGAAATTCTCTCCATCGATATCGCCGACGTCGATGTCGCGGACAACGTTGGAGCCCGACTCCAAACCGAGCAAGCGGAAGCCGACAAGCGTGTTGCCCAAGCGAAGGCCGAAATGCGTCGCGCCGCTGCGGTGGCGTCCGAGCAGGAAATGTCCGCCCGCACCCAGGAGATGCAGGCGAAGGTTGTCGAAGCCGAAGCCACTGTTCCCATGGCAATCGCCGAAGCTTTCCGCAACGGACAACTCGGCGTCATGGACTACGCCAAGTATCAAAATGTCGTCGCTGACACCAAAATGCGTGACTCCATCGGCGATGAACCTAATGAGACCCAATCCTGATGCTCGCTGAGATCGACATCAACCCCAATGTAATCATTGTCTTTGTGGCAATGATTATTGCCGGGCTCAAAGCTCTCATCGAAAAAAGGAATCAGCAAAATCAACCTCCCCAAGCGGAGGAAGAGGAAGGCTATGAGGAACTCTATGAGGCCTATGAGGCCGAGTTGGCGGCGCAGAGACAGCAACTGCAAATTCCCGCAGCCGCTCCACCACCTCTTCCGACTCCGACTACCGTCCAGGCCCCCGCAGCCGCTCCACCACCTCTTCCTACCCCGACTCCAGCTCAAGTCCCCGTTCCCGCTCCCCAGCCCCGGAAAGTGGAGTTGCCAACTTTGAGCGCTGCGGAGGAAGCAGCTCTGGATCGGTTCAACTCAAGGCCCAATGGACCGCGGCGAAAAATCAATTCCTTGTCAACCAAGACCCGCCTGAAGGCCCATCTTTCAAGCCCAACCGCAGCGAGAGAGGCTCTCCTTCTCGCCGAAATCTTCGGACCACCAAAGGCTCTCAAGTAGATCTCGGCGGCCCCGAACAACATAGAAAGTTTCCTGTTGCGGAAACTTCTCCATTCTCACTTGCGGATCTCTTGCGTTCATTTATGACACGCGCATGCAAACCTCCCTGGGATTTTTGTCCACGCCATGTGGATTAGTCTTCTTCTTTTTCGCCTCGCTAGCCGCCGGACAAGAAGTCGTAACCCTTGCTCCTGTGGTCGTCACAGCTTCGCGAATCGAAGAGTCCGTTCTGAATAGCGCCAATAATGTGTCCGAACTTACTTCGGAGGATTTCACGAAAAATGGTTCGCGCACTCTGCCCGAAGCTCTGGGAGAACTCCCTGGTGTGATGGTTCAGAAAACCGCGCACGGACACGGCTCGCCCTACATTCGCGGTTTCACAGCTTTCCGAAACCTCCTGCTCGTCGACGGCATTCGTTTTAACAACTCCATTTTTCG
>NHEN01000101.1 GCA_002172625.1 Verrucomicrobiaceae bacterium TMED86 | reverse complement strand
TGTCTTCCATCGAAAAGCTCCGGCTCCTGCGGCCCTCTGGCTCCGGGGCCGCAGCATCAGCGGTGTCTTGTGCTTGGGTTCTCCTTCGGAACGACCGCATAACAGCAGGAGCTATGGGTAATTGGTCTTGGAAGTGATGACGGCCGCTACCAGACCATCGCTCCTCTGTGTCTGGGTCTGCATCATCGAAGCGGCCCGGTTCCAGCGCCGCTGCGGCTGCACGTGCACCGCCGGCTCGAATGTGCAGGGCGCCGGTGCGAAGATCGAAATAGCGCAAGAGGACAGCTCCTGGAAATTGGATGGCTCTCACTGAGCGAGAGCCATCCTGTGAAACCGTCTCCGCCGTCACCGATCCTGTTGAGGTAATCGACGCGCCAATCCCCGTCAGCCCTGTGGTTCCCAGTAGTGATTTCTGGAGAAAATTTCTACGATCTGTTTGTTTATTCATCATATCGGTGTGATGCAGGACAGTAGCAAGCTCGCTGAAAAGGTCACAACATTTGATCGCATAAAATTCTCCCCAACAATCCCCGCGATTACCTCCTTTCCACGGGCATCAAAGAGACCCGGAAAAGAAACGCCACCGGTCGAGGCAACCGCCATTCGCCATCCCCTCGTTCCCGGGAGAGAATTGCAAAGGAAGTCCCTACGGTCCGATTTTTTAGGAATAGCAGCTACTTTTTCTTAGCGGTAAGAGTCACGGAAGTCCCAGTGTAGCCGACGATCATTTCAAAATTATCTTTGCCTGGAATTTCAAGATCTGTGTTTTCGAAAACACCCTTGATCGATGTCGCTTTTAGAATCGTCATGGGCTTCCCGGGCCTGATTCCGTCCAGCTTCGTCTTGATCGAGAGGGTCCCACCCAAGGCGGCCTCGCCATCAATCTCCAAGCCCTTGCCTTCGATTGAAATGATTCCCTTGTTGTTGACATCTCCCACGATCTTCCCGTGCCCGCCCAACGTGGCACCCTCGGCAATATCGATCCAGCGCAGAGTGGAAATCGTTCCACCGTTCAACTTCAGTTGCCCACCTTGGGAAAGACGGATCTCATTGCGTCCGATCAAGTTGATATTTGATCCAAGCTTCAAAACCTGTTCGGCACCGGAAGAACTTCCGACAATCTCGAGCCCGAGGAATTCAAGATTGGCCTCAGCTCTTGCGACCGCCTTGGACTCTCCCTTATTCTCAATCTTCGCAACCCATGACAGTTGCGGAGCTCCGGTGTCAGTGGTGTAAGTCACACCGGCATTGGCGTATTGGTAGTCAGACCAATTATTGGCATCAGAAGTGAGTGCGCCACCTTCCCCCGTCCAGGTGTGGTAAGTATTGGCAAATCCATGCGGCTCATCGACTCGCTCACCAAGAAGCAACGCTTTAAGTTCCGTGACGAGGTTCGGATTGGCCCCGGCAAGGTCTGTCTTCTCGCCATGATCGGCTTCGAGATCATAGAGCGCGAATTTCACCGGACCGGCTTTCTTTTTCCTGCCCCTCGCACTGCGAACGAGCTTGTCTTTACCGCGAATAATCGACTGCCCGTTGCCAGCTTCGTGGATGATGAACTCCCGCTGACGTTGAATCCCCTCGCCCGTTAAGGTCGGGGCGATAGACACTCCATCAATCCCAAGCGGCAGTTCAGCTCCTGAGAGCTCACAGAAAGTTGGCAGCAAATCAGTCACATCGACGACCTGATCCGAACTGCTCCCCGCTTTGATTTTTTTAGGCCAGCGCATGATGAGTGGAACACGAATCCCCCCTTCATGAATGCTGCCTTTGTTTCCACGCAGTCCGCCATTGGCATCGTAGACCGTATTATTCACTCCGCCTGGGCCTCCGTTGTCGGACTGGAAAATGACAAGGGTATCGTCGGCGACGGAATCCGACTTGTCGCCATCGCCATTCGGATCTTCGAGCGCAGCCAGGATATTCCCAAAGTGCGCATCGATCCGCGTCACCATGGCCGCCCACTGCTGGGCTTGCTTCGGAAGATCAGAGAAAGCCTCATCGTCCTTGTAGGCCTCATTCCACTTGGGAAGCTTACTGACTTCGGCGAAGGGAGCGTGCGGAATCTGCGCGGCAAAGAGCCCAAAAAAAGGCTTTCCGTTTTTGCGATAAGCCTTCGCATTGGCCCGCACAAAATCGAGAGCAGCAAAAGCGTAAGCATCGTCGCAGTATCCCGTCTTGGGATAATCCGGATGGCTTTGATAGGCCGGAGACTCGGGATAGCCTTCCCTCCTCGCATACTTCGCCATCGAATTCGGAATCAATTCCAACCCTCCTACTGCCCCCTTCTTTGCCGGAGCACTCCAAAGAGTGGGTTGGAAGAAAGTATGAGCCCGCACGTGGTGGAGCTCGGTCAAGGCGAACTGATAACCATGCGAAGTCGGCAGGGTCTGAATATTCTCAATCTTCGGATCGACCATATCCTTGGAACCTCCATAGCCCCATTTGCCCCAGTAACCGGTGGTGTAGCCTGCGGAAAACAAGGCGTCCCCCATGAGAATATCGTCGGAACGCATTGCCTTCTTGGCATTGTTCGGATCATTGCGGTCCGCAAAGGTATGACCTTGGTGAAATCCCGACTGCTGGGATGACCGCGCCGGAGAACAAACATGACAACCGTAGCCTCTCCGAAAATTCACACCCTTCGCGGCGAGCCGATTGAGGTGAGGAGTCCGGACATAGGGCAGGCCTTTTGCCTTGCGCTCCGCCTGTCCGTTGGGCCCGATCGACCCCCAACCCATGTCATCAACATAAAAATAGAGGATGTTCGGTCGCGGGGCGAGGTCTGCGGAATAGAGTGAAGAAATCCCGGCAATGCCGAGAATGAGGGTGAGGAGGAATTTCATCGAATTACTGGTCTTAGTCTATTTCTTTTTTGAAGAACCAAAGTCAGGATTCGCCTTCGCTGGAATCACCGCTTTTGTTTTTACCTGCCAGGCTTTCAGTTTCGCCAGCAAGGCATTGGCCTTTTCAGGATTGGACTTCGCAAGGTCGCTCTTCTCACCAAGATCATTCTTGAGATTAAAGAGCTGCACCGAGTCGCTTTCGAAAAACTGGATAAGCTTCCAATCACCCTCCCGAATGACGCTGCACGGCGTCGCCCGCCAGTAGTTGTTCTTGGTGCCATGCACCGGAACGACCTGGTTGTATCCCGCGCCCTGCAAGTAGAGCGGGTAGTGCCAGAAGATCGCCCGCTCGGACAACCCATCGTCATTGCCCGAAAGCAAGGGCACCCACGACTTCCCGTCGACGGGCTGTTTCTTCGGCAGATCTACTCCTGCTAATTCCGCAAAAGTTGGCATGAGATCGACGCCGGTAATCGGGACATTGCATTCACTTCCCCCCTTCACCGCTTTGGGCCAACTCACGCAGGCCGGGACGCGAATCCCGCCTTCGTAAAAAGCGCCCTTCGCTCCCTTCAGCGGATCACACCAGGTCACCCCTGAATGCCCGCCGTTGTCGGAAATGAACATGACCAGGGTATTCTCGGTCAGCCCGTTCTTTTCGAGCGCCTCACGCACCCGCCCAACGCTATTGTCCACCGCTTCGATCATGGCCGCGTAGGTGGGATTCCATTTTCGGCTCCACTTGCCACCCTCGAGTTTCTTCTGATATTTCGCCACCACGTCCTTGCGGGCACGAATCGGCGTGTGCACATCCCAATGGCAAAGGTAGATGAAGAAGGGATCCTCTTTATTGTCTTTAATAAACTGACAGGCCGCAGTGGTGAGATTCTCCGCCACATCGATGTTGCCATAGAATTTCTTATTGAGTCCGGCACCCAGCCCGTTGGTATTATTGATATCGAACCCCTGCCCGTCAGGCCCGAGGTGCCATTTGCCAAAGTGCGCCGTCTTGTAGCCGGCCTTTTTAACAACTTCGGCAACCGAAACCACCGATGGATCGAGCGCACCTTTCGATGGGAACTCGCTGTCACCTTTTTTGTCTCCACGACGCGGCACGAGGAGCTTCATCTTGGCGCGGTCGCCCTTGGCTTTGCTCCCCGGAGTCCACATGGATGTCCGCGGCGTATACATGCCGGTCATGATGCACGCCCGCGAGGGCATGCAGTTCGAAGCTCCCGGATAAGCTGAGTTGAACTTCACCCCCGAAGCGCAGAGCGCATCGATATGGGGCGTCTCATAGAATTCCGCCCCATTGTATCCGACGTCAGCCCAGCCAAGATCGTCGGCCATGATGTAAACGATATTTGGTCGCGATGGATTTTCTGCAAAAAGGGAAGCTGCCGTAGCGATGCTGAGGATGAGTGTGGGAAGGAATTTCATGATTAGTTGAATTAAAGGAGTTTTGATCGTCACTGGTTAATTACTGAACACGGATCCAATCGACCTCAATCGTCGTACCTTTTGGTGCCGAGAAGGAAAGCTGCAATGATTTGATTATTCCAGTCCACGAGTCGCCGAGGGGAATCCCAATCGTCGTAAATTGTTCGTTCTTGGAAAATCCTGCAGAGCCGAGAGCTTCGCCGTTCGCCTCAACCTTTAATTCAGTCGCGCCGCTGCTTCGCAGACGGAGAGCGAGTTTCCCTTTGTTCTTTCCAGCATCGATTTTCAATCCACCGCGGGAAATCGACCCAGTTCCGGTGAGGAGATCGAAATCAAGAAAGCCCTGGCGTCCGGCGATATTGGTGAGGTCTCCATCAGATTCCCACCCCTCGGTCTGCCAGCCACCGCAATCGAATTCGAATTGCAGCTTTCCGTCGCCCGGGTCGCGGTCATTGAACTTTTCCCAGCGGTCGGACAGGCCGTCGCCATCGGAATCAGTGCGCACTCTTTCATACTCGGCGTTCACTCCTTTGAAACGACCGTTGCCATTTTGCTCCAACTCGATCTTCGGCTCCTCGCCGGCTCCGAGGTCACCCTTGGCGACCCAGTCGTTGAGAATCTTCCGATGCGAAATAAGCGTATCCTGATACTCTGCCAACTTCGCAAGATTATTCACCTGTGCCGGGTCCTTGACGATGTCGTAAAGCTCTTCGGCAGGACGTTCACCAAAATAGATCTCGACCAGCTTCGGCGACAGAGTTCCGGCGGCGTAGGCCTCACGCAGGGCATCGAGGAAGTCGCGACCATCGCGGTACTGCGGCTGAAGAAAGACCCGGTCGAGTTTGTAGTTTTTGGTGTAACGATAGCGGTCGGTGCGTATCGTGCGAACGCGGTCGATGGTGTGATCGCAGCGGTCGCGGCCGGAACCGACAAATGCACGCGCTTTGAAATCCGGGGCGAACAAATTTTGTCCCTCGATCCACTTTGGGTAGGGAACGCCAGCCCAAGTCAAGGTGGTCGCGGAGACGTCGAGGATCGACACCAAATCATTGCGGACTTTCTTGGCGGAAGGCACCCACTTTTCAGGTCCCTTGATGATGAGTGGCACATGCAGCCCGGCCTCGGTTGGCATCTGCTTGTGACGCACCAGGTTGTTGGCTCCGTGATCTGAAAAATAGACCACAATTGTCGAATCCTCCAATCCGCTCTCCTTGAGCGCCGCGAGGATCCCGCCAATTTTGTCATCATCACTACGAATGGCGTCGCAATGTTGCGCGATAACTTCGCGGTAAAGTTCATTATTGGGGTAGTCAGCCGGAACCACGGCCGAGGCCCGGTCAGCCATGCGATTTTTCGGCCACTTTTTGGTATTCGTCTTACCGCCCTTTAGCTGAATCTGACCAAAGAAGGGTTTGTCCTTAGGCAAGGAATGCCACTTCCCTTTGAGCTTGGGATAGAGTGTCGCTTCCGAGGTGAAGTTGTAGTCGGTCTTGCCAATATTAAAGGTGGTGTATCCAGCCTCCTGCATCAGCTCCGGCAAGGTCTTCATGCCCTTCGGTAAAGGCACCCCGGCCGGACCACGCCGCGAACGATGTTCGTGGGCCCCAAAGCGAAACTGGTAAGCTCCCACAATAAACGACGAACGACACGCCGAGCAAACCGGAGCAGGAACGTAGGCTCGTTTGAAAAGCGTGCCTTCAGCTGCCAGCTGGTCAACCACCGGCGTCTTCCCCTTGTTGGCCTCGTAGCCATAACACCCAATCCACGGCGAGGTGTCTTCCTGAACAATCCACAGGATGTTCGGCTTGTCTGCAGCCGAAGAGAAAAGAGCGCTGGCGAGCAGCGCAATGCCAGACAGGAGAGAAGTGCGTATATTCAATTTCATATAAGTAAGACGATAAGGGAGTCTGACCCTACGGAACGACGCGAGGGTTTCTTCAAGGATAATTCAGATTCCAACATCCTATGCCCCATAGTGGGGTAACGATCAGTCTGCTGGACAGTTGGGGGAAATTGCGGAACTCTCAAAGCCATGATGACCGTCTACATAAAACCCGGCTGCCCCTGGTGCATTGATGTCGAAGCCTACTTGAAAAAAAATGGCCACGAATACGAACGAATCGACGTCACCGCCGACCGCGAGGCCTTCGCTCGGATGCACGAGATCTTTGGGCAAACCTCTGCCCCCTCCATGACCGTGGGAGATCTCAAACTCGCCGACTTTGGGGTCGAAGAATTAGTGCCCTTCCTTAAAGAGCATCGCTTGTAGCGGCGACACCGGGTGTTTGAGAATGCGCTTGCTGCGGGAAGTCAAAGGTCAACACCAGCGGTTCAGTTCCCGTGTTCTCGATTTCGACGCCGCCGCGATCAAGTGCGGCCTGGGTCAGGAATCCAATTTCGGGGTAAAGTTCCCCCAGCTTCATATCCTGATGATAGCGCACTTCGAGTCTTCCAACCCGGCCGCGCCCACCATTTGTATGGAATAGCGCGGGGCTCTCCGGGCAGAAATTGGTCTTGGCGCCGGGCGTAAGGGTGAGACGGAGAATAGAGCACTTCTGGTCGCCAAGGACATCACCGTAAACAATCCACTTTGCATCCACTCCGTCGCCGGCGAATTCATCGGCGGTGATAGCCGGACGCGAATTCTTCTTCACGAAGTCAGGATCCTGATTCGCCTCAAAGTCGAAGGTATCAACGAGGCACTCCCAGTCTTCGTGCCGGTCCTTCGGGTAATCCTCCTCCCGGCAGGCATAAAACGCATCCGCTGCGCCGATGCGGCCGTCAAGCGTTCGGTCCTCGGCGAGGAAATGCTCATCCATCGTCACGTGCAACTCGTGCGTGCACAGGTCCGTCGGTGAATGCAGCACACCATTCGGCATCACGAAGCCGTCATCAAGATGCATCATGGTGTGCGGCGACAGATGCCGAATCCCATTATATTCACCCTCTCCCCAGCGCTTCATGCATTCCAAAAAATCATCCTTCGTGACATAGGGATAGAGCCCCATGGCGGTGGTGTGGTAATGCGACGGATCAACTCCCGGGTTATCGAAGGAGTTGATGTCGTAGACTTCCCATTTTGACCAGTGCAGGTGATGCGGGATCGGATTCAGATTATCGAACTTCTTGGACACAACCGGCCAGGTGATCTCGCCGAACAGTGATTCTGAAACGGCCATGATCTTCTCGCCCATGACGGCTTGAGGATTGGCCGCAATCAAATCCTGTAGCGAGATGACTTGCCCGTTAGGCGTAAGGACGTGTGCTTCTCCTTCGCGAAATGGTGCCTTTCCCGTGCGGGTATCGATGACTCCGGTCACAATTGGAACGGTGCAGCACATCCAAATTTCATCGAGACCGGTTCCGCCCATGTAGTCCGGATAGTAGGACTTCTCATCCAGGCGAATCCGTTTTCCCGGCGTGCAAAATGTCCGCCCGGCGTAACGGTGCAGAAGTTGCAGCACCCCGTCGTTCTCGTTCAGGCAATCATCGAGAATCGAATTCGTTCCGACACCTGCTCCATCAATCACATCCTGTTGAGGGTATTCGTGTAGTTTATCCGGGAGAATTGATGTCGAGGTAGACATGGGTAGTGAATCTTGGGTAAGTGGAAGAATCTGAAGTTTTTTCAATTTGCCGGAACACAACGAGACGGACCAAGGACTCGCAAGGTCAAGCTGGGAGCGAATGCTGAAGATTGAAAAAGAGAGTGGCAAGAGTGAATGGCAAGACTCTCTCAGCTTGACTACTTCCCATCCCACCTTGCATTCCCCCAACATACCACCACAGACTAATTTCCTGCTAGACTGACTGAACAGGGACAAACTAAGACGTCGATGTTCGGCGGCTGAAAAAGATCTGAACTTTTTTGTCCAATAATCCGTACTTCCGTGGACCTGTTGTGAAGCTTATCCTTTACACCCATGCCCGTCGCGGATTCAGAAGACAATCACGAACACTTCACCCGCTTGCTCCTCGAAAGCGAGCCGGTGATGTTGCGCTCGATTCAAGTCGCCGTTCCGCATCGAGCCGATGCCCGGGAAATCATGCAGGAAACGGCCGTCGCTCTCTGGAGACAATTCGACACCTT
>NHEN01000100.1 GCA_002172625.1 Verrucomicrobiaceae bacterium TMED86 | reverse complement strand
TTTTGAGATAGGTTACGGTGATGAGGGCCGGAAGATTTTGATCTTACTTGAATCCACTTCAATGAAGGGACCTTCGATGAGATCGATACAATAGGGGATTGCAGGGAAGACGGCTTCGAGGCACTCGCGAATGGCTTTGGGTTTGCCGGGGAGATTTACGATCAGGGCGTTTCTTCGGATGCCGGCAGTTTGGCGGGAGAGGATGGCAGTTGGCACATACTTGAGAGAGGTCGCGCGCATGAGTTCTCCGAAGCCGGGGAGCATTTTTTGGCAGACGGTTTCGGTGGCCTCTGGAGTGACGTCGCGCACGGCCGGACCGGTTCCACCGGTTGTCAGAATGAGTGCGCAGTTTTCCACGTCGGCGAACTGTCGTAACTGCGCTTCAATTTGGGATTGCTCATCGGGAATTACGGCGTAGGCAGTTTCAAAAGGAGTGGTGACCCACTCTTCGAGCAGAGCGACTGCCGCCTTGCCCGGGAGGTCTTCATAGAAGCCCGCGCTCGCGCGATCCGATACGTTGATAACTCCGAGTTTCATGGCGTCATGATATCCCGTTTCACGATGTTGGGAAATGGCAATCGGGGTGAAGAGTTGAGCGAGTGATTTCCAGAATTTGCTCAGGTTGAAGTTCGGGCCCGATGAAGAGACCGGCGCAAGGCACGTTGCTCACAGTAGGGACTTGAATTGGATCGGGTGAGACCTCTTGTCCGACACGTTCGTAGAGAAAGCGGGAGTCCGGAGCATCGGTCAGAGTGACTAGCGCTTTTGCTCGAATGACTGAATTGGGTAACTTTTGAAGCCAGGTTTTGACACGAGAGGGCTCTACGGCGTGGGGGAAATTGATGCGGCATCCTGTGAATTGATGTGCCAATTGTTGGCAGTCGTTGCGAGATGATGCCTGTGGACGATGAGAAATGATCTTTGGGGTGGAGTTGCGCAGCTGGTATGGGTTCTTGGGTGCGAAAGTGTAGCCTCGGTTTTGTTGAATTGCTTGGCTTAAGGAGTCGGCAAGGGAGGTGGCGGTAGCGCGACTGGCTTGTGGGTTGATCGCTTTTAGATTCTCTTCGAGTTGAAGCTGCTGTGCTTCTGTGAGGTCTGAGCTGTGAGAGAGGTAGTAGTGACTGGCTGTCTCGAACTGGACTCGCTCCAAGTCATCAAACTGGCCACGTTTCCCAAAATGTCGGGAGTCAATGACGCATACCAGCCATCTTGGGCGGAGACAAAATTCTGATTCCAAAAGGGTGAAAGTCTCTAACAATGGAATTGGATCAGCGGTGCCATTGATCTCAATTAACAGAGAGCTGTGCTTGCTCTTTGATGCCGCGAGAGCCAATTGGCAGAGTTCATCGACGCCATCGCAGCAGACACAGGAGGCTGTCAAAGCCTCTAAGGTCGAGGCTTCTTCTTTCAGCGCTTCTTTGTCGATGAGAGCATTTTCACGATCATTTAAAATGACATCAGCAAGGTGTTCGCGAGCGGTAAGTTCTCTGAGGAGAGATCGGAGAAGAGTCGTTTTGCCTGCTCCAAGAAAACCCGTGAGCATGAGCATTGGGCGAATCGTGATTAACGGTGGGATGGTCATAATGCGGGTCACAGGTGCGTCACTTATTTGTTTCGTTTGGGAGAGTGGAGTGGTATCGAGCAATTCAATCACTCTTCGTTGATTCTGAGCACTGACCGGCGCAGCGCTGACGAGTGCGATCTTTAGAAATGTGGAGCGATTCATAGTTCTCTCGACATAGGTGAGATTGGAGTGAGTTGGCGCTTAGGATTTGCCTAGAAGTCAAGAATTCCCTTTTTCCATTTTGGAAAAGGATCTGAGAAAAGCTTGCGCCATTTTTTTTCGTTGGTCGCAATTTCCTCCTCGGTTAGGAGGCAGTGATCGAGCATTTCAGTGAGAGCATCGGGATCCATATTTTGACCGATGAGGACGATTTCTTGGCGGCAGTCACCGTTCGCGCCTTTCCATACTCGCTCAATATGGGCGCGATCTTCGGGCCATTGAGAACGGGGAATCGCGGCCCAGAATTTGCCAGCGTGTTGGTGACGGCACACTGATCCGGCTTGCGACCAGAAGCCGGCATCCTTGAGTCTTGTGGCGAGCCAGAAGACGCCTTTTGAACGGATGACCCCCGGCCATTTCTTTTTCAAGCAGTCGTAGAAGCGCTGCGGATGAAAGGGGATACGTCGTTCGTAGATAAAGTTTGAGATCCCATATTCCTCGGTTTCAGGAGTGTGTTCGACAAGGGAATCCAGCCAGCCTTCGTGTTCGGATGCTTTGTCAGCATCATAGCGGCCTGTGCCCACGACGGAGCTCAAGGGAACCTTGGATTCGACGGTGTCATGAATGAGGGCCTTCGGATTAAGGGCGCGAATCATCCCATGAACTTTTTTGACTTTTTCGGCGGAAACTAAGTCGGTTTTATTGACGAGGATAACATCGGCAAATTCGACCTGATCATTGAGGAGGTCAACGATGGTTCGTTCGTCTTCTTCGCCGACTGCTTGGCCACGATCATCGAGTGATTCGCTACTCGAGTAGTCCTGCAAGAAGTTGGGCGCGTCAACGACGGTGACCATGGTGTCGATCTTCGCGATATCCCCGAGAGACTGGCCGTTTTCGTCTTCGAAGGTGAATGTTTCGGCAACTGGCATTGGTTCGGAGACTCCGGTAGATTCGATGACAAGGTGGTCGAATCGGTTTTCGCGGGCCATTTTGCCAACCTCTAGCAATAAGTCTTCGCGTAGGGTGCAGCAGATGCAGCCGTTTGACATTTCGACCATTTTCTCTTCGGTGTGTGAAAGAGAGGCGTCGCCATTGCGGACAAGGTCTGCGTCGATATTGACCTCGGACATGTCATTGACGATGACCGCGACCCGCTTGCCTTCGCGATTGCGTAGGATGTGGTTGAGTAAGGTCGTTTTACCCGATCCGAGAAAACCCGAGAGCACAGTGACTGGAAGTTTATGAGAGGTGGTCATGCTTTCGTGAATGAGGCGGGTTCAGGAGTATCGGGAGCTGCTGACTCGACGGCACATGCACAGTTTGAGCAGCAGTCCAGATCTGTGTTCATGAAGCCAGCTTTGGCGTAGGGCTCGAGTTTTTCTTCAATGTCGGGCAGGTCGAGACGGCGTGCGATCTCAGCAGCAATGACACCGAAGCGAGCGCGGAATTTATAGATGAAGCAGAAAAGCGCGTTGCGGTGAACAAGGGCAGGGCCGCTGTAAAAGAGGCCGGTAGTGAGAGTCGATTCATCGGCCTCTTCCGAAAAAATGGGGAGATTGTTCTCATCATAATCGAAGTGACTGGAGACGAGGCCCAGACCGGATTCAAAACCATTTGCAAGAATGGGGCGGGTCTTCGTGGCAATCGGAACATCGTCTTGATCGCGCAAGACCCAAAATCCCTCGCCGGCCTCGATGTTTTTGATACTGGTGTTTTTGGTAAACTCCAGTCGTTGCGCTTTTTCTGGAGATTTGAGGAGTTCACGCAGGCGATCAAAAGTTCGGGGGCTGAGCGACCGTGAGGGGTCGGGGTGGTTCGAAGCCCACGGTTCTCCGCGTGAGATGAGGCGAACCGATTTTCCATTTTGGACGAGATTTAAGGCGGCATCGATTCCGCTCTCGTAGCCGCCAATGACGGTGAAGGCGTCACCTTCTAGTTCAGCCCAGTCCTCCACTTTTGAGCTGTGTAGGGCATGGTGTGCTCCTGGGAATTCACGGTCACGAGGGTGGAAGAATTGCCCGACTGCCCAGACGACATGGTCGGCATAGATGGGCCCCTGAGAGGTTTCGACACAGAAATGGGAGATTTCTTTTTTGAGCGCGGTGACCGAGACTCCGGTGCGCACGGGAAGCTCGAAATGTCCTACAATGGCATCGAGATAATCGGCATAGCCTTGCCCCTTGGGATGCTGGGTATGGAGGAAGTCAGCAGGCGAGGTGTTGGGATCGATCGAATTCAGATCAGTGAGGCCAAAGGAATTGGAAAAGAAGGAAGGCGTGAGCAGGGACATACTGCGAGGCCAGGCACGGAAGGCGGCTCCGACTTCCCGGGCGTCGACGATGAGTTGCTCAGTGACGCCCGCTTGCTTCAGGGCAAGAGCGACTCCTAAGCCGGCAGGTCCTGCGCCGACAATGAGGACTTTAGTTTGGGTGATTGATTGATTTGATTTCATTTATTTTCGGAGAGTGCTTGTTGAAACCAAGCGATGACTTGGTCGCGATAGTTGGCTCCATAGGCTTTGAGGAAGGATTTGGTGCTAGCGTTTCCTTCATCTTTCAGTGCCGCGATTCGTTCTGTGCAATAGTCATGATCAAGGGTGAGTCCGGCGTGCTTGATCATAGTGTTGCGCCAGTCATCATAGTTGGTGAAGAGGCTCATGAGTTTTGATTTGGGCTGTTGATTTTTTGTAAAAGATCGAGACATTCGATCCAGAATGAGGACTCCATGGCATCGTAGCGAATGGAGTCAGCTCCTGTCTTGGTTGCGTAGAGAATGTTGCTGGGCTCTTCGACGAGTTCCTCGAAAAGGCGACTGAGGCAATGTGATTGGATTTCGTCGTGGTTGCTCAGGTCCAGGGTTCCGGGGCCGCCCTTGGCATGGTCGCGGAGAGCATCGATGACGATGTTTAGTTCTGATTCTCCGAGTGTGACTTTAAGGGCGAGACAAGCATGTCGGTGATCGTCGATTATTGAGGTGATCCGCTTGACCACGCGCTTGGCTTCTTGGCGACGATCTACGATTTTGGGGGCATCAACAGGGGGGACTGGTTCATCTTCGTTGATTTCGAAGAGTGGGCGAATGGTCATTGGGTGATCTTCCGAAGGCATGAGAGATTCTTGGATGAGTTAGAAAAAGAGAGCGCCGGTCCAGGCGATGATGATTGCGAATCCTGCGGCCCAAGTCATCTGGCGGGCGCACAGTTTGGCGGCGAATTTCCAGTGCATTTCGCGTACGGTGGTGAATAAAGTGACTAAGCAAGGGAGGAGAACTCCGGCCAGATAAACCGCGGTGAGGACTTGGCCGGGGCTGGCAAGAGCCACTTTGAGTGTTCCATCAACATGATCCAGTAATCCGATGGCGATGCCGTCTTTGCGGATTGCACCGAGAACAACTGCGGTGGCAGCTTCTCCGGGGAGATTGAAAAGAGCGAGAGCAGGGGCAATAGCTTGCGCAAATCCGGCAAGAATTCCGAGCCAATCGAGGAAGGCAGCGGCGAAGCATAAGATCACAAAAACCGGGAAGGCCATGATGACGAATTGCTTGAGGCTGCCGATCGTTTCTCGCCAGACCGGGCGCCATGAGAGGGTGCTGAGTGAATTGTTGGAAGGAATGAGCAAGGAGTTGGTTGCGAGACGAAGGACTTTGGGAGTGGTGAAGCGGAGATAGATGAGGGTGGTGAAGGCTAGCACGGCGAGGTAAATCAGTCCCAAACCCGGCATGCTGGCGGCTGCGAACACTGCTAAGGTGGCGGGGAGTTGATAGGAACAAGCCGAGCCGAACGAGATGGCTGAGACGCAAGCCTCACGTGAGCAACTGTGGCAGGAGCGGGTCGAAACGATAGCCGGAACATTGCACCCAAATCCCATGACCACTCTCACGAGGTCACGTCCACCGAGACCGATCGGACGGATCAACGGATGAAGCGCGACGGATATGCGGTCTATGAGTCCAGTCGATTTATAGATCGCTAAAATTGCTGAAAAAACGAGGATGGTCGGGATGGCGTATAAAACGAGAAAGGGAAACATCGCTAATAAGCCATAGTTCCCACCAATGAGAGCGCCCGGGAGTGCGGGCCAAGTGGAAACTGAAGCGAGGGCTGGCTCGAGAAGTCGGGCGAGTGGTGTGTAGAGCCAATCAGCAAAGCGATTGGTATAAACGATGGATAAAATTGCTGGTAAGAAAAGGAAGAGAAGGGCGACCGGAGGTATCGAAACAGCTCGTTCAAACCGAGTTTCATGCTGTTCCTTGCCCGAGGAGAGAAAGGGGAGTTGAGTCGGTGGTGTTTGAGGGAAGTAGGTCAGCTTTTCTCTTGGACCGGAAGCAGTCGAGCGAATGGCAGCAGCCTCACTTGATTTGAGTTTCCTCGCATTGACTAGGAAGACAGGTACGCCCAAAGACGCCGAGAGCGCTTCGGTTTGAACCGTGTTTTCAGCTGTGAGGTGGTCATGAAACGTGAGAGTAACGAACCCTGGTTTCCCTGCGATGGTGGTGAGTAGCGGGGGAAGTTCTTCGGCCGCTCGGTCAGCCCGAGCGACGAGCATGACCCGGTCAGCCCCATGAATTTCCTCAATCGAAGCACGTGTGGCAGAGGTTTCAGATTCACGGACGATCCCGGGAGTGTCCGTCCACTGAAGATCTTTGTCTTGATAAGTCTCGCAGGCAATTGTCGAGCCTCGGAAGTTCTCAGGCTTCGGCAACTTATTCGTGAGTGAGGCCAGAAGTTGGGTCTTTCCTACGTTCTCACCACCGCAGACGACGCAGTTACAAATTGGAGTAGCGCAGCATTTTTTCGCTCGGGATTTGACTCTGTTGCGTAAGACCTTCCGCAGGGAGCTCTTAATACGGCTTTGCCTCCCATTCTGCTTCAAGCGGAATGGGAGGCTTGGTGCTGTTTGAGCCTGTTGGCGCTGAGATATGGAATCAGCTGAATTCACGACTCAAAAAATAATGTCTCGTGCTGACGTAATCGTGGCGTAAGGGCAGTTGCCTCTCTGTTTGGTTTCATTCCAAATTCAATTAATGCAAGTGAGCTGCATTAATGACGAGCGTGGCCACTAATGCAAGTAATTTGCGTTAATGGGGGGGGTGGTAGTTGCCTGAATCGTTGCGCGAAACCTTCGAATCAAATAGGCCGCCCCTCCAAAAAAACCGCTTCTGCTCAATCCCTGCTGAATAATAGTCGTTCATGGAGAGGCTGTTTTCGAGAGCAGGCTGTTTTGAACCTGCGCGAGATGAGGGACAACACGGAGTGTCTCAGAAAAGGGGGCCTGTTTTTGGTTCCTATCCCTGCTCAACCAGTTCAATCCGGTTCCAGAATGCGGCCTCGAAGGCCCAGTCACTGGCTCGGTTTTCCAGTTCGATCTTGATCGTTTCTCCCGCGTGCTTCGTTAGGTCGAATTGAAACTCTTGCCAGGATGACGCTTCGATGGATTTTCGCAGAACTTCCTCGCCGTCGATCCTGATGAGCAGGGTCCAGTTTCCTTTTGGATGATTGTTAACCGCGAAGGTGAGGGCGGTCTTCTTTCCAGCGGGCACATCAACACTACGAGATAGGACGCATGGAATCTCCCTGCTTAGCGGGTGAGTCAACAGGACGTTTTTGCGCCCGCCCCATGCCTTTCGCAGGCCCGGCTTCATCCCTGGTCCGCCCCAGTTTTTGATTGTCCAACCCGGCGCAAATTTTTTGACATCTGCAGGCAAGTTGTTGTCGGGTTTGCCAACCGGTTTGGGAACTCGCGCCCCCGGTGCGGGTTTGGAAGTGGCGGTTTTGGGATAGGGCATCTTGGCGTCAACTTCCACCCGCCAGTCATGGAGCATTTTCGTCAGTTTTCGGGCAATCTCTGGTTTTGATTTTGCGAGGTCTTTGCGTTCGCCGATATCATCCTCCAGATCGAAGAGCTGAACGGTTCCGTTTTCGTAGTATTCGATCAATTTATATCGTCCGGAACGAATGGCGCCATTTGGGCTTTGGTAACCATGATTACTGTAGTGGGGGAAGTGCCAGTAGATCGGTCCACGGTCGTAGGCTTCCGCTTTCAAAGCTGGGACAAAGCTGCGGCCGTCTTTATGTTGATCAGGTAATGCGGGGAGGCCCAACATTTCGAGCAGAGTGGGGTAGAAGTCCGTACCTGTAACGACAGCTTGCGAAGTGGTGTTGGCTTGAATTTTTCCGGGCCAATGAACAACCAAGGGCACGCGAATGCCGCCTTCGTAGTTCCATCCTTTGGCACCGCGCAGCGGAAGGTTGGAGCTTGCGAACCGAGCGTCCAGTGATTTGCGTTGATGATTGATACCGCGATACTGATTCGAGGCCGACATGCCACCATTGTCCCCTGTGAAGACAATAATGGTGTTCTCTTCCAGTCCAAGTTTCTTCAGCTTAGCGCGAATACGCGCCAGGCTTTCATCCGTTGCTTCAAGCATGCCGGCAAACTCGACATTGTCTTGTTTCTGCTTCACCCACCAGACGCGCGCGTCCTGATGCGCCTGTAACTCGTCGTTTTCCCCCAGCGCCTTAAGCTCTTCCTTCGTGAGCTGCGGCCCGTCCGGGTTGGGTTCAAGAATGAAGTCCGGCCCTTTCTGTTTCGGCATCGCCGCGAGCTTCTTGCGATATTTTTCCACCAAGTCCGGGCGCCCCTGAATCGGGTCGTGTACCGCGAAGTGTTCAAGATGCACAAAAAAGGGCTGGTTTTGATTTCGTTCAATGAAATCCAAGGCCGCGTCGGTCAGCTTGTCGGTGTAGTAGTCGCCTTCTTTCGCCGGTAGCTTTTTATCATAGGCACTACCAAAAGGATAGTGATAGGAACGCACCCATCCCGTGATCTCTTCGTCGAAACCGTAGGTCTTCGGATTCACGCTCACGTGTGCTTTGCCGTAGTTCGCAGTGGCATAGCCATGGCGCTTGAGGGTCTCGGCGAGGGTCACCTCCTCGTCTGGCAATGCGGTCAGTTTTTCCCCGTGATGGAGCGGTTCGTAGTCCCGCTCGGGACGTCCTCCCAGCCATTCCGTCAAATTGGTCCGGGCGGGATATTTTCCGGTGAGAATACTCGCGCGGCTGGGTGAGCAGACGTGGCAGGTGGCATAGGCATCGGTGAATAGCATGCCTTCTCTTGCCAACTGGTCGATCGCTGGAGTTTCATGGAACTGGCTGCCATAGCAACCCACATCGCGCTGACCCAGGTCATCGACGAGGAAGAAGATGATGTTGGGCCTTTCGGTGGCAGGAAGGTCTAAACTCGAAATGCCAAATCCTAAAAAAAAGAGGAGAAGGCGGGGGGCGAGGGTGAGAAAGGGGCGGATCATGGCAAGCTAGTTTTGGCGGAAGATGGTGCTGGTGACGATGGCTTGAATGAGATCGCGTAGTCCTTTTTCGGGGTCAGCCATTTCCTGGCAAATGTGGTCGATGGTGGGGCGGTCGTTGCTGTTGAGTTCGCGGCCGATGGCGTAGGTGAGGAGTTTTTTGGTGAGGCAGCGGGTGAAGGTTTTTTCCCGGGAGGCGATGAGTTGGCGAAACTCAGGGTTGGTGCTGAAGGTCTCGCCGCTGTGGAGTTTTCCGGAGGAGTCGACAGCGAGTTTGTCGGGATAGCGATCGCGCCAGGTGCCGATGGCATCGTAGTTTTCGAGGGCGAATCCAGCGGGGTCGATTTTGTTGTGGCACTGGGCGCAGGTGGCGTCGGCACGGTGCTTGACGAGTTGTTGGCGGAGGGTGGTGGCGCCGCGGACGTCGGGTTCGATTTCAGGCACGTCGTCGGGAGGTGGCGGCGGGGTGTAATCAAGGAGTTTGTTCATGACATAGATCCCGCGCACGACGGGTGAGGTGTCGACGCCATTGGCGGAGGCGGTGAGGAAGCTGCCGTGGCCGAGGATGCCGCCGCGTGTGGCTTTTGGGAGATCGACTTTGCGGAATTCGGTGCCCTCGACTCCAGAGATGCCGTAGTGTTTGGCAAGTTCACGGTTGAGGAAGCTGTAGTCGGCGGTGAGGAATTCGTGGAGGGGGAGGTTTTGCTGAAGGAGGTGGGAGAAGAAATGCTCGGTTTCCTTGCGCATGGCGCTTTCGAGATTGTCGCGGTAGTAGTTTCGGAAATCAGTGGAGGGAGGCATTTCACCGATGTTGTCGAGTTCGAGCCAGATGCGGAGGAAGTTGCTGGTGAAGCGTTCGCTTTTCTGATTGTTAAGCATTCGATCGACTTGCTCTTTGAGAACTTTGTGGTCGTTGAGGGTGTTGTTTTCTGCGAGCTGGAGAAGACTTTCGTCGGGCAGAGTGGACCAAAGAAAGTAGGAGAGACGCGAGGCCAGGGCATGTGGGTTCAGCTCGCCTTGGTCTTCTTTCAGGTAGAGAAATCCGGGAGAGCAAAGGATGGTTTGGAAGCCGAGTTGGAGGGCTTTCAAGGGGGCAACTCCGGTGTCGAGTTTGGCGGAAACGAGAGAAAGGATGGGTTGGAGTTCGCCTTTGTTCGGAGTTCGGCGGAAGGCGTGTTGGGCGAAGAGGCTAAGCCGCTCGTGAATGATTTCTTGATCTAAGTCGGCGGGTTTGAGTTTGCCGTAGAGGAGCTGATGCCCGGGTGGGGGCCAGCTCGGGAGATGAGGGCCTTCGACTTGGATTTCCCAGACACGTAGTTTGGGGCCTTGGTAGGCGCGGAGCATGCCGTGGCCGCGTTCGTTACCCGGCTTGAGATGAAGAAAGGGCTTGATTTCAGGGCGGTCCTGGGCGAGCCGGCCGAGTTTGAAGACGAGGTTTTTTGCCGAGAGGGTGCCATTGCGGAAGCGGATTTCGGGTTCGTAACCTTTTTCGAGATAGCCGGTCCATTCGATCCATTTTGGTTTGGGTTCGGTAAGTTCGTAAGTGTTGAGGGAGACCATTTTTCGGACGCTGCCCGCGGAAGTGACGCTCCCCCGGCGGTCGACGGAGGCGAGTTCGAGGACGAGGGGGTCACCGTTGCGAGAAGTAAGGATGCCTTCACGATAGTCGTGGGTGCGGTCGATGGCGGCGGCGCGGACGCGGATGGTGTATTGACCGCTGTGGGGAACTCCGCTCTGTTGGTAGAGGGGGAGGAAGCCAAGGTGGCCACCTCGGTAGTGTCTTCCGTAGAGGTCGGTATAGGGAGTTTCGGGGACGAAGCGGAAGCGTCCAGTTAGGAAGAGTTTTGGAAGATTTTTAGATTCTTTACCCTGGAAGTAGAAGGGGGAGGATTGGGTGTATTGTTTTGACTCGGGTTTTTCTTCGAAGTGGGTGGCGCGTTGGATTGCCGCTTCGGCGGCGGGAAGGTATTTTTCCAACAGAAGACCTGAGGTGACGAGTTGGGCTCCATTGTTGTCGAATCCATGGTGGGTGACATCGGCGGGGAGGTCTTCCGAGGGATCCCAGGCTTCGACGTTGAGGCCGAGAAGGTCGCCGATGGTTTGGCGGTATTCCACCTTGTTGAGGCGTCGGAGGGTCGTGTGCTGGCCGGCTCCTTTGAGTTTTTCGCGGGCTGTGGTGATTCCCTCGGTGAGGGAGTTGATGGCGGCGAGCCGTTCGGCCTGGGTCGGCTGGGGTTCGTCCTCGGGTGGCATTTCGCCAAGGTTGAGTTGGTCGACGATTTCCTGCCAGTGTTCCTGTTGCTGGAAGTTTTCGATATTCGGGGAGAGGTTGTCGAAGCGGCGGTCGGCTTTTTGTTTTTCGGGTCCGTGGCACTGATAGCAGTGCTTGGCGAGAAAGTTCTGCGGCAGGGCAGCCTGGCTGAAGGGGGTGAAGCCGAGGAGAGCGATGATGTAGTAGCGGAGCATTAGAAGAGCTTGGAGAAGGTGCTGGTGCTTTTTCCAAAGTGTTCGCGTTCGAGGCCGAACCATTGGAGGGCCGAGAGCCAGAGATTGCAGAGGGGGACGCGATGGTGGTCGGCGGGGGATGGGAGGTGTCCTTGATGTTTGAGCCCGCCCCCGGCGAGGAGGACAGGGAGGTCCTTGTTGCTGTGGGTCGAGGCATCGCTCATGCCGCTGCCCATGATGACGAGGGTGTGGTCGAGGAGTTGGGCTTCCTCAAGGCCGCTGAAGAGCCGATTGACTTGGGTGAAGATGTAATCTTCGACGATTTTGAGTTGCGCAAGTTTTCCTTCGCCTTTGCTGTGGTGGGAGATGCCGTGGTAGCCGAGGTCGACTTTGTTGAGATCGGAGACAGTGAAGCCCATGGGAATTTCGAAAGTGGCAACGCGGGTTGAATCGGTTTGCAGGGCAAGGGTGAGGAGGTCGAAGAAGAGAGGGATTTCTTCGATGTGAGGTCGCTCTTCATCGGTGATGGGTTTGATTTCGGGCTTGGGTTTTGGTTTGTCGAGCCAGGCTTCCGACATCTGGAGGCGACGCTCGACGTCGCGGACCGAGGTGAGGTATTGATCGAGTTTGTCACGATCGGTGGAATTGAGATCGCGGTGGAGAGATTTTGCGGATTCGCGGAGGGCGTCGAGGACGCTGGCTTGTTCGCTGAGCCGTTGGCGTTCTTGTTTGCGAGTGGAGACGTCGCTTTGGACGAAGAGGGCCTCGAAGAGGCGCGCGGGATTGTTGACGGGGGGAATGCGGACGCCGGTGCGGGTCCAGCACATGTCGGTTCCTGTGCCGAGTCCGGCATTGATGGAGGGGAAGCGGGTGGTGCTCCCGATGTGTTCGGCGGCGACTTGATCAAGTGAGATGTTTTTTTCCGGGAAGCCGGAAGATTCCTCTTTGCGGATTCCGGTGAGGAAGGCTTCGACGCCATTGTGGCCGCCGCCGACTGCGTGATCGAGGTGCGAAAAAACGGTGAAGTTTTTTCGGTGTTTCTCGATGTTCTTGAGAGTGGGGCTACTGGTATAATCGGAGCCGGTTTCTTTTGGGAAGAAAGCGGGGGGATGGAAGCCGAGGTGGTTGCCGAGACAAAGAAGGCGGCGGGGGGGAGTGGATTCCTTGGGAGCGGCGAAGCCCGTTTGAAGGCTATGGAAACCTGGGAGGGCGAGAGAGACTCCGAGTCCACGAAGGACGTTACGGCGAGGAAGTTTGGGATTCATTTTTTTGATGTTGGTGCTGGGTCGACGGACCATTCTTTGGTGTGAATGACGCCGTAGTAGGGGTAGTGATCCCAGTTGACGGGACCGCCAATGACGCGCGGGTCTTTGCTTTTTTTGAGGTGATCGAAGAGTTGTTTTCGCAAGGTGGTTTGGGTCTTCTCGAAGTGACCTGATCCGGCGAGGTTGTGCATTTGATGGGGATCTGTTTTGAGGTCGTAGAGTTCTTCGGCGGGGCGCATCCCGAAGGCGAGTTCTGCCAAGCGAGCGATACCGTGCTTGTTTCGATATTCCATCATGAAGGTTTTGGTGGGGGAGCTATCGATTTCGCCATAGGGAATGGCGCGGGCACAGACCGATGGATCGGGA
>NHEN01000099.1 GCA_002172625.1 Verrucomicrobiaceae bacterium TMED86 | reverse complement strand
TCTCGGCGGGCCACCAGTTCCTCGTTTTCTTTCCCTAGCTTGGCGGCATTCGCGGCAAGTGCCGTCGCCTTGGTCAACGCAGCCTGCATCGACTTCGCGTCGCTCTGGCGCTGCTCCAGCTCTTTTGTTGATTGGGCCAACTTCTTCTGCAAGCCATCACGCTCTACGATCAACTTCTTATGAGTGTCCTCTAATTTCTTCGCGGCCTGAGCGAGAGTGACATTCTTCTTTAGCTCCCCCTTGATGACTTCATGCTCATTTTTAGCGACCAGCATTTCTTCCACCGCGAGTTCTAGCTTGTTTGCCAGTTCATCACGTTCCCCCAAAAGCGCCTTGTTCTGTTTGCCAATTTTTTCAGCCATCGCAGCCTTCTCCATTGCTTTAACCAAACGGCCTTCAAGCTCCGCCATTTTGCGTTGGGATTGATCGAGACCGACATTTGAAGCAGCCAATTCCTTCTGCAAGCGAGCCCGCTCACCAGTGAGCTTCTTCTGCTCTTTCGCCGCCATCGCCAACTTGCCCCGCAGGTCGTCGCGCACTTTGATCAGGACCGGGGCATCGAGCGATTTCTTTTTCGCTGCGGCAAGATCTTTCCGGAGTTCCGCCATTTCCGATTCACGGCTCGCCAAAAGCTTTTTGAGCTTCTCCTGCTCCTTCACGGCTTTTTGTAAATCTGCCATCAACACGCCACCTTTGGCATTGGCCGTTTCGAGACGCTTGATCTCCGCATCGCGGGAAGCGAGTTGAGTTTTAATTGCACCGGCCTGTTCTTCCAACAAGGCGATCCGCTGGGCCGATTTGATCTGGGCCACCTCGGCGACCGAGGCGCGCTTAAAGAGTTCATCGACCCGCGCAATCAGCGCATTCTTCTCGCCGCGCAAAACCTGATACTGACCCAAAAGAGTCGAGCGTTCGACGGTTTCGTCGCGAAGCAGTTCTTCCAGCTTCTTGGTGCGATCCTGCAATGCCTTCAGCTGGCTGAGCTTCACCTGTGCCACCGCGAGTGCCGATTGCTCCTCCTTGAGTGACTTTCGCAAGCCGGCCAAATCGCTTTCGACCTTTCTCCGAAGGGCTACCATCTCGTTGTCTTGCGCCTTCATGCCCTTGCGAGCCTCGGCCTCAAGCTTCTGATGCTCACGAATTTTTTGAGCCGCTTCATCGAGCCGCTTCTGCAGTTGCTCGACCTTGCCTCGCTGATCCGGAACCTGAGGACGCTTTGCGAGCTTGGCGTAATCTTTTTGCAGAACTCGATAGTCCCGCAGGGTCTGTCCGAAATCCGTTTCGAGCTGGAGAACCAATTTAATCAGCTTCTCCCGTTCCCCACGGGATTTATCAGCCTCCTGGGCACAGATCGGGGAACACAGCGTCAGCCAAAACGCCGCTAGAACTTTAAAAAATTTCGCCATAATGGTGCGGAAGAGTGAAATATTCTAAAAAATTAATCTTTTAGGCAAGCGAGAATTAAAATTCCTGATTTTGCGGCCTCAGGGATTGAATCCCCCGTTTATCAACGTTTACTGGCCCCATGACGTGGAAAATCCCATTCTTTTTACTCACCGCACTCCATTCCCTGGGTGCCTCAACGCCCAATATTGTCCTCTTCTACGCTGATGACCTTGGCTACACCGACCTCGCCTGCCAGGGGTCGAAATACTACGAAACCCCCAACCTCGACCGCCTCGCCAAGGAAGGAATGCGTTTCACCCAAGCCTACGCCTCGGCCGCCAATTGCGCTCCGTCCCGCGCTTCCCTGATGACCGGACAATACACCCCGCGTCATGGAATCTTCACCGTTGGCAACTCCGATCGCGGCAAAGCGCAGCACCGCAAGCTCATCCCGATCAAGAACACCACAATCCTCGATCCGAAATTCACCACCATCGGCGAAGTTCTCCAGGCCCGCGGCTACCGCACCTGCGTCGCGGGCAAATGGCATCTCACCGAAGACCCGACCAAGGATGGCTTCCACACTAACTTTGGCGGCACCACCTGGGGACACCCCAAGTCCTACTTCTCGCCCTACAAAAATCCCTACCTCAAAGACGGACCAAAAGGGGAGCACCTCCCCCAGCGCCTCGGCCGCGATGTCTCGGGCTGGATTAAGGAGAACGCCGAGTCCCCCTTCTTCGTCTACTTCCCCTTCTACTCGGTGCACACCCCCATTCAGTCGACCAAGGAACTCAAAGCCAAGTACACCAAAAAAACCGGCAACAAGTCCCACAACAACCCGGCCTACGCCGGCATGATCGAATCCATGGACATCGCCATCGGGCAGGTCCTCAAAACCCTCGACGATCTCAAGATCGCCGACAACACCCTCGTCATTTTCACCTCCGACAACGGTCCGCACGGGGCGATCTCCAACGCCGATCCCCTACGGGGATCGAAGGGAATGTATTACGAAGGAGGCATCCGCGAGCCCTTCATTGCCCGATTCCCCGGTATGATCAACGCTGGAACGACCAATGACACCCCGATTCATCAAGTCGACCTCTTCCCCTCACTCGTTTCACTAGCCGATGGAGAACCCGACTCCTCTCTCGACGGACTCAACATCCTTCCGGCGTTCAAAGGAGAAGCTCTCCCCGAGCGTCCGCTCTTCTGGCACTTCCCCGCCTACCTTCAGGGATATAGCGCCGGGAACGGTTCGGCCTCCAAACACTTCCGCACCACACCCTGCGGCGTGATCAGGAAAGGCGATTGGAAATTGATCGAATACTTCGAAGACAACAGTGCGGAGCTCTATAACCTCAAGAACGACCTCTCCGAAAAGAGCAACCTCGCTTCCAAGAAGCCCGAAAAAGTCAAAGAACTCCTCGCCGAACTCAAAGCCTGGCAAAAGAAAACCAAGGCTCCTATTCCTACCGAAAAGAATCCAAAATTTAGGCCTTAAACTCAATTCACTTTTCTGCACTGGCGAAGGCCCATCCAAACTTTCTGTCTCACGACCTCGTTCCCAAAACCCCGCCTCCAGCAGCCGGATGCTTCAGTCATGCAAGCTGGCGAAGGGAAAATGGCGCCCGGGAAGGAAGATCGCGAGGCGACTTCGAAGAAAGAAGATCGCCATCTGATGCAAAAGAAGTCACACCCAGCGCGTATTTCGACTCTGCAAACACCTACCATGAAACGATTTTTGATTTTGCCCCTGTTCTGCTCCCTTCTTTTTGGTGAAGAACCCACTGAAATCAAAGAAGGACACTCCCATCAGGGCCACGCCTTCAACGAAGGACCACGCCAGGCGTCCCCGCTCATCGGAAACACCGGGAAGGTCCACCTCCCCATCACATGCTCTTGGAATCAAGGCCAGGCCTACTTCAACCAGGGCCTCGGTCAGCTTCACGGATTTTGGTATTACGAAGCCGAACGTTCTTTCCGTAAGATCCTCGCTCACGATCCCAATTGCGCCATGGCCTACTGGGGACTCTCTCAGGCCAATTACTCTAACGAGAAACGTGCCAAGGAATTCATCGCCAAGGCAACCGAACTCCTCAAAAAAGAACACTTAAAGATCACCCCTCATGAACGCGCCTATCTCGACGCCGAAATCGCCTATCACGATGACAAAAAGGAGAAGGACTCCAAAAAGCGCATCAAAAATTTCATCCGCGCTTACGAAGACCTCATCCTGAACCACCCCGACGACATCGAAGCCAAGGCCCTCCTCGTTTGCCGCCGCTGGCAGTTCAACCGCAAAGGTGTTCCCATCAGCAGTTACCTCGGACTCGACGCCATTCTCGAGCAAATCTTTGCCAAAGAACCCAATCACCCCGCCCACCACTACGCCATCCACCTCTGGGACAACCGCAAGCACGAGCAAGCGCTCGATTCCGCCGCCCGCCTCGGAAAAACCGCCCCCGGCATCGCCCACATGTGGCACATGCCCGGACACATCTACTCCAAGGCCAAGCGCTATCACGATGCCGTCTTTAGCCAACAGTCCTCCGCCCGTGTTGACCACGCACACATGGCCAAGCATTTCCTCATCCCCGACCAAATCCACAACTACGCGCACAACAACGAATGGCTCGCGCGCAACTTTGGTCACCTTGGTGATGCCCCCGCCGCCGTAGCCATGGCCAAGTCTCTCCTCGCCAACCCGCGTCACCCGAAACTCAACACTCTGGAAGGCCGCTCCCATTCCTACAAATACGGCCGCAACAACCTCCTCAAAACTCTTGAGAATTTTGAACTCTGGGAGGAGATCTTCGAACTCTCAAATACCCAGTGGCTCGAAACCCTGCCCAAGCAACCGACTCATGATCGCGCACGGCTCAGGCTAATCGGCATCGCCAATTTCCACCTCGGTCATCGCGTGGAGTTGATGCAAATTATAAATCAAGTCGAAGACCTTCTCGCCGACGAAAAAGCAAAAAAACAAGTCGATGAAGACAAGGCCAAGGAAAAGGCCACCAAAGAGAAAAAGAAGGAAGGCGAGATCAAGAAAGCCGTCGCAGCAGCCGGCAAGAAATACAGCCGCCTCATCGGGTCACTCGAAAAAGATTGCACCGAACTCCTCGGTTATCTCGCCGAAATGAACGACGACGACAAGACCGCCAAAGAGTCACTCGCCAAATCCTCGGGCTCCGCCACCTTTAAGGCGCTCCGCGAACTCCAATTCGGTAACAAGGAAGCGGCCGAGAAAGCCGCCCGGAGTGTTCTCGATGGCGATAAAAAAGAAACCGTTTCACTCGCCAACGCCATTACCCTTTTCCACCGAATGGGCAAAAAAGAAGATGCAAAAAAAGGCTTCGAAAAGCTTCGCGTCTTTTCTTCCGAGGTCGACCTCAAATCCCGCCCCTTCGCACGGCTCGCGCCGATTGCCAAGGAGTTCGGCTACCCTACCGACTGGCGTCAAGCCCACAAGCCCGCCGACGATCTTCTCCCACGTCCCGATCTCGACACCCTCGGTCCGCTGCACTGGACTCCTCCCGCCGCACCTGCCTTCAGCCTTCCGGACCAACACCAAAAAAAAATCTCCAGTTCCAGCATGACCGGTAAACCGCATATCCTCGTCTTTTACCTCGGCGCCGGATGCCTCCACTGCACCGAACAACTCACCGCCATGGCCGGCCGCTACTCGGACTTTGAAAAGGCCAAGCTCCCCATCCTGGCCATCTCTACCGACAAGGTCGCCGACCTCAAGAAGAGCCAAGACAACTATGAAAAAGGCGATATTCCCTTCCCCATCGTTTCCGATCATCAAAAAGAGATTTTTAAGAAATTCTCCGCACACGATGACTTCGAAAACCAGCCTCTCCACGGAACCTTCCTCGTCGATGGAAAAGGCCGCGTTCTCTGGGCCGACGTCTCAGCCGACCCATTCATGGAAATCGATTTCCTCATCAAGGAATCAAACCGACTCCTGGAATTGCATCGCTAGGGAAATTGGCCTAGGATTTGAGGGCTTATGACTAGTTGCCGTCTCTCGAAATACACTCTTGGAGTCATTCTCCTGAGCGGACAAACCCAAGCCGAAGATTCCGTCGCCCGTATCTGGAATGAGCATTGCCTCGCGGCCATCCGTCGGGATTTCCCCGCGCCCACCGTCCATGCGCGGAATCTTTTCCACAGCTCGGCTGCGATGTATGACGCCTGGGCTGCCTACGATGACACCGCGGTAGGGGTCTTTCACAACGAAAGCGCGACCGCCCAAGACCTCGAAGCCGCCCGCCACGAAGCGATCAGCTACGCCGCCTACTGGGTGCTCCGTTCGCGCTATTCCCGCGCCATTGGAGAGGAAGAAACAATCGCTGAACTCACCGCCCGCATGACGGAATTTGGCTACCCCGTCACCAGCGCCTCCGTCGTTGGCACCACCCCGCAAGTCGTCGGAAACCGGTGCGCCGCCGCGATCATTCAAGGACAACGATACGACGGCTCCAACGAACTGCAAGATTATCAGGGTCTCGACGGCTACCTCCCACTTAACCAGCCGCTCATTCTTCAGAATTCGGGAACCGGCCCGCTGATCGATCCAAACCGCTGGCAGCCACTCGCCTTCAATGTCGCCTTCACGCAAAACGGTCAGGTCGCCAGCAATGTCCAGATCTTCATCGGCTCGCACTGGGGCGATGTCACTCCCTTCGCCCTCACCGGTAACATCGACCCCGGACCACCACCCTTTCTGGGCGGGATCGGAGACCAAGAATTTAAAGACAACAACGTCGAGGTCATTCGCTTCAGCTCGCTCCTCGATCCGACCACTTCGGGCGACATCGATATTTCTCCGGCCTCCCTTGGTGACAACCCTCTCGGGACCAACGACGGCACGGGGTATTCCTACAATCCCATCGCTCTGGAACCCTACACTCCCAACATCGTCAACCACGCCGACTTCGGCCGCGTCGTCGCAGAATTTTGGGCCGACGGACCTTCCTCCGAAACACCGCCGGGACACTGGAACGCCATCGCCAATGAGGTCTCCGACGACCCCCGCCTGGAAAAAAAATTCCGCGGAACCGGCCCCGTTCTCGATGATCTCGAGTGGGATATTAAACTCTACCTCGCTCTCAACGGGGCCGCGCATGATGCCGCCATTGCCACCTGGTGGAATAAAGAAAAATACGACTACGTTCGTCCTATCACGAGTATTCGCTACCTCGCCGGCCTCGGTCAATCGTCCGATCCCGGCGGTCCGCTTTATCACTCCGGCGGCATCCCTCTCGAACCGAACCTGATCGAAGCCGTCACCGTGGAAACCGCCGCCGTGGGCCAACGTCACGAAGGACTCACTCCCAACAGCATTGCCATCCGAACCTGGCAGGGAGAACCCAATGATCCCGAAACCGAATTCGGCGGTGTAGGCTGGATTGCTGCCAGAAACTGGCTCCCCTACCAACGCGACACTTTTGTCACGCCGGCCTTTGCAGGATACGTTTCCGGTCACAGCGCCTTCAGCCGGGCTGCCGCCGAAGTCCTCACCGCATTTACCGGAAGCCCATTTTTCCCCGGAGGCCTCGGCACGCACACCGTGGAAGCAGGACATCTCGAATTTGAAAACGGCCCTTCCACCGACGTCCAACTTCAATGGGCCACCTACTTTGACGCTGCAGACCAAGCCGGCATCTCCCGCCTCTACGGCGGCATTCACGTCGCTCCCGACGACGGCCCCGGACGCATCATTGGGTCGGAAGTTGGCATCGGGGCATTTAACAAAGCACTGCAGTATATCAACGGGAGCGTTCTCGAAAATTTCTCCTGCACGGTTTCTCCGTCTCCGGAAGGAATGACCATTACCTGGCCTTGTCTGCCGGGATACGAATATCAGGTCCAGTCATCCACCAACCTCGACCCTGCAAGCTTCACTACACTCTCGCCGGTGGAAACTTACGAAGGAACCAACGCGAGTTTCTTAGACACGGAGAACTCATCAACACGCAAGTTCTACCGCGTGATTCGAGTGAATCCCTAAATCATTCCGCTGGCAATTTGGGCGGGTTTTTGAAAATGTGACCAAGAAACAATTTTTATTACGAAAAGAAATCACGCTCAAAATCCTAATCCCTAAAAACAATGCGTAGATTCTCCCGCCCCCTGACAGCACTCGCAATTTTCGTAACGTCCTTGATTTTTTCCAGCTGTGGCCCGTCTCAGACCCCAAGGAGAACCGACACTCCCACTCCTCGCGTAGCCTTCAAGCCACTCGTAACCATCCGGAACAATTCCCACAAAAGCATCATGTTGGGACTCCGCGGTCCGGAGACTAAATTCATCTCACTCCCCGCCCGTGGCAGCCGCATAGTGAGCCTCAGCTCGGGCCTCTACAAGTATGCCGCGACCGCCAAAAATACGAATACGATCTCAGGTTACAAAAGCTTCGGCCGCAACAGCCGATACACCTGGAACTTCAGTGTCAACTAGGGCGCGGATCATCACTTCCCAAAAGCGAGTCTTCACGGGCTCGCTTTTTTTATTGGATCACTGCCCATGATCTGCGCTTTATCTCCAAGTGACTGACAGCACAAGGGACCAGCTTCAGGACGGCTCATACGAATTTCTCGCGATCTTCCTCGAGGGCCTTCCCTTTATCTTCCTTGGCACCCTCGTCAGCGGCTTCCTTGGAACCTACCTCCCGCGCAACGCCTTCGAAAAGATTCTCCCGAAAAACCCCATCCTCGCCATCATGGCGAGCGGTCTCCTCGGCGCCGTTTTCCCCGTCTGCGAATGCGCTGTCGTGCCAGTCATCCGACGTCTCGTCAAAAACGGCTTCCCCGTCTCCTGCGCCCTCGCCTACATGCTGGCGGCTCCCATTTTCAATCCCGTCACCGCGATCAGCACCTTCAAGGCCTTCAATGATTCCTACTTCGTCGTCGGAGCCCGACTCGGCATGGGATACCTCATCGCCGTTCTCGTCGGCATTGCCATCCTACGGGTTGCCCACGGACGATTCCTCAAACCCTCCGCACAAGCCGAGTCCGGCCACGAGCACCATCATCCGCGGAACCTGAATTCCGCAATGAATAATTCGCTGCGCGACTTCATGGACGTCGGACTATATTTCACCATCGGCGTCATTCTCACTTCCCTCCTCAAAACCACCTGGATTGACCCCACCACCGACTTCTGGAAAGGCCTCACTGACAACTCCATCCTGGCCACTCCCGCCATGATGGGCCTGGCCTTCTTTCTCAGCCTCTGCTCCACCTCCGACGCCTTCATCGCGGCCAACATCGGTAACTTTTCCTACGCACCGAAACTCGCCTTCATGGTGTTCGGCCCCATGATGGATGCCAAGCTCCTCTTCCTCTATTCCACCGTCTTCCGCTGGAAATTCATCATTATTCTCCTCGCCGCTCTTTTCGTTCTCACTGGAGGATTATCCATCCTCGCTGAGACCGTTTACGAAAACTATTGGGAATCCGCGCAACCATGATGTCAGCTCTCCACACCCGGCTCTTTGGACTGCTCGCCCTTTGCTGGGGCTGTGCGCTGATCTATTTCTATCACTCGCAACGCATTCAAGATTACCTTGCCAAGGACTTCCACACGCTCGTCCTCGCCGGAGGGATTGGCATCATCGTCCTGGGTCTCTACTCGCTGATCAATCCGCAGGAAAAGAAAAGCAGCTGTGACCACGAACACAAACATGATCATGACCACCACCATGATCACGACCATCATCACGACCATGAAGGACACCTCCACGATCATGACCACGGTGAAGAAGAGCACTGCGGCGACTGCGACCATGAGCACGAGGGTCATGGCCCCGTCGCGACTTACCTCCTCACCCTGGTTCCCCTCATCGTCGCGATGAACTATACCCAGGACAAACTGTCCAATCGGGGCATGGCCAAGAAAGGCCTCTACGAAGCACCCGCCCTCAATGGCCTGGACGCACCAGCCGCCTTCACCCGGGAAGACCTCGAAAAACGGGTCCCAAAAAACGAAGAGGGCGAATTTCAACTTCAACTTTTCGCCGCCTACTGGGCCGCCGGTGACCGTGAAGTTCAGAGTATCTACGAAGGCCTGCCTGTCGAACTGGAAGGACGGGTCGCCCCTGAGAAAATCGGTAACGAAGCCGGTGACCGCATGCGCATCTTCCGAAAGATCATGTCCTGCTGTGCAGCCGATGCCCAGTTTGTCGGCGTTTCCATGGAATTCCCCGACGACGCCAAACGCCCCGCCGTCGACGAATGGGTCAAGGCTTCCGGCATCCTCACTTTCGAAACCATCGACAATAAAATCCTCCCCCTCCTCAAGGTCCGCGTCGTCATTCCGACTGAAGAACCCTACTCCGAGTTCCTCCTACGCCAGTAACAAGCCCTCATGTCCCTTCCCAAACTTCGCGACCAACTACTCTCCACGGTTCTCGGATCTGCCGATTCCGTCGACCTGCTGATCACAGCCCTTCTCGCTCGCGGACATGCCTTGGTCACCGGCCCTCCGGGCATCGGAAAAACAACTCTCGCCCACACTCTGGCCACCTCACTAAGCGGAAGCTTTCGCCGCGTGCAATTCACCCCCGACCTCCTCCCATCCGACATTCTCGGTTACAATCTCTACCGCCAGCAAAGTGGCGAGTTCGAATTCATCCCTGGACCGGTTTTCGCCAATCTCCTCCTCGCCGACGAGATCAACCGCGCCTCTCCCCGCACCCAGTCGTCTCTTCTCGAAGCAATGAACGAACGCCAGGTCACCATCGACGGCGAAACCAGAGAACTTCCCGACCCCTTCCTCGTCGTCGCAACCCAGAACGATACCTCGTCCACCGGCACATTTCCTCTACCCGAGCCACAACTCGATCGCTTCCTCCTCTCTATCCCGATGAGCCTCCCCGATGACCAAACCCAACTGGAAATCCTCCGCTATCACTCGGAGCAGCCGAAGGTCGAAGTCGAGCCCGTCATCGATCTCGACCCACTCAAATCTCTTCAGGACCAATCCGCCACCCTCCCTGTCTCCGATACCCTGCAACGCTACCTTTTAGCCCTTTGCCAGGCCGTCCGCGCCACCCTCGGGCAGGATCACTCCGTCTCCACCCGGGCCACTCTGGCCCTCCAGCGTGCCTCCCAGGCCGCAGCCCTCCTCGACGGCCAGAGCGAGGTCCATCCCGACCACGTGCAGAACATTTTCCCCTTCGTCCTGCGCCACCGACTCCTCGCCGAAGAAACCCCCGACGCCGACTCTCTCCTCGCAAACGCCCTCGAACAGACCCCTGTTCCTTGATTCATCTTTTGATTTTAGAAAGTTAATTTATAGTCCCCTCCGATGGGATACGCCTTTCGCCTCGCCAAAACCATTCTCGCACTTGCGCTTGGGACCGGTTTTTTCGTGATCGCCGGCGGCCTGATCTACCTCAACCAGGTCGGCTTTCCCGGCCAATACGGCGACTGGGTTCGCAGTGAACTTTCCGGACGAGGGCTTCATCTTGACTTTACCTCCCTGCGCTTCGACCTCCGGCGTGGGCTGGTCGCCACCGATGTCCAATTCTATGCCAATGAGCGAGATTCCATCCCCATTCTGGAGGCCCAGGAGATCACCCTCGACCTCGATAAGACAAAGGCCCTTCGGGGGGAGTTCAAACTCATTAACCTGATCATCATAGATGGTTCCACCTTGGTCCCGACCAAAAAAGAAGACGAAAAGCTTGAAGCCTCGGGCATCAACGGCCGGGTCACTATGACCGATTCCGGACGTATCCGTTTTCATGATGCCAGCGGTTTAATTGAAGGCATTCAGGTTTCTTTCAAAGCTGATTTCAAGGCTCCCGTGCAAAAAAAGAGAACTCCCGAAGACGGGGAAAAAAAGGAACCCAGCCCCGCCAACAAAATTCTCCATCTTATTCTTGAAGAAATGGACCGCTGGGAGCTCCCGAACGATTCCCCCCCCGAACTCGAGTTTGTCGTTCGAGGCGATCTGAACCATCCCGACCGAATCAATACCGAATTTTCCTTCAGCGCACGCAACCTCAAGCGCAACGACTACGCCTTGAAAAAACTCAAAATCGAGGGCGATCTCCGGGCCCAATTGGTCACGCTTGACACCATCTACCTCGAGGACGAAACCGGCCACGCCTCCGGCCAGGCGGACTGGAGCATCAAGCGCCGCGAAGGCCGCTTCAATCTCGACTCCAGTCTTCAATTCAAAGACTTCATCAACTCCTGCTTTATCGAAGATGAGAAAAAGGAGATCCTCCCCCGCCTCAACATGGCCCGCTCGCCGGTAATTTCTGTTTCCGGGAGCTTCACCGCTCTTTCCGACGAAAATTTCTCCGTGAAAGCATCCGGCTCGGCCCACCTCGGAAATTTCCAATTCCTTAACACCCGCTACGAAGAACTCAGCTCACAGTTCTCCTGGCACGATGGAGACCTCTACCTCCGGGACCTCATGGTGAAACACGCCGACGGGCAGCTCGATGGCAATATTCTGTCCCGCGGCAGATTAGTAAATTACAACCTTACCTCCACTCTTCCGCTCTCTGCCTTTGACCCCTTCATCACTCCGGGAAGCAAGACCAAAAAAGAACTCGAGCGCGTCAAGTTCGGCAAAAACTCCCTCCTTGATCTCGACATTCAGGGTGAGATCAACCGCGATGATCTCACCACCTGGACCTCCACCGGCAAGGCCCACATGAACAATCTCATCTATCGCGACACTGCTCTTCATCGACTTGCAATGGACTTTGAAATCGGGCCGAAGAAACAGGAGTTCAAAAACATCAAGTGCCTCATCAACGATGAAAAAGAAGTCGCCCGCACCCGGGTGCGCGGCAAAGCCTCCAGCGAACTCACCATCGACAGTGTCCTCGTCGATCGCGAAAGAAAACAAACCGTCATCAGCAATCTCCAAGGAAAATTCTGGCCCTCGCCCATCGTTCGCATTTTCGCCCCAAAAACATCGGCCCACCTCGAAAAAACCTACCGCTTCCACCAGCCACCTTCTCTCAAGCTCAACGGATCGTTCGATAATCGACTCGGAAGCGATGAGAAAAATATGTATCTCGTTGAAATCCAGACCGAGGGTCAAACCGACTATCCCTTCCTTGGCAAACCACTCCCTGTCACCAAACTAAAAACCAACGTCACCGTCCGGCGATCCCGGGTCACCGTGGACAAGCTGTCATTCTCCACGGTCGGTGGAACTGCGGCGGGAAAAGTCGTTATCGACGCTACCCGACAAGCCCCCGCAAAGTATACCGGTGACATCAGATGGACCCGGCTTTACTTTCCCGAAATCTCCAAAGTCTACAAATTCAAAGAGAAGGAAAAGGGATGGCTCACCGGCCAAATCAGCTTTAGCGGAGTCGAAAGTGACCTACGGCAATTCAACGCCACCGGAGTCATTGGGATTGAAAAAGGAAATCTTGTCGCCCTCCCCATCTTCGGCCCCCTCTCCCCCCTCATCGCAGGCGTTCTGGGGGACAAACGGATGGGGTATGAGCGAGCCAAGGATGCCTCCGCCACCTTCGCCATCAAAAACGGAGTATGGATGACCAAGGATTTCAGCGCTGTCTCTACCAGTCTTAATCTCACCGGCGAGGGATGGATCGATCTCAACACCGATCGCATCGAAATGATTGTCCGCATCAATGCCCGCGGCCTTCTCGGCTTACTCACCACGCCTCTCACACTCTTAAAAGGAATGTTTCAATTCCGCGGCACCGGCGACTTCACCAACCCAAAGTGGAAACCATCGCCCTTCACCCGCCCCGCCAAAGGCTTGGCCGACCCCATCTTCCGCAAACCTGGTCGCGCCCAGATCATCCAGGAGTAGCGTCTGCTTCCGGGTTGTTGGAGAGTTGGATCTCAACACGCGGATCTGCTCTAGAGCTGGAAGAGAAAAATTTTTAACTGCGGATGCCGCATGGCATTTCGCCCGAAAAAATCATCCGCCCGGAGTGGCATAAACACGGCATTCTTTCGCCACTTGCTTCCAGGTAAAGCTCTTCCGAAGCATGTCCTCGAGAAATCGATTCTTTTCCGGAAGGCTTCCAGCTTTGGCCAACTGGCGATGGTTTTCAAAGCGACTGAAGAGCACATGTTTAATGTTTGTCTGGGGGACCACTTTTTCGCCGTAGCCTCCAGGGATATTGGACGACCAAAAGCGAATATACTTCTTCCCGTTTTTCATCATCGCTCCCAAATACACCACCAAATGGCCCCGCTCCTTGCCGCCGATTTCTTCCGTCCACCAGATTTTCATAAAGTCTCCCGGCAGCGCATGATCGTAACTCGTAAAGTTCTTCCCGCACTTGAGTTCCGCAAATAGCTTGGCCGTGCCCGGGCCGTTAGCATTCCATCTGCCCCAGATACCGTGACCATCGGGAACTTCGTCGATTTTCAAAAACTCCCATCGCTGTTTGCCGGTCATTTTCAAGGAACCATTCTCGATGAGCTTGTCGATGACTTTTAAAAACACACAATAGGTTGCTCCGGAACAAAATGAAGGGCTCGCAACTTTGGGTTTGGTGCTAATACCCTGATCACTCAAAGCCACGCCATTTTGCAAATTCACGATCGCTTTCTTCGAGGCCAGATACCCTCCGCCCTTTGGCATCTGGTTCACGGCCCAAAGCACGTATTGATTTAATGGCGGAAGCTTTGAGGTCTCCGCCGAGGCTGTTCCGATTCCCAACAAGAAAATGGCAAAGATAGTTTTCATGCTCCTTCGTAGGCTTTTCTGACTTCATCCGCAATGATGCGAATCCCCTCTTCCACCACCTCTTCAGGCATGGTGTAACTGACACGAATACACTCTCGGATATGGGGCCAGTCTGTGCCTTCGGGCAAACCAAAGAAGAAATACTCGCTCGGCACCACAAGAATTCCTCGCCCTTTGAGTCGCTGGTAAAGTTCTTTAGACGTGATCGGCAGGCCTTCGAACCAAAGCCAAAGAAACAAAGCTCCTTCGCTTCGATGAATATAATAGGGAATCTCATCGGGGAGATACTTCGCAAACCATCGCTGAGCCATTTGCGAACGTACTTCGTAGAAAGGCCGCACTACTTCCCGGCTCAGCTGCAGGACCTCTCCACTCTCCACAAGTGGACGCATGATCTCCTGACCGAGGTTTGGATTGGCCAATCCCACTATCGATGTCATTGACGACAAGGCGCGGCAGATCTTTTTGTCGGCGATCACGATTCCTGTTCTCGTTCCAGGCAACCCGATCTTGGAAAGGCTCAACGTAAGAATCATGCCCTCATCCCAAACCGGCTTCACTTCGGTGAAGATCACTCCCGGAAAAGGCGCGCCGTAGGCGTTGTCCACGATGAGCGGGATTCCTTTCTCCCGCGCAATCTCGCGAAGATGTTCGATTTCATCATCGGTCAACACATTCCCGGACGGGTTGGTCGGACGCGACACACAAATCGCCGCGATATCGCCTCCAGGATCCACCGCATCAAAATCAACGCGGTATTTAAATTCATGTGGCCCGGTTTTCTCAATCCTCGCCGGAATGGCCTCGAAAAAATCATCTCCTACCGCCTGATCGCTGTAGCCGATGTATTCCGGGAGCAGAGGAAGAAGGATTTTCTTTCGTCGACCATCCGCAAAGCGTCCGGCCAGCGCATTAAAAAGCATAAAGAAGGCCGTTTGGCCGCCCATCGTGACCGCAAAATTTTCCGCGGTGACCTCCCAGCCGAATTCCTCTTTGAAAAGGTTCGCCAGTGCCACACGAAAAGCTTCATTACCGGCCGGGACATCATAATTACCCAGAGCTCGCTCCATGCCACCAGGCTCCGCAAGAATTTCTTCCATCCGACGCCGCCATACCGCGTCCATCTCGGAAATATGTGCCGGTTGGCCGCCTCCGAGCATTTTGACATCGCCTCCACCCGCGAGAGCCTCGCCCAAATCGTCCATCAATTCGCCGATTCCGCTTCCCTCGCAGAGATTTTCTCCAAACTTTGACAGCTCCCAATCCATGACGAGGGCGACTTTAATGCCAGATGGGCACTTGTCACTGAAATCTCATCCCTGGCTCACCCTCTTGATGGGGAATTTTAAAGAGACCGGAAACTGCCCCGACGATAAACAGTAATAACAGAATCCGTCTCTCTAGTCATCGTTGCCCGCGAATTGATTGAGCTTCATCAGCGCATTCACATCGTCATGACTCAAGGCCCAATCACAGATGACGAGCTCGTCCAGGCCTCCCCGAAAATACTTCCCCGCTCGGCCTGGCGACATTCCAGCACGATAAGCGAGATTTCGACCAATCCAGGCTCCATGATCATCTCGATTCAACTGACGATCGAGGTCGGTATTCACAGCCAGGACCGACTTGCGGGCTGTGGACTCCAATCGTCCATCAACATAGAGCAGCACATGAGTCCCGGCATTCGCTCGACCTTCCGCATCACCGTAAAGCACCACTGCGCAATGATGCCATTTTCCGTCGCGCAGATCGGTATGGCCCACCACCTCCTTTGGGTTGGTTCCAATTCTCAAGCGCCCGGGCAAGCCTTCTTCTTCCAATGAATTGATCGCCACCTGCCACGCCGTTCCGGTTGTACGATAGCTCCCCCAACTCACTACTCCAAATCCCTCATTGGCACCAAAGTCCTTCGGAACCCGAACCCAAAAGGCCACCGAACGGGATTGTGTCTTTCCAATCCCCTCAAATCTCGAAGCCAGATAAGCGCGCCCTCCCAGATGGATTGCACCCGAAAACGGCCCTTCGATCCTCTTTGGCCCCTCTCCACCCTCCACATCAACTTGGAACCTCGCGGCCGACTTCCCATCTCCGAGCCCTTTTCCCGTATCGTGACAGATTTCGCCCTCTTCTTCATCGAAACTCCAACGCACGTAGTTCTGCACAGAGTCCGCTTTGGGAGGAAGCTCGGTCACAAAAGCTCCCTTGTCAGCCTTCGCAAGCAAACGGGAGCTCTTTCCGGTCAACCTCATCGCCTCATTTTTTTTCAGACGGGTTTTCGATCCACTGGCCGTCTCGGCATCTACTACTCCCTCCAAAACGTGAACCTCCATTTCACCACTGGGCTCGACTGCCACTCCAAATTTTGTGCCGAGGTCGATCAAGCGCCCGCTCGCACCATCGATCGTAAAGCCTTCCCCTCTCTCATCTCCAATCTCGGCCACCAATCGCCCATGATGCAGGTAGCCACTATTCGGTCCGGTAATCTCAAAATCCATGGGACCGTTCAAAACCACCGTCACCCCGGTCACAAACTCAACTTCTAACAGACCCTCATCGAACACCACCCGGTTCCCGGCTACCAACCCTCTCGTGATTCCCGCAATATCTGCTCCCGTTTCACTTCCGACGATCGTCGCCAGAACTGGAAAAGCTTCGTCGGCGTTTTTCTCATTCCATCCGATGAACGCGAGCACTAACGCCGCAGCCGCAGCCGCAATCCCGCCAAGCCAAACACGCCGCTTGCGCTTTCTTCGTTCCAATCTCTCGACCACGGCCGATGCAAAGAGCTCCCCAGACTCGACTTCCTGCTGAAGACGAATCCTCTGCACGGTATCCTGCGAAAACTTTTGCCCTTCATCCCTTGAGAAATACAAAGCCAACATACGGTCAAGCGTCACCATCAAGCCAAATCTCCGGGTCAGCTCATCATCACGTCCCAACAAATCCTTAAGCTGCGCTGCCTTCGCCTCATCAAGCTGGCCGTCCCCAGCCTCCGCCAACAATTTTTCAATCTCTTCCTCACTCATGGCGATCTAGTTCCCTTCTCCGGCATATTTCATCTTCCCCTCAATGCAGGACCCAAGCGTTTCGCGGATACGATGAAGATACATCGTTAAAGCCGAATGCCCTTTCCCACTCTTCTTACGCATTTCCCTAATCGTTTCACCCTTCAAGTAGCGCGCCTCAATCACCTCCCTCGCTTTCCCTTCGAGCTTCGCCAGACACTCATCCAAATAAACGAACACCTCCGCGGCGTGCCCATCTCCACGCTGAAGTGATAAATACCCGTCGAACATTTTCTGTAGCTCCTCATTACCGCCAATAGGCTCCGGCCGAAATTTCCGCAGATGATTCCGCAACAAATTGTGGGCAATCCCAATTAGCCAGGGCCGTAATGGCCGCCCAGAGTCAAATTGACCCAACTCACGATAGGCCACAATGAATGTTTCCTGGGCCAAATCTTCCGCCTCATCGGTCCTAACCATCCGAACAGCCAGAAATGCCCTGATGCCATCCTGCTCCTGCCGAACCAATTGCTCGAAAGCCGCGAGGTCTCCCTTTTTCGCCTGAGCCACCATCTCATCCCGGCCTGGCAAGTTTTCCTGCTTGTTTTCTCCAGATCCCTTCATCTCCTGAGTATTTGTCCCGACACACCCATTTTGCCACATCTGATTTTGAAAAACTCTTTCTGGGAAAAAACTCCAAAAAGATGTGTCATCAGTGATCCCCCAACACAATCCCTCTCGGGGGGACGTTTGATCGTGATCCCCGACTTTCCAAAAAACAACTTTTCTACAATGCACAAAATTATTCTTTGCTCTCTGCTCACCCTTTCGGTCCACGCCGCGGATTCAGTATTCGTCGAAGCCGAAGCCTTCTCTGATAAAGGCGGCTGGTCCACCGACTCACAGTTCATTCTCAATATGGGATCGGCCTACCTTATCGCCCACGGCCTCGGAACGCCTGTCGCCGATGCCAAGACCGAGGTTACTTTCCCCTCCGCCGGCACCTACCACCTGCACGTCCGCACCAAGGACTGGGTGGGACCTTGGAAAGCCGAAGGGGCTCCAGGTAAGTTTCAGGTTCTCGTCAATGGCAAGGCTGTCGATACCACCTTCGGAACAACCGGATCCGAGTGGCACTGGCAAGACGGTGGCAAAGTCGAAATCTCCGACACAAAAACCTCTCTCTCCATCAAGGACCTCGCCGGATTCAACGGACGTTGTGACGCCATCTTCTTTTCCAAGGACGGCGCAGAAACTCCTCCCAACGATGCCGAGGCTCTCTTCAAATTTCGCCGGGAAAAACTCAATCTCCCCGCCACTCCGCCGACGAAAGACGGCTATGACCTCGTCGTGGTAGGCGGGGGATACTCCGGAATCGGGGCCGCGATTTCAGGAGCGCGTCAGGGTCTTAAAGTCGCTCTCATTCACGACCGCTCCATCCTCGGCGGCAACGGTTCCTCCGAAGTCCAGGTCTGGGCCATGGGCTCAACAAAAAGGGGCAAATTCCCCCACCTCGGCGAGATCATCGAAGAATTCACCGACTATTCGCGCGATTCCCCCGGTCTCATTGAAGAATTTCAAGACGACCTCAAAACCCAAGTCGTAAAGGCCGAAAAGAACATCGATCTCTATCTCGAACACTTCGCTTACAAAACGAACACCAAGGGCGACAAAATCGTCTCGGTCGACGTTGTTGATACGACCTCCGGGGAGATCGTCCGCATCGCCGGCAATCTTTTCGCCGACACCACCGGACACGGCACCATCGGAGCTCAGGCCGGGGCGAAATTCATGATGGCCGAGAAAGGGCACATGGGCATGTCTAATATGTGGTCCTACAATAATAGCGACAACCCCGTCGCCTGGCCCGAGACGCCCTGGGCTCTTCCTCTTGAAGAAGAACACTTTCCCAAGCTCCACCTCTCACGCGGACCTTACGAAAAATTCCACAAAGCCGAGTGGTTCTGGGAAGGCGGCTACGACAAACATCCTATCAACGACCTCGAGCTCATCCGCGACTGGAATCTCCGCGCCAACTTCGGAGCCTTTACCAACATCAAAAAGAACAAGGCCAACGCCAATGCCAAGCTCATGTGGATGGCTTACATCGGCGGAAACCGCGAATCACGTCGTCTTGAAGGGGACATTATCCTCACCGGCGAAGATATCACCGCCCGCAAGGACTTTCCCGACGGTACCGCACCCACCACTTGGTCTATCGACCTCCACTATCCCAAGAAGGAATACCTGAAAGGCCCCGCCAAGGATAACCCCTTCATCTCCATCGCCGTTCATGACCGCAAGGTCGACCGCCAAAACGGCTACCCCATCCCTTACCGCACCATGTATTCCAAAAACATCGACAACCTCTTCATGGCCGGACGCTGTATTTCCGTCGATCGTCGCGCCCTCGGAACGATCCGCGTCATGCGCACTTGCGGCATGATGGGTGAAGTCGTCGGCAAGGCGGCTTGGATCGCCACCAACAATAAGACGAACCCGCGGGGAGTTTACGCGAACTATCTCCCCCAGCTCATCGAACTCATGGAAACACCCGGTCGCGCCCGTCGTGCCTCCCTGAATGGAGACCTAGTCGTCCCCCCTCTTCCCGAAGGCGGACTGCGAACCCGCCCAAAGAAAAAGTTGGTCATCAACTTAAAGGGCATCGTGGTCGATGACACCCAAGCCAAGTTCACCGGCACCTGGTTACACTCCGAGGGCCTCAAGCCTCACATCGGAAACGGCTACCGCTACGCCTCGGGAGATGTCACTGCGACTTTCGCTTTCCGAGCCAAGAACACCGGGA
>NHEN01000098.1 GCA_002172625.1 Verrucomicrobiaceae bacterium TMED86 | reverse complement strand
CGCTGGGCTTTTCCTGGGCCAAGAACATCTACGGGGAAAACATGCATTCGCCGTATTCCATGCACAACGCAGAGTGGCCGACGGTGGCCGCGCTGGAATTCATTGAAGAGAACAAGGACGGCCCCTTTTACCTTCATCTTTGCAGCACTCTGCTGCATGGGCCGGACAAGTCTTGGCGAAAATCCATGGATCATCCGCTCATCACCGGGGAGGGGGAAGTTAAAAGCCTTCCCGAGGTCATGACCCCTCGCGCCGAACTCCTTAAAACCATCAAGGAAAAAGGATTTGATCCAGACAGTCACGTGGCCGGTGAAGCGTGGATCGACGATTCGCTCGGGGCCGTGATGCGGAAACTCAAGGAACTCGAAATCGACGACAACACGCTCGTGATCTTTGCGCCGGATCATGGTCGCGATGGCAAAGCCTCCGTCTTTTCCCGTGGTGCGGCTCAAGTCCCCATGATCATGCGTTGGCCCAAAGGAATTCCAGCGGGGCGGGTATGCGAAGAACTCGTACAGAACATCGACCTGGTGCCCACTTTCTTTGATCTGGGAAAAGCCGAGAAGCCGGAGTCTTACCGGATCGATGGGCGAAGTCTTACTCCACTTTTCAAGGAGGGTAAAGCCAAGGATTGGCGGAGTCATCTTTATCTCGAAATGGGAGCGGCGCGGGCAGCGGTTACGAAAGATTGGTCCTACATTGCCGTTCGCCATACCAAAGAACAGGTTGCCGCCATCAAGAAAGCCGCGCCGCAAAATCTTCCCAAAGCGATGTCCTACATTGGGCGTTTGGGCATCGGTGTTCGAGGAGCCGATCGTCCCGGCTTCTTTGAGGAAGATCAACTCTATCACCTGAAGCGGGATCCGAAGGAAATGAAGAACCTGGCGCATCAGAAAGCTCAGGCCAATCGCCTGAAAGAGATGCGCCATCTCATGCAGCGGGACCTCGAAGCCATTGGTCGTCCATTTGGAGAATTCATTCCCGGAGGGAATGCCTCGGAGCCCGGTCAAATTGACGAGCAGATTGCGATGGTGAAACAGATCGAGATTCGTGGGAAGAAGGTGACAGTACCGGAAGGGTTAAAGAAGAACCCGGGAGTAGCCGAGGAACCTTCTCCCGACAACAAGGTGAAGAAAAAAGCGAAGCGCGAGGCGCGTAAAAAGGCTCGTGAGGAGGCCAAGGCGAACAAGTAGACGCGATAATGAATATGGCAGATTATCCGATACAATCTGGGTTTTCCAATATTGTGCTGCTCGGAATTTACTTTTGAGATTGAGTCCCTTGGGGCGTTGTCGAAGGGGAGAAGAGGGGTTCTACCCACGGCATCTGCGGTAAGCACTCGGGCTTATTCCCTTCGCCGCCCTGAATTACTTGGTAAAAGCTGTGATCATAAAACCCAGTGTCGTGCGAAATCAGAGAGATCGGCTCCGTGCCCACGCTTAGAAGCCGGGCCGCGGCATCCACCCGCATTTTGTACCAGGAAAAAACCAGAGAAACCAGTAGGTTTGAGAAATTGGTAACGTAATGTCCCTACATGCGCTGCGCGGGTCATCTCAAATTATACAATCTCTGCCTACTTGTGCTTAGTAGTTCAGCTCTCGCCGATCAGCTGGAGTTTAACCGCGACATCCGGCCCATCCTCTCGGAAAATTGCTTCCATTGCCACGGACCGGACAAGGAAACCCGTGAGGCCAAGCTGCGCCTGGATACCCGGGAGGGAGCCCTAAAAATGGACGCCATCGTCCCCGGGAAGCCTGATGACAGCGAGGTGATCTACCGCATCACCACGGATGATGAAGACGATCTCATGCCCCCGCCTGGGCATCACCTCGAATTGTCAAAAAAGAACATCGCAACCCTTGAGCAATGGATCAAAGAGGGCGCAGAGTATCAGCAACACTGGTCCTTCGAACAACCCAAGGTATCAGAAAACGGGAAGCTCAGCGAAATCATTGATACCGAAATCCAGAAACACCTAAAAAACGAAGGCCTCAAGCCCTCCCCGGTCGCCAATCGCGAAAGCATCATCCGCCGCCTCTCCCTCGATCTCCGTGGGCTCCCCCCGACCCTCGCAGAAATCGATGCCTTCATCGCCGATCAGTCACTGGACGCCTACGAGAAACTCGTCGACCGCCTCCTTGCAACCCCGCAGACTGCCGAGCGGCTGGCACTTGACTGGCTCGACGTGGCTCGCTTTTCCGACACAAACGGCTACTCCATCGACGACCATCGTGACATGTGGGTCTGGCGGGACTGGGTCATCCACGCCTTCATAAAAAACAAACCCTACGACGTTTTTTTGACCGAACAACTCGCTGGAGATCTCATTCCCAATGCCACGCCGGAGCAGATGATGGCTACCGGATTCCTGCGCAATAGTATGAATACACACGAGGGCGGCACCATCGCGGAGGAATACCGGGTCGCCTACATCGCCGACAAAATCGATACCGTTTCCTCCACCTTCATGGGGCTGACAATGAAGTGTGCCCAGTGCCACAATCACAAATACGACCCGATCAGCCAGAAAGACTACTACCGCTTCTACGCCTTTTTCAACTCAGCCACCGAGCATGGCAAGGGCGCCACCAACGGGAACACGGCGCCCTTCATTAAAGTCAAATCTCCGCTGCACAAGATCTCGGACGCTCACAAGGCTCTGACTGAGCGAGCTGAACGCATCCGGGAGCTACGCAATAACCTTAAGAATATCGACCCGGAAAAATTCGCATCATGGAAGGCTGGCATCCTCGCCAAAGCCGAACCAGCCCGGAAAGAGCAACCCCAATCCGGATTTCGTTTCCCTGAAAAAAAGAAAGCAGAGTGGCTTTGGTCTGAGAAATCGGGAGCCACCGAACGCATCCTCATTCGCACGACCGCGAACGTCAGCAAGGGGTTGATGGCCGCTCATGTTTTCTTCACCTGCGACAACAGCGCCGACTTCTATGTAAACGGAAATAAGCTTGCTTACGTCGATCCATGGATGGAGCCAAAGACGGTAAACATCACCGCCCACCTGAAGGAAGGGAAAAACATCATCGGTGCGGATGCGCTGAACGCTGGCGGCGTGGCCGGCTTCATCGCCTGGGTGCAACTGGACTACCAAGATGGCAAGACGGACTATCTCGTGACCGGCCCGGACTGGCAGTGGAAAGTCCCCGGCTCGGAAAAATTGGCTCCTCAATTTTCTGGCAAAGCCGGGTGGAAGGCTCCCGTGTCACTTGGCAAGCACGGGGTCGCGCCGTGGGGGCAACTCAAGGCACGAAAGGGCGTTCCCGCAGATCGCCGCCTCGCCACGATCCTCCGCAACGATCCCAAGTCACGGACCCAAGAAGAAAACAAACTCCTCTCCGAGGCATTCCTCAAGAATTCCTCACCTCTCGCCAAACGGTTCCACAAGTCCCTCGGAGTCGAACTGGGTGTGATCGAGAAACAACTCAAGGACATCGGTAAAACCACCGTGATGGTCATGGACTCTCCCGGAAAACGGAAGACACACATTCTCATGCGCGGAGAATACAATAAGCCCGGCGAAGAGGTCACCGCGGGAGTTCCCGACTTATTCACCCAGCTTCCAGATGACCAACCCGCCGACCGCCTCGCCCTCGCCCGATGGTTGACCTCCCCGGAGAATCCTCTCACTGCGCGGGTAGCCGTAAACCGCTACTGGCAACTCATCTTCGGCACCGGACTGGTCCGCACCTCCGAGGACTTCGGCTCCCAAGGCGAATGGCCATCCCATCAAGCTCTCCTCGACACGCTGGCCGTGCGTTTTCGTGAAAACGGCTGGGATGTCCGGGCTCTCCTCAAGGAAATGGTCCTGTCCAACACCTACCGTCAACGCTCGGATATTCCACTCCAGGCGTTAGAAGCAGACCCGCAAAATCGCCTCCTCGCCCGAGCTCCCCGGACACGGCTTCCGGCCGAACTTGTTCGCGACAATGCCCTTGCGATTAGCGGGCAGCTTAATTACCAAATTGGCGGACCCAGCGTTTTTCCCGAGCAGCCAGACGGCCTCTGGCGACAAGTTAGCCACTTCGGATACGGCACTTTCACCGCCCAGGCCTATTACTCCGATACCGGCGGGCAAAACACCCGACGGAGCATGTATACCTTCTGGAAAAGAACCTCACCTCCGCCATCGCTTTCTATTTTCGATGCCCCCACCCGGGAGACGTGCACCGTTCGCCGCTTGCAAACCAACACCCCACTTCAAGCACTGGTTCTCCTCAATGATCCGCAATACGTGAAAGCGGCGGGAGCCCTTGCCCGGCGTATGGTGGACGAAGGTGAAAAATCGGTGAAGGACCGCCTCAGCAAAGCCTTCCGTCTTGCGACCGCACGCTTGCCAAAATCAGACGAGCTAGAAGTCCTCACTGCAGCCTACGAGCGAGAAAAGGCCCGCTTCACTTCGGACACCGCAGCGGCCCGGGCTCTCCTGCTTGAATCGGGGAATACAGGTGACGACCCCGAACTCGCTGCCCTCACCATGATCGCTTCCACCATTCTCAATCTCAACGAAACCATCACCAAACAGTAATCATGGCTCGAGCAACAATCTCACGACGCGGTTTTCTTGGAGGTACGGCAGGCACCCTGGCTTTCATGGGCGCGCCACCCATTCTGGGCGCAGAAAAACAGAGCGGGGGACTTCCGTCCCTCCCGCATCACAAGCCGACCGCCAAGCGAGTGATCTACCTTTTTCAATCCGGCGGCCCTTCGCATATCGACCTCTTCGACTACAAACCGGCTCTCGAAAAATTGCACGGCACAAACTTGCCGGACAGCGTGCGCGGCGATCAGCGAGTGACCGGTATGACCGCGGGGCAAAAACAATTCCTCGTCAATAAATCAGTCTCTCCCATCAAGCCTCGCGGGCAGAGCGGAGTCACCATTTCCGACCTTTTGCCACACACCTGCGGCATCGCCGATGATCTCTGTCTGATCAAGTCCGTCCACACCGAGGCCATCAACCACGACCCTGGCATCACCTTTATCAATACCGGCTCACAGATCCCCGGATTGCCCAGCCTCGGCGCGTGGTGCAACTACGGACTTGGCAGCAACAACCAGGACATGCCCGGCTACATCGTCATGCTCTCGCAAGGAAATGGAAAAAACCCGGGGCAGCCGATCTTCTCCCGCCTCTGGGGTAGCGGCTTCATTCCTTCCAGCCATCAGGGCGTGCAACTTCGTGGAGGCGGAGCACCCATCCTCTACCTCGACGACCCGAAAGGTATCGACCGAAAAAGCCGGCGCGATATGCTCGACGACATCGCGAGGCTTAATGCCATGCGCCTTGATCAAAGCGGTGATCCCGAAATCGCCACCCGGAATTTCCAATACGACATGGCCTACCGGATGCAGGCCTCCGCACCTGAGATCACCGACCTCTCGGACGAACCGGAAAGCACCTTCGAGCTCTATGGCGAAGATGCCCGCACTCCTGGCACCTATGCCTACAACTGCCTTCTGGCCCGCCGCATGGCTGAGCGTGACGTGCGTTTTATCCAGCTTTTCCACCGTGGCTGGGATCAGCACAACTCACTCGTCCCGCACCTGACTGCCCAGTGCAAAGACACCGACCAAGCCTCCGCCGCCTTGGTGACCGACCTCAAAATACGGGGCATGCTCGACGACACTCTCGTCATCTGGGGCGGTGAATTCGGCCGCAGTATCTATAGCCAGGGAAAGATCAACTCAGGACGTGACCACCACGGCCGGTGCTTCAGTATGTGGATGGCCGGTGGAGGCGTGAAAGGCGGCGTGATGTATGGCGAGACCGATGACTTTTGCTACAATATCGTTAAAGATCCGGTACACATTCGTGACCTCAATGCCACCGTGCTCCATTGTCTCGGCATCAATGACAAACGCTTTACTTTCAAATTCCAAGGACTCAATCAAACCCCGACCGGTGTTGAGCCGACCAAAGTGGTGAAGGAAATCATAGGCTAGAGCGGGGTCTCACTCGTATCGCGCCCCGATCATGTGGATGGCAGTGGAGGAAATTCCGCTGATATCAGGGATTTCGATATCGGTCCTTTGGTCATTGATTTCTCCTGCTTATGAAATCAGGATTTCGCATGACTCGATTTCAGAAGTTCGTATTTTTCCTGGCTCTTAGCGTTCCCGCAGCGGCGGCTGCCGAAACGTTCGTCTACCTCGGAACCTACACGCGTGGCGAGAGCAAGGGGATCTACCGTTCGACGCTCGATGAAGCGACCGGCGAGCTGTCCAATCCGGTGCTCGCGGCGGAGCTGGAGAACCCGTCTTTCCTCGTTGTCAGTCCGGACCAAAAGTATCTTTTCGCCGTTTCCGAAAACGGAAGGTTCAAAGGCGAAGAGGGTGGCGGCGTTAGTTCGTTCTCGATTGGCAAAGGCGGCGGGTTGACGCTTATCAACCAAGTTAACTCCGGCGGTGGCGCGCCTTGTCACATTTCAACCGATCCCGCAGGCAAGAGCCTCTTGGTTGCGAACTACATGGGCGGCAGCACCTCAAGTTACCAAATTACCGCCAATGGAAAGCTCGTTTCGTCAGCGGCCGGCAGCTTCATTCAGCATGAAGGCCAGGGCGCCCAGCTTCCGCGTCAGGCCTCGCCGCATGCGCACTCCGTGAACGTCGATCCGTCCGGCAAACGCGCCTTTGTCGCGGATTTGGGCTTGGACAAAGTCCTGATCTACAAGCTCGACGCAGTTGGTGGAAGGATCGCGCTAAATACCCCGCCGTTCCTCAAATTACCGGATGCGACCGGGCCGCGACACTTTTCGTTTCACCCCAGCGGCAAGTGGGCCTACACGAACCTGGAGATGTCGCTTCAAGTCGCTGCGTTGAGCCACGACGCCGAGACCGGCGCGCTCCAAGTCCTGGAGATCGAATCGACCGTGCCGGAGGGAACGGAGCGCAAAGGCAACAGCACGGCTGAGTGTTTGGTGCATCCTACAGGAAAGTGGGTGTATGTTTCCAACCGCGGTCATAACACGATCGCTGCGTTCGCTATTGACCAGGAAACCGGGAAGCTCGACTTCATCGAGCGCGAATCCACACAGGGTGAGATCCCGCGAAATTTCGGCATCGATCCCAGCGGGAAATTTCTCATCGCCGGCAACCAACGCTCCGACACTGTCACCGTTCTTAAGGTTAATCAGGACACCGGGGCTCTGGATCCAACCGGCCATCAAATCAAAGTTCCGGCCGCCGTGTGCATTCGCTTCTTGAAGCGTTAGGGAGGTTTGGCTGCCCGGAGTTTGCTTTCGGGATTGAGTCCCTGAGGGCGTCGAAGATTTTCAATCTTGGGGAAGTTGTCGAAAGAGGTCCTGTCGAGAGGAATTGATAAGGTCATCCTTTTCGGTGTAGGGTCGTTGGCATGCGCACGATGACCGTAGTTTTTCTTCTGATTCTGGTCCAGATTCTCCTTTGTATCGGTTCACAAGCTCAGGAGTGGGCGCGCTTTCGTGGCCCGAATGGATCGGGCATCAGCGAGGTCACTGGAATTCCCGTCACTTGGACTGATAGCGACTACAACTGGAAGGTCGGCCTTCCGGTTCAAGGGGGCAGCTCACCGGTATTGTGGGGCAAACAGATCTTTCTCACGGGGGATGACGCTGAAAAGAAGAGCCGCAGCATTCTCTGCTTCGATGCGGAAAGCGGTCGGCTTTTGTGGCGCCGTGACTACACCTTCGATAGCTACTACCTGCACCGTGACAACGATTTTGCTTCCGCGACCCCCTGTGTCGATCAGGACGGCGTGATCGTTGTCTGGTCGACACCGAAACAAGTTCTCATGATTGCTCTCGGTTTGGACGGGAAGGAAAAGTGGCGTCGGGATCTTGGACCCTTCAGGGGATTGCATGGCTCGGCGAGTTCTCCGATTATCGCCGACGGCTCGGTTCTCCTGGCAAATGATCAGATGAATCCAAAGCGTTTCTCTTTCTATCTCCCGGAAGACACGGATTGGAACCCGGGTAAAAGCTTTCTGATTGCGCTCGAACGAAAGACCGGAAAGACGCGTTGGAAAATCGACCGGAAGTCCGAGTTGGCGGGTTACGCGACGCCTTGTATCCGGCGGGTTGGGAAGCGGCCGGAGGCCATCTTTACCAGCACGGCCCATGGCATCACCGCGGTCGACTTGCAAAGCGGTGAGATCAGCTGGGAGATCGATAAGCTCTGGGATGATCGAACGGTCAGCTCTCCGCAGCTCCATGGTGATCTCGTCTTCGGTAGCTTCGGGAAGGGGCTTTCCGGGCAACGCTTCGTTGCAGTCCGCCCTGACAAGAGTGGAGGGAAGAAAGGCGAGCTTGTTTACGATGTGACGAAAAGAGTACCCCTGGTTCCCAGCTTTGTGGTCAAAGATGACCTCCTCTTCTTGTGGGCGGACAACGGGGTGGTGACTTGTCTCGATGCACCGACCGGCAAGGTGCATTGGCAGAAGCGGGTTGGCCATAGCTGTTACAGTTCTCCGGTCTGGATCGAGGGTCGTCTCTATGGAATCAGCAAGCACGGAGAAGTCATCGTCCTCGCGGCCAGCAAAGAGTTTCAAGAACTGGGGAGGGTGGATCTCAAAGAAAAAACCTTTGCCACCCCGGCCATCGCGAATGGCGTGATGTATTTGCGCACCGAGTCGCGTTTGCTCTCGTTGGGGAAAGCGAAGTGAAGATGGTAAGCTCCGGAGGGGCGATCATTGTTGCTCGGAGTTTGCTGTTGGCGGGCGCTGCGGCCAGGTATGGGCAAGGGTGACCGGGAAGAGGACGGAGAGATTTTTCATGGTCATTTGGAATCTCCCTTCCGGGTTACGTAGACGTAGTAGGCACTCAGGATAGTGTCCTTGCCCCGAAACCAAGTGTGAAGAGCGGTGGGCCCTTTTTTAAGCTTCATGGTAAAGCTGGCGCCTTTGTCTTCCTTCTTCACTTGCTTGGTCAGTCCCTCGAATTGGTAGGAGCGTTTTTCGCCGATGCTGAGGTGGTTGTGACCACTGACGAAGAGGCTCGCTTGAGTGATGGGGAGGGCGGTTCCGGTGCCATCAGGGAGGGTTCCGCTGATGGTTCCGTCGGCCTCTTTGGGCCAGCGCCGGAGTTCGATGTCGTATTCGCCAGCTCGCGCGACATCGATGAGCCAGTAGCCGCTTTTCTGTGCACCTCTGCGGATCTGGTTTTGCTGATCGATGAAGACATCGAGCCATTCGGTGCCGGAAAGCTTGGTGGGGTTTTCGTGCTCGGTGCCGATGATGATACGTTGTTCTTCATTGGCCAGTGGGCCGACCCTTTCCCACCATTTCGCGAGGTGATCGCGGAGCTTTTCGACGAGCTCGGGGTGTTGATTG
>NHEN01000097.1 GCA_002172625.1 Verrucomicrobiaceae bacterium TMED86 | reverse complement strand
GTCCTCGTGCAAACCGTTCCCCCGACAGCGAAGACTGAAGAAGTCGCCGAAGCCGAAGAGTTTCTGAGCGGGATGATCAGGCAGATTGATTCCAGCTTGATTAATGAATGGGAGAAGTTGCGGGAGATGGAGAATTCATGAGGCTTGAGGATACCGTGGTGTCGAATAGACGATTGAGCAAAAAGGAATTATTGGGGCAGGGTTTTGAATTGATGGACCAGGGCTCCGGTCCAATAGGAAAACTTTTGGCTGCTATTTTATTCGTTGAAACCGAAGCTTGCTTGATGAGGGGGAGTTGGGAAACTTGGGGGTGATGAATCGACGTCAGTTTATTGGGAGTTCGTTGGGGGCTTCGGCCGGGGTTGCCTTGGCGGATGAGGCCAGGAATCCTCTTCTTTTGGGGTATGACAATTTCGCAGTGCGCGCGATGGGATGGAAGGCCAAGGAGTTGATTGACTACGCGGTGAAGCTGAAGGTCGATACGGTGTTTATTACCGATCTTGACGCCTTTGAGACTTTGGACCTGAAGGCGCTGGGCGGGATTAAGAAGTATGCCGACGACAAAGGGATTAAGATTTTCCTGGGAACCTGGAGTGTCTGTCCGACCTCGGTTTCTTTCCGCGACAACCGGGGCACGGCCGATGAGCATTTGCAGTTGGGTCTTCGTGCGGCGAAGGCCTTGGGCTCGCCGGTTTTGAGAGTGGTGCTTGGAAATAGCCGGGATCGCCAGACCGAGGGCGGGATTGAAGCGCGCATCGATGATACGGTCAAGGTGCTGAAGAGAAACAAGAGTTTGTGCCAGGACCTGGGAATGAAAGTGGCGATGGAGAATCATGCCGGCGACATGCATTCACTGGAGGTGAAGAGCCTGGTCGAAAAGGCTGGGCCGGATTTTGTAGGTGTGAATCTCGATGCCGGAAATGCGGTGTGGACGTTCGAAACTCCGCTCGAGAATCTTGAGAATCTTGGAAAGTATACCCTGACGACGAGCCTTCGTGATTCCCGGATTTGGGAAAGCGAGAAAGGCGTGACCGTGCAGTGGACCGCGATGGGCGAAGGGATGGTGGATTGGAAAACTTACTTCAAGCGCTTTGCTGAGCTGTGTCCCAATGCGCCGGTGCAGATCGAAACGATCTCGGGGTTCAATAAGGAGTTCGCGATTAAGGAAGATGCGATGTGGGAGAAGTGGGGCAAGAAGCCTGCGAGTCTGGAGGCCTTTAAAAAGTGGGCCGTCGGCGGTAGGAAGAAGCCCCCCTTCAAAGGGAAGTCGAAAGAGGAAACCCAGAAATACCAGTTGGGTGACATCGAGCGGAGTATCGCTTATTGTAAGAAGATCGGTCTTGGTAAGAGGAAATGAAATGGTTTGCGTTCGTTATGATGGTCGCCGGGTGTCTTGCCCGGGCGGAAGAGGTCTCTCCGGCGGTGATTGGGCGGCAGATTTTTATGGATACCAGTTTATCCCAGCCGGTCGGGCAGGGATGTATTTCCTGTCATGATCCGAAGGCGGCTTTCGCGGATTCGCGTCGGGTGTCGCCGGGAGCGGTGAATGGGCGGAAAGGCCGACGCAATGCGCCGACCTTAATGTATGCCGCGCTCATTCCGCCGATAGCGGCGGAGGATTTTTATGATGAGGAAGGGGAGTTGATTTATGTTCTGGAGGGAGGCTTGTTCCTTGATGGACGGGCGCACAATCAGTTCGAGCAAGTGCAGATGCCTTTCTTTAATGAGGATGAAATGAACCTGTCCGGTCCGGCGGATTTAGCGGACCGGATTCGTAAATCGGAGTATGCCCCGGATTTCAAGAAGTTGGTTGGCGGGAAGGTCTGGGGGGATGACGGGAAGTTGGTGGATCAGGTGTATCATTCACTCGTGGCCTTTTTGCGGGAGCCCATGTTTCGCCCCTTCAATGCGCGGATTGATGATTTCTGGAAAGGTGATGTGAAGGCGCTGAATGACTCCGAATTGCGGGGGCTTGCGCTTTTTCAGAGCAAGGCGGGCTGTGCACAGTGCCATCCCCTCGGGGTGGGAACCTGGCCGGAGCCGCTTTTGAGTGACTTTGGGTATGATAATCTCGGCGCGCCTTCGCTCGGAGAAAAGGACCCGGGGCTCGGAGGGGTTTCGGGACGAAAGAACGAGATGGGCCAATTCCGTTCACCGACTCTCCGGAACATCGCCTTAACTGCGCCATACCTGCACAATGGCTCGATCAAGACGCTGAAAGAGGTGATGGAGTTTTATAACAAACGCGATGTCGAGCCGGAGCGCTGGGGCAAGACTGATTTTCCCGAAACGGTGAATCACGACGATATGGGTGATTTGAAGCTGACGGATCAGGAGGTTGATGACCTGGTGGCCCTGATGCACACCTTTACCGATAAGAATCTCGTGGAGATGAAAGAGGGCGATGAGCTTCCAAAGACACCGGAGGGAGTGCCTTCGACGGAGTCGCGGAAGGCCTTTTTCCAGAATCGGCCACGGCTGGTCGATCCCAAGGCGAAACAGCGGGTGCCGGAGGAGAAGGTGCAGGAGTGAGGTTGGGGAGGATCAAATCAAGGTGGTTACAGGGCTGGAGGGAGAAATTCGGCTCAAAATGAATGGTTCTAAAAATTTGGAACTTTGAGGCTCTTTTGAGATTGACTCCAAGGGGGTCGCGAGATGAAGATTAGGGACAACGCTGGTGTGATTTAGTGTTCATCCAGTTTAACCAGCTTTTCCAACCCCAAAAAAATGCTAATGAAAATAACAACAAAAACCCTATCGTTTGTCGCGCTTGCAGCTTGCTCTGCATCGGCAGCGACGATCAGTTGGGACGCGGCGGTGATCAATACTACGGCTGCGGATATCATCACAGACGGTTCGCTACATATCGCTGTTGACGCTGCAAGTAGCAACGATAATACAATCAACGGTGTCACTTTCGTTGGAGGAAATCCGCTGGTTAGCAATGCCGAGGGCAATTTCTGGACAGGTGCAGGCGTCAACACAACAGGTGATGCTGGTTTGGACGACCTGCTGAACAGTCATTCCTATACTGGGGGAACTCCATCGTTGGCATCCTTCGATATTAATAGCCTAACCGTCGGCGACTCCTATGCGATTCAGATCATTGCGGTTGGGGATACCCGTGGTTGCTGTGGGACCCGGACGCAGAACTATGATGGAGGAGGAGGAATCAGTGCTGATCTTACCCGTTCTGATCCAGCTTCGGTTGTCGGGTTTTTTGTGGCAGATGGCCTCACCCAAACGATCACTGTTAACGGGTCACAAGACGGTGGCCTTTCGGGCTACCAAGTGCGTAATGTGACGATTCCCGAGCCAAGCTCAGCCCTGCTTTCGCTGGTTGGACTTCTTGGATTGACCGCTCGCCGTCGCCGATAGCCTTTCCAAAATTCTCAAACCGTGGTGCTGTGAATGGCACCGCGGTTTTTTTGTGCCGTCGTTCTACTGCTGGGTTGCCATGAGTCTGACGAAGGCCTGAATCTTAATGCTCATGGGCGAGGCGCTGCGGTAGGAGACGGTCGCGGTGCCATCGAGGTTGTCGCTTTCGGAGAGGAAGACCAACTCGGTTTCGGTATCCCAGGTGACTAGGTCATATGAGAGTTGTGGAACCAGCGTAACGGCATTTTGCGTGTAGAGGTTTCTCTCGAAGGTGATCACGTAATAGTCATTGGTCTCTTCGCCTACGGTGAGTGGGGTGGAGGAGGCGTCGATTTTTGTCTGCGCATCTCCAAAGAGGAGGTCGCTGGTTCCGAGGCCGTATTCAAAAAGGGCGGAATAGCGATCGCCGTCACGGTCTGCGGTGCTGTCACCGACAAAGCCGGCTTCGGTTTCTGATCCGGGAGCTCCATCGGGATTGTTGGAGCCGATCCAATTGGTAGCGAGACCGTGATCCGGGATGGGCAATGCCGGGGATTTCAGCACGAGAGTAAATGAACTGCCGTCGGCGAGAGGCCAGGGGAGATCGTCGTCGTAGGTGAAGTTGTGGATGGCGATATCATTGGCATCGAGGAGGATGAGTTGTTCGCCCTCGTTGGCGAGGCGTCCGCTGTAGTCATTGCCGCCGAGAACATCGTTGGCGATATTGATAGTGCCTGAGAGTCCGGGATAGCGGGCGTCGAAGGCGGCTTTATTTTTCACTAGAACCAGACGTCCTCCGGGAGCAATCAGGGTGTTGTCGGCGAAGGCGAAGGTGATGCCGAGGGTAAAGCGGACATTGGTTAGATCGATGGTCGACGTGCTAACGTTCATGAGTTCGATAAACTCGTAGTCATCGCGATCGGTCGAGGTTGCCAGTTCCCCCGGAGCGGACGGTTCACCCGGATGATAGTTTATTTCGGAGATGACCAGGTTGCTCGCGTCAGCTGGCACGGTATCCGGAGTGAAGAATGCGGTATTGAGCGCACTCCATTCTCCGGTGGCGCTATTGTAAGAACGAGAGAAGAGCCAGCCGGGTTCGGTGAGGGAGAGAGGGTTTGATGAGTGGGTGTCACCACCGCCCACGCCGGGGGGGAAGCCGGTGAGGTCGAGATCGAAGCTGATGTCCGAACTGCTAGAGGAGGCTTGGTGAATTTCGACGGCAATCGTGTTGGTGCCGCTGACGAAGGTGTTAGGAGACAAGTTGATTGAATCTGTGTCGTTATCATCACTGGTAGTTCCAGCGTATTCATCAAAGGAGGGATTGTTTCCCATGTTCTGACCATCGACGCGGTTGCCGTTGACGTAGACGACAATGCCATCGTCGTAGACATAATTTAGAGTGAAGGTTTCAAAGACGGAAGGGTCGCCGATATTGATGGTGGTGCGGAAGTAGGTGGTGGCATTTTTTTGATCTCCATTTGTACCGGGATCGACATCGATAAAATCAACCTCGGTGGTTTCATCACCATCACCATATCCTAAGGGAGAAGCTCCGGAATCCCATGAGGCATCATTGAATCCTACTCCCCGCCAGGCGGTGCCTTGGTCGGAACCGTCGTCGAGGTAGCTCCAGGTGTGGCCGCTTTCAATATAGCGGGTAGTGGTGGGGCCCCCGACTCCGCCGCCGTCACCCAGGGTCGCCAAGGTAGCAGAGGGATTAATTCCTCCGCCGACAAGGCGTGGGTCGAGGGAGTGTGCGTAGTCGGTGAGGTCATTGTCACCATCTCCGAAGATGTAGTAGACTTTGTCTATGGTGGTCGGGGTGATGAAGGAGGGGCCGGAGCCGGAAGGGATGGAGCCGCCATGCTGACTGTAGGTCGGTGCGGCAAGATCAGGGTAGAGGTTGGCCGCGCGGAGGCTGCTTAAGAAGAGATCCGGCCGCTCGGGGAACCAGTCACTGACGATGCGATTGTATTCGCCCTCCCAGTCGCTGAGGGAGCGGTTGCCGCCATGTTGATCTCCCCAGCGTGCCGCTTCGGGGTTGAGGATGCTCCGGTGATCGGCGGTGACTTCTTCGTAGCGGGCCAGGGCCGCGGCGGGAGTGAGAGGGCCGTTGTTGAAAAAGGCACGGTGGACCCGGTCACCGAAGCGGAGCCGGAATTCCGGGCTGTCTTGTAGTCGGTCGTTGGCGGCGGCGATGCCGCTGTAGTTGGTAATGCGGTTGTAGTTTGTGTTGGAGCGAAGGAAGAGGGACCACTCGGAATCCCACATGAAGTACTTGTAGCCGTGACGCGGAGCCTGGGACTGAATGCCGCCGTAGTAGTTTTTGTTAGGCCAGTCGCTGTTGCCACCATACCAATTGGTGATGAAGTAATCGGCATTGTTGGAAGGATCGCACCAGACGGGGTAGCTGGCATTGCGGGTGCCGTCGGGGTTGAATCCGCAGGCTTTTAAGAAAGCGGCGTCGCGTTGAAGGGTGGTGCCGGAAATTTCATCGACGGCAGAGCGGAGGCTATTCCAGTTATTGAGATTGGTAGAGCTGTTAATGGGAGTGCCTGAATTTTGACCTTCCCATTCTTCGCGGACGGCATCTTCGATATAGCTTTCGGCGAAGCTGGAATCGGGACGCTCGACGACGTTGTAGAGGCCCCAATATACGCCGTTGATGTAGAGGTGAAGGTAGCGGCCGCGGGGGGCCGGCTGGCCGAGAGCGAGCTGGGTGCGGCGGCCAAATTCATCGCGGGCGTATTGCGGTTGGCTTCCCGCGCCGGACCATTGCCAGCCGTCGTTTGATTCCATACGGAAAACGAGAGTTTGGAATTCCCGGGCGACTCCGGGTTCGGTGCCGAAGAGAGGGAACTTGAGCGATCCAGGACCGTCGGTGGGTTGGTTGCTGGTGCCGTATTCCGATTTGAAGAGGACGCGGAAGGACTTCTTGCGAGTGAGGCCGAAGCTGCGGAAGGCGCCGCCTTGGATTCTGATGGCGCAGTTTTGTTGGAAGTTGCTGTCTCCGGTAGGGTCGTCGGGATCAACGAGTTCGAGAGATGATTTGCGCTCCCACGAGGAGCCGGATGAACCAGGATTGGAGTAGATCCCGGAGGAGCCGAACATGTCGTCAACATCCATCGCGATCGAAAGGCTGGGGACAGTGGTGAGGTCATTCTCCATGGTGGGGTGTGTAGCGGGGTTGGCATTGGAATTGTTGTTCATGCCGTAGTAGGGAGATTGTCCGTCCCAACTTGAAGGGAGACCGTAGAGGCTCTGCGTATTGGCGTTCGTTTGATCGAGCACCGTGCTGGGGATGATGTAGGTGTGGGTGTCGGTGTTAGTCGAGACGTAGCCGGAGCGATAGCCGATGGCCTTGACGGCCATGGTGCGGTTGACCGTGATCGGGCCGGTGTAAATTGTGCCGCTGGTTTCGCTGGGCCAGCTTCCGTCGGTAGTGTAACGGATGGAGGCGCCGGGAGTGGCGGTTGAGATGGTGAGTGAGAAGGGGCTCCCGAAAATTCCTCGAGAGACGCTGAAGTTGGTGTCGGCAACAAATCCCGAGACGCCATTTCCGCTTGCGTTGGATCCATCAGGAGTGGGGTTGAGAAGAAAGCCCACCTGAAGAGGATCGCCGAAGAAGCCATAGGAGATATTTCCTTTTTGGTCGGGGTAGTCCGTGGTGTCGGTGCCAAATTCCGAAAGGACGGTGATGCCATCCGGGCTGACGAGAGCAAGGTATTCCCCATTGGCGGAGAGTTTGAAGCTGGTGTGGAGTTCGTCGCCATTGGTGGGGCGGCGATCTTTACCGGAGGCGAAGATGAGAAGGTAGCCGTTTCCGGAAATCGAGACGTTTGGGAATTGCCACTTGGTGAGCTGGTCCGGGTCATCGGTGAGGTAGTATCCATTGAGACTGATCGATCCTCCGTCGGGATTGTGAAGTTCGACCCAGTCCGAGGTTTCGCCATCTTCGTCCTGAAGGCTGGAGGCGTTGGGGTTGGCGAGGAATTCGTTAATGCGAAGTGAGTTTCCCACGACGGTGAGCGAGAAGGTTTGCTCGATGGACAGCCCGGAGAGATCGTTACTGCGGACGCGGAAATTGAGAGTAGAACCGAGGCCGGGCAAGGCGGCGGAGGTTTGAAGGGTGTTGCCGGAGATCGTGAAGGAGGCGTTGTCGGTATCACCTGCACCGGAGACAAGCTGATAGCTGTGAGCGTCGGCGGTATTGGGGTCCTCGGTGGTGAAGTCGGCGATGGTTGATCCGGAGGGAGTGCCGAGGAGAACGGTATTTGAGGGGAAGAAGAGTGCGGTGGGTGCCATGGCCGCTTCGACACTGAGGGTGAACGTTTCTTCGTAAGTAAGAGTGTCGGCGTCGGTCGTGCGGAGACGGATCGAGTAGCTCGCACCGAAGCTACCGAGAGCGGAATCGGCGCGGAGCTCATCACCGTTGGCGATGGTGAAGAGGTTGTTGTCAGGGAAATTTCCGGTGTCGACGAAGCTATAGCTGTGGTTGTTATCACCGTTGGGGTCGGAAGTAGTTAGTGTTCCGACGAGAGTACCTGCGGCAGAGTCTGGTGCGAGGTCGGTATTGCTGAGTGCGATGTCGGTGGGCGGCTGGGGAGTGGGTGGTGCGGTGGCGCGGAGAATGTAGGCGCTGAGGCCGGGATCCACTCCGTTGTTGACCCCGCCGAGGAGGTTGATCGTTTGGGTGGTTCCGCCGGCCGTGAAGGTCCCGATGACCGAGCCTACTCCGCTGCGGGAGAAATCGTCGCTGATATTCTCGGGTGATTCGTCGTCGCCGGCCCGTTGATTCCGTGAGGAACAACAGCCCCGGGTGTCGGCTGCTCCAATGAGTTGAATTTGATAGTCTGCGCCTCCGGTGAGTCCGGTAAGTTGGAAAGTCCATCCACCTCCGGCATAGGAGTGGCTGTTGAGGACGGTGTTGAGTTGGGGATTGCCAGAGTCGCCTCCTCCTCCGGTGAAAAAAGTTCCCGTGCTGGTATTGCTGGGAGCGATTGCCTCGGCTGCAAAGAGGATGTTTTCTCCACCGATGTTTACGGTTGTGCTGTCTCCGCCGCTTGTCGCGTTGACTGCTTTGACGAGAGTTCCGTTGGTATCTACCTGATTGGCATTGGTAAGATTGAAGGTGGGTTGCCAGGCGATTTCAGCGGCAGATAGTAATAAGGCGCTGGAGTTCAAAGAGGCGATGAGAACCAGTGGAAGGTGGCGCCGATGGATTTTTTTCATGATGGAAAAGAGAAAATCAGCCCTCTCTATGAGAGGGCTGATTGGTTGATATTGGAAAAAGGAGGTGAAAACCGTAATTAGTTTTCGACGACCTTGAAGAATTGTTGGTCAGACCCGGGGTTGGGATTCGGGAATTCATAGGTGGTGAGATCTCCGCCAGAAGGAACGGAATCGTTTACATCAGCATCGAAGACACCCAGGTCGGTGTTCGTGAAGACAGTGTAGGTCCTTCCAGGCTTGGAGGTCCAAACGAGGGTCACTCGATTCGTGTCTTTATTGTAACTGATGTCCGTGACTTCAAGAGGAGTGGTACCGGTGTCGCCGAAGTACTCGATTTCACCCAGAGCGTGGTTCAGGCCGTTGCCCGTGGTGTTGACCTGGTAACGAATAAACTTGTAGCTTACCGCTGGTGTTTCGAGGAGAAAGAGGGCGGTTTGATTACGGGCAGTCCAAATTGCCGGGTTCGTGCTGCGATAAATAGGGGTGAAATCTATACCGTCGTCAGATCCCTGAATTTCCCATTCGACTGGGTCGCGAAGCGGGGAGTCGTTGCTGGAAGTCAGGGTAAAGTGAGTGATGGAGATGGGATCTTCGAATTCTACGGTGAGGTCCTGAGGCGGAGCGTCGCAGCACCATTTGAAGTGGCCTGGTCCAACGTTGTTGTCGAAGACATCGAAGGCTCCTTCGTTCGAGCCACCCGCAGTCGCATCGGTGAAGAAGGATTTTGAACTGGAAGTGATGCTGACCCAGTTGAAGTTGGTGCCAGCGGTATCTTCGGTATCGATGCCGTCGTTTTCAGGGTCGGTCAAGTCGCCTCCGAGAAGTCCGGGGAGGAAAGAGACCTCGGGAAGAGCGGTAAAGCTACCTGGGTCGGTGGGGTCTGAGTTGTTGGTGATTTCAAATCCGTCGCCGCGGAGGTCTTCATCAGTATCCAGGAGATGTGGATTGGTGCCAGTTTGGGTGGCGTTTAGAAAGGGAAGCTCGGGATTTTCCGCACCGTCGAGAAGCCCGTCGTTATCGGTGTCATTGTCGAGAGGATTTGTTCCGGTATTGGTCGCACTCACCCAAGCTCCAGTGTTGGTTTCGACACCGTCGAGGTAGCCATCATCGTCGGAGTCGTCGTCGGCAATGTCGGTGCCATTAGCGAGTTCGCTGCCGTTGGTAGAACCATCAGAGTCGAAGTCCTCATCCCTGTCGAGGGTCAGGTTGCCGTCTGTATCATCGTCGTTTGGATTGTAGCCAATGCCCACTTCCACGTCGTCGGGAAGGTTATCGCTATCAGTATCGGTAACGTTAGGGTTGGAGCCTGTCTGGTTTTCATCGACGAAGGGAAGGTCGGGATTTTCGACGCCATCGGAGAGGCTGTCGCCATCGGAATCTCCAATAAGAGGATGGGTGCCGGTGTCTGAGCTGCCATTCCAGATTCCAGTGTTTGTTTCGACACCATCCAGAAGGGTGTCATTATCGGTGTCCTCGTCTGCTGGATCGGTCCCGGCATCCTGTTCCCCAAGGTTGTCGAGGCCATCATTGTCCTCGTCTTCGTCACCATCGAGGATCAGATCCCCGTCGGAGTCATTGCTGTTGGGATTTAGGCCGTGAACATTTTCCCAGCTGTTCGTAAGTCCGTCCAAATCGCTGTCCTCGGAATCGGGCAGTTCGATCACGACGATCCCGGAAAACCCGGCGTCATTGTTGCCCGCTGCGCCGCCAAGAGATCTCCAGAGGATGTTTTGGTTAACGGCGTCGGCAGTGAAGGTTCCTAAAACGCTGGCAAAGTCGCCTCGCGACATTTCAATTCCAGTGGTGTAGTTTCCCAACCCGTCATCGGGTTCGTAGGTCCGGCCTGCGCAGCAGCCCCGCGCGTCGGCGACTCCGATGAGCTGCACTTGGTAATTTGTTCCTGCTTGCAGACCATTGATGGTCAGGGTGATTTCAGTAGGGCTCCCTTGGTTATAGGCATGGCTGTCGAGAAGGGTGTCTAAATCGGCATCGCCCGTAGCGCCCGTGAAGAAACCGGTCCCGTGGGCCGGTCCAGTGGTCATGCTGGTGAGAATATTTCCGGTCCCTGCCGCTGCTGAGATTGTGAAGGTGATGCCGTTGATCATGAGATCGTCTCCCGCACCTGCTCCCGCGGCATTGTTGAAGTCGAGGGCCTCGTGAATGATACTTCCCGGGGGATTCGAAATGTCTTCCGGAGCGGCGATTGAGAAGGCTGTGCCCCAAGTGATTTGGGAGCCCTGGGTTGCTACGGGCAGTGTTGCCAAGAGCCCGAGTGAGAGGATTTTATGTCGAGTGTTTTTCATAGCGGGAGAGATAAGAAAACACTTTTGTGGCTATCTCACAAGATGGAACTCAAGTGATTAGGGTTTTCTTATAGTGAAGATCGCAACGAGATAGAGATGTCTGACAGCGGGTGAGTTTCTGGCTTATCCATTGGTCGGAAAGGATTGTTGCGCCTTTTCCCGTTCAGTTTCCGATGCAAAAGAGATGCTCCTCTCCCCGGAGAAACCATTGGCCGTTGACGATTACGGGGGAGGCGGAGAGGTCTTCACCGAGAGACATTTGGGCGGTTTGTTTGTATTCCGCGCCGGGTTTGACAACCGTGATGATACCCTTTTCGGAGCCAAAGATGACGTGATCTTGCATTACGACGAGGGAGGCGGAGTGTTCGCGGCCGATCTTTTGTTTCCAGAGGCGTTCGCCTTTTTGGGCCTGGTAACAGGAGCCGGTTCCTTTGTCGGAGACCACGAGGTAGTAGCCGTTGGTGACGACGGGGCTGGGGACGTAGGAAGGGTCTCTGCGAGTGTGCCAGACGACGTGGGTGTCGGTGACGTTGCCGCTGCCGGTTGGGTCGATGGCCATCATGTGAAGGGTCGGAAAGCCGCAGGTCATGTAGATGTATTTCCCGTCGTAAACCGGGGAGGCGACGTATTGCTCGGTGGGTCCGTCGATGATCCAGTGCTGCTTGCCGGTATCGGGATCGTAGGAGGCGACGCATTTGCTCCCGGAAATGACCAATTGGTTTCGGCCTTCAATAGTGCGGATAATGGGTGTGCAGTAGCTGCGGGTTTTGTTGGGGCGCGGTGTTTTCCAAATCGTCTTGCCGGTCTTTTTATCGAGGCCGACGAGGTAGGCGTCGCCGTCGTGGTCGCCATTGACGATGACCTTGTCTTTCCAAAGAATCGGGCTGGAGCAATAGCCGTGGCGGCTTGAGAAAATACCGGGACGAACTTCCCAGACTTTTTTGCCATCGAAGTCGTAGGCGGCGACAAACATGTCTTCTTTATCGAGGAAGGACACATAGACCAGCTTTCCATCGGTGGCGGGAGTGCTGGAAGCGCGGCTGTTTTTTCGGTGGATTTTTTCGATGGGTGATTTGAGGACTGTTTGCTGCCAAAGTGATTTCCCGGTCTTGCGATCGAGCTTGAGAAGGAGTCGTTCGCCGCTTTCTTCATCGGCGGAGACGAGAAAAATGGCGTCGTCCCAAATGATGGGCGAGGCGTGGCCGATGCCAGGGATATTGGTCTTCCATTTGAGATCTTTTTTGAGCGTCCAGGAGAGGGGGGCTTTCTTGTCGGGGCAAATGCCATCGCCGCTTGGGCCACGCCAACCGGGCCAATTGTCGGCGAGGAGGGATGTCGGGAAGCTGGCGAGGAGGAGGATAACTCTTAGGTTCATTTTGGAAAGTGGAGAAGGCGGTGGTTCATGGAATCGGCGATCCAGAGTCCGCCTTTGGAATCGTAGCGGGCGCCGTGAGGGCGATTGATTTTTGTGGTGAGAGGTGAGTCGCCGAGGGTCTTCCCGGCTTTGCCGGGAGAGCCGGCGAGGAGGTGGATCGTTTTCTCCTTCACTTTGTAGAGGCGGAGGCAGTGGTTATTGTCGTCGCTGATGACGATGTTGCCTTCGGGGTCGAGAGCAAGATGCTTGGGGCCCTTGAGTTTGGCTTGCGGTCCGGGGCCGTTGTCGCCGGAGTAGCCTTTTTTTCCTGAGGTGTTGACGAGAGTGTGAATGCGACCCTTGAGGTCAACGTGGCGGAGGGCATGGCCTTCGCGGGAGGCGATGTAGATTGAGCCATCGGCTCCGTAGACGGCGGCACGAGGTCCGTAGAGGGGCGACTTGGTGGCCTTCCCGCCGTCGGTGGGCTTGCCGCGTTTTCCATTTCCTGCCACGGTGCGGATGAGCATGGATTTGAGATCGATTTCGCGGATTTGGTAGTTTTTCAGATCGGCGATGAGGAGGTGGGTTCCCTTGGAATTGATAGAGACGGTATAGGGGCTTTTGAGCGGGGGGCCGGTGAATTTGAGGGTGGAGAGCTTGCCGGTTTTTGTATCGATGACGCGGATTCGCCGGTTGAAGGTATCGGCGAGGAAGAGTCGCCCGTCGGGATGGAGGGTGAGGTCGTGCATGCCGTTGAAGCGACCTTTGGTAGCGGGCCCGCCATCGCCTTCGGAGACGTCGCCGAGGTTCTGTCCGCCGGGTGATTGTGATCCGGCGATGAAGGTGAGCTCGCCATCTTGGTAGCGGAAGACGCGGTTGCCTTTTTCGTATTCCACGCCGAGGAGAGCCCCGTTTTTGTCGAAGACCACGGAGAAGGGTTCGGTGGTGCCGGTGATCTCGAGAGGTTTGGCGAAGGTTGGGGCTAAAAGGAACAGGGTGAGAAAGAATTTCATCAAGCTCACAGAACGGCCTTTGAGATTGGGATCTTTCTTTTCGGCAGAGAAGAGATGAGTTGATAGGGTTCCCTTTGTGTTGAAGCGAATTTCTTTCGTTTTGTTGTCGGTCACAGCGAATTTTTACGCTGATCCCTTGAAACGCCGCAGGATGCCTGGTTGGATCGCCTGCTGGGTTCGAGGGACCATCGCGTGTGGGCCCACGGAGAGCGGGTGGCGGGAATGTGGCCGGATCGGATCTCCGGAGAAGTTGATGAACCTTGTTTAGGATGATGTGACCAACCCGGTGAGCAAAGATGAGGTGCGAGCATTACGTAATGCTCACAAATCGCGGATTGAGGGTTGGACGGTGGAACAACTCAATGAGTAGAGTGAATCACAGATGACGACTCGAGGAGCTTCTTTGCTGGCCACCGTCCTGGTGTCCCAAGTGATGGCTGATGGTGAATTGACGGTGGAGGCACCTGGGTATCCGGTTCGGAGCGGAGAATACACCACGTCTCATGTCTACATTCATGAAGTTAGGGAGGAGAGTGTCGATCTGACGTTTTACTTCGACCCTCCCGGCGGAGGCGCGGTTCATGAGGTGGAGGTCTTCACCAATCTGAATCGCCGGGATCTCGCTCGGATGGACAAGAACAACGATGGGGTTCCCGATGGGATCGTGGCGGTGAATGGAAACACGATTAGCTCAAGCGCGGCTGATATCGATCCGGTGACGGGGCATTATTATGCGGGATTTACGATGACTTATGATGCGGGTGAGGATCGCTACGAATTGACGATTCCCGCAAATCGCACGGGTGCGTATCGTGTGACCACGCGTTATCGGACTTCGGCGGCGGGAGCGTGGATTTGGTATGGCTTGCGGGGTCATTGTGTGGTGGTTTCGCCCAGCTCGTCGCGGGAAATCAACCTCTACGAGGTGAATGTGTTTAATATCGAGGCCGATGGCGACGAGATGAGTGACCGGTCGACTTTGGAGGATCTGCATAACGCTCCGGGAGCTCCGCACAATGCGAACAATCGCTGGGATCTCGATTATTTGACGGGCTTGGGATGCAATTGGTTGTGGTTTCAGCCGATTCACCCCAATGGCATCGACGGTCGTGAGCCGGTGGCGGGGTATGGCAATGGCGGGCCGCTGTATGAGCCGGGAAGTCCGTATGCCGTGAAGAATTTCTTCGAAGTCAACGAGTTGATGACGAAGAACTACCGCGTGGGAAACAGCGTGGCCGCCAACCGGGCTGCTGCGATGACGGCTTGGCAGAATTTTGTATCGGCAGCCGATGCCAAGGAGGTGGGAATCATGCTCGATGCGCCGTTCAATCATACTTCCTTTGATGTTGAATTTGCGCAGCAGGGAGTTGATCTCTTCCAG
>NHEN01000096.1 GCA_002172625.1 Verrucomicrobiaceae bacterium TMED86 | reverse complement strand
TCATATTGAACTCATTGGGAATCTCGTGCGAGACCTTGATGTTGCGGCCCAACAGGTCGCGCTTTCCGCAGTCGTGGGAAGCTATGGTCTGACAGACCAACATAACTTCGGAATCGATTTGGCTCAGATTCTGAAGGACAGTGGGGCGGGGTTTTCGGCTGCTGGGAGTACCTCGTTTGGGGTTCCTTCCGTGATTGATCCGGCAACTCTTGGAAATATGACCAACTTGTTAGCCGCCCGCGGGGCGGAGGGGCAGGGAGTCGCTCTTTATGGCATGATCGGAGATGACTTCGGGATCTTTATCAATGCGCTGGAGAGTAATACTAATTTCCGGACTCTTAACCGGACGATTTTGGTAACCAAAAACAACAGGGTAGCCAATCTTTCATCCGGTCAACGAATTGCCGTTCCCTCCAGCACCTTTCAGGGGAGTGTCAGTGGCGGGCAGACCACCAATGTGGAATATCGTGATGTTGTCCTGGAGCTTGAGATTCAACCTTTGATCAACTCAGATAATGAGGTGACACTTGAAATTTCCATCGTGAAAGATGGCGTGGGCCAGATTCGTCGAATTGGAGATCTGGAGGTTCCTGATATTAGCACCGAGGAACTCACAACTGCTGTCACGGTGAAAGACGGTTCGGCGGTTGTTCTGGGGGGGCTCATTACCGAAGATACCGGCAAGACCAAAGATGGGGTTCCGGTCCTGAGCCGGATTCCTGGGATTGGAAGGTTATTTGGATTCGATAGTGAAACGAAATCCCGGAGTGAGTTGATCATTATGATTAGACCTCAGATCATTCCCGGCACAGACGAGATGGTGGCCTATCGCGAACGTTATGAGAATACCTCGGAGAATGCCAGTAATGCTGCTGCGGCATTTCCGGCGTCCATGCTTCCCGAGACTGACACGATGCCTCAAGAAACACCAAGTCAGCGAGCTTCAGCTGCTCCGGCGCCGAAGAAGACGACCCCGGCACCGGTTGAGAAGAAGCCTTTGATTAAGCGGAGGTCAGGCCGTCCCGGCTCCCGCTAATTCGGCGATTACATTGCAAAGCGCATCCTCTCAGTAGGATGCGTTTTTTTTATGGGATGATGAGGCTTTCGCAAAGCGAGAGGATGTCCTGGAAGCTATGGGTTTCCAAGAGGGCGTAGGCATTGTGGCTGGTAATGCGTTCTTTCTTTCTCGCCCCCTCTGGGAGATACCAATAGTAGCTCGTTGCCGGAGAGGTCATGCCGCAGAGGAAGCGGGCAAGTTGACGTGGTGTGCGCAGGCCGGGATGTTTTTGACGGATGAGTCCTTGAATGATGGTGAGATCTTCGCTGGCGGGATCGGGTGTCCCGGTGGCGGGGAGCTTGTCCGGCGGATGATCTCCCCGGCAACGGGAGCAGTGCCCGCAGGGTTCCATTTCTTCTCCAAAATGGGAGAGGAGGGACTGGTAGAGGCAGTCAGGAGAAAGGGCATGATTGATGACGTCTTGCAGGCGAGCGAGGTCCGATGTTTCCCGTTGTTGGAAAAGCTGAATCAGGCGATTGGTGAGTCCGGAGAGGGAATCCGGTTTTTTGAGAAGACGATATCCCTGTCTGACCTTGGAAGGTTTGACGATGAGGTCGCCAAGATCCTCAAGTTCGGTGAGGATTTGAGAGATTTCCTTTCTGGTTTTTCCGCTGGCATCTGCAGCTTCGCCGGGATCGATTTCCCGCCACCAGTTGTCATTCTTTGCCGGTGGGAAAAGAATTTCGAGAAGGGTCTTTTGTGTCGGATCGCAACCTGCGAGGAGATGTTCCCGTGATCGATCGAAGCGCACTTTGTAGCTGGCGTAGAACGGCGAGGTGGCGGCGAGGTGGCCTTCGATTTCGAGGTAGGTTAAGAGGGTGTTGATGACCAGAGGACGAATATCGTGGGCCCGCGAGAGTTCGAAGATTGAGATGTCAAATTCACCTTTTTGGTCGAGGAGGATCCGCAGAATGGCGCGAAGGGCATCGGGTTGCGGAGTGTCTCCATAGGTGAAGTTTTCCAGAACTCTGAGGTCGTCGCCACACGCCAGGAGTTCGCAATGGGCAGTCGCGCCATCCCGTCCGGCCCGTCCGATTTCCTGGGTGTAATTTTCGAGGGATTTGGGAAGATTGTAGTGATAGATGGCCCGGATGTTTGCTTTGTCGATGCCCATGCCGAAGGCGATGGTAGCGCAAATGATAGGGGTTTCCCCGGACATGAATTGTTCTTGGATTTCGGAGCGTACTTCCGGTCGCAAGCCGGCGTGGTAGGGGCGGACGGTAAGGCCGTTTTTGTTGAGGAAACTCGCCAAGGATTCCGCGCCAAATTGCAGGGTGGTGTAGATGATGGTGGCCTGGGTGGGAGAGTTTTGGAGTCTTTCAAGAAGGTGATTCCTGCGGTCGGAATCTGCGAGAGCGGTGACCGAAAGGTGGAGGTTGGGTCGGTAAAAGGTGAGTTGATGGTGGTCGTCCGGGGAGATGTGGAAGTGGTCGCAAATGTTCCTGGAAACCTGCGGCGTCGCTGTTGCCGTGAGGCAAAGAACCCGCTCAACCTGAAGCTCTTCGGCGAAGCGGGTGAGTTTGAGGTAGTCGGGCCTGAAGTTATGCCCCCATTCCGAAATGCAGTGGGCTTCATCGATGGCAAGAAGCGAGATGGTGAGTTTTTCCAGACGATGGCGAAATTTCTCATTGGCGAGACGTTCCGGTGCGACATAGAGAAGTTTAATCTTATTCGAATCCAGATCCTGATAGAGTGCGCGGGTTTCTTCTGCGCTGAGGGTTGAGTCCAGTCGGGCCGCCGGGAGATTGCGGGCCTGCAGGCTGTCGACCTGGTCTTTCATCAGGGCGATGAGCGGAGAGACGACGAGCGTGATTCCGTCGAGCAAGAGGGCGGGGAGCTGGTAGCAAATCGATTTACCTCCTCCGGTGGGGAAAACCGCCAGCGAGCAACGCCCGGCCAGGAGGGATTCGATGACCTCTTGCTGGCCATCACGAAAAGTGTCGTGGCCAAAGTGTTGGTGTAGTGCCGCGTGGAGCTCCATGGCGGAAGACGTTTAATGTTCCCGCAAAAATCCGCCCGCTATTGAGGCATCATGTAGCCGAGTAAGTCGGTGAGTTTGAGGCGCATATCACGACGGTGAACGATGCGGTCGACCAAGCCATGTTCGAGCATGAATTCCGCGGTCTGGAATCCAGGAGGAAGATCCTGATGGGTGGTTTCCTTCACCACACGAGGGCCGGCAAAGCCGATCATGCATTTTGGCTCGGCGAGATTGATGTCTCCGATGGTCGCGTAGGATGCAGTGACTCCTCCGGTGGTGGGGTGGGTGAGAATGGAAATGAAGGGGAGCTTCGCTTCGGAGTGTCGCGAGAGTGCTCCGCAGGTTTTCGCCATTTGCATCAGAGAGAGCATGCCTTCCTGCATGCGGGCTCCCGATGATGAAGAGAAGATGAGAATAGCTCGTTTTTCCTTGGTTGCGGTTTCAATGGCCCGGGTGATTTTTTCTCCGACCACGGAGCCCATCGAACCGGCAAAATATTTAAAGTCCATGACGGCAGCAACGGCAGGGTGACCGCCGATGGAGAGTCGTCCGGTGACGACGGCATCATTGAGTTTGGTCTTTTCCCGGAGGAGTTTTGTTTTCTCCTGATATTTGTCGAAGCCGAGTGGGTTGGTTGAGACCAGGTCAGCGTCGGTTTCCTCAAAGCTGTCGGGGTCGGCAATGAGCTTGAAGCGGTCGCTAGCTCCCATCAAAAAATGGTGGGTGCAATGCGGGCAGACCAAATCGTGTTGTCTCAGGTCCAGAGTGTGTAGCATTTCGCCACACTCGGGACACTTGGTCCATAGGTCGTCGGGAACGCTTCCGCGATTCTTGCTGTGCTTAAGGCGGGGTTTGTCGAAGATGCCCATCGGGGGACATTCTAAGTGGGAATGAAGGAATGAGAAAGGCCAATTTGCATTCTCCCGACCCAAGAGGGCGATTTTTTCCGTTGCCATTGCGATGCAGGGGAAACATACTCTTCGCAGCCGGAGGTTCCGGTTGTTTTCAAAACACACCCCTTTTTAGTTATCGCCAAGCCAAGAAATTTTCGCCGAGGAGGCGGTGGACGTCGCCGGAGAAGTCGTAATGATCTCAACCGGGACAAGAAACCCAAAGAAGAAGGCGAGGACAAGTCCGTCGAGATTGAGGGGACGATTTCCGCTGTTCTCGCAGGCACGATGTTTAAAGTGGCCCTTCCCAGTGGTCACGAGGTGTTGGCCCATATTTCCGGGAAGATGCGGAAGCGTTTCATTCGTCTGGTCGTCGGAGACCGGGTGAAAATGGAAATGTCGCCCTATGACACAAGTAAGGCCCGTATTGTCTTCCGTTTGGGTTGATTTCAGAAGAATTTTGGCCCCTGGAGATTTTGGGGTATGGGTGTCGGCTGGGCTTCCTGCTTGCTAGTGACGGCCCCAAAAGCTATTTGCAGGGAGATTTCCTTTTGAGGTTTATCGCAACAAGAATCTAAATTGTGGGATTAGTTGATGTCATAAAACGTTGGCGGCTGGTTCAGCAGGGTTTGTCGTCGGGTAAAAAACGTCGCACAAGTTCTGGTGATGGCCCCTTCGAAAAGCTTGATCGGAGTTTGGCTCTGCGCGGAGCGCTCTATTTAGGGTTCGCGGTGAGCCTGCTGTCCCTGTTGATCGGAACGGAGAGCGCGAGCTTGGGGTGGTTGGCGATTGCCGGGGTGATTCTAGTGTGTTCGCTGGCCATTTTCCATTTGAATCATCAAAGCTCGGCTCGCCGGAATGGCACCGTCTTTCTTGTTTTTGGCGGCATACTTACCCACTTGTGGTTGGTTCGGGTGGCTTGCGGCTTTGCCAATGGCAGAGCCCTGCCGGAAGAGTATGAGTTTTTAATTCTGCCTCTGGCCTTTGCGCCGATGGTTCATTCCGTGCTGCTTGGGCAGAGGGCGGGAGTCTACTCGGCGGTTTTTGTGAGTATGTTTGGGGCGCTCGCAATGCCGACCGATGACCGGTGGTCATTTTTGGCGATCAGCCTCTTCTGTGGTTTAATTGCGGTGTTCGCGACGAAGAAGGTTCGAAAGCGCGGGCGCTTGTTGCGAGCTGGATTTTGGGTGGGTGTGGGAGCGCTTTTGGTCGATCTTTTGTTTGCTAAAATCTCGTTCGATTCAGTTGGGCTCGATGGGAGCGCGTTGTGGCAGAATTTTGGGAAGCCATGTCTTGTTGCTTTGATCACAGGCTTACTTACGGGATTGTTTGTGGGCGGAATTCTCCCTCTCCTCGAGGGCGTCTTCGGACTGACCACTGAAATCAGTTGGCTTGAATTGAGTGACTTGAATCATCCCTTGTTGCGGAGGATGCAAATAGAAGCTCCGGGCACTTTTCATCATAGTTTGATCGTGGCCTCCCTTGCCGAAAGTGCCGCCGAGGCGATTGGGGCCGACGCCTTGATGAGTCGGGTATGCGCCTATTTTCACGACATCGGGAAGCTGAAAAAGCCTGAGTATTTTATCGAAAACCAAGGTGGCGAAAATCCGCACGACGGACTCACCCCGACGATGAGCGCTCTGATTATCGTCGCTCACGTGAAGGACGGTGTCGATATGGCGATCAAGGATAAGCTGAATCCGCGGATTCTTGAGGTGATCCGGGAACACCATGGAGATTCCGTAGTCTACTATTTCTATCGCAAGGCCCAGGAGCGCCTATTGGAGGAGGAGAACCGTGGAAAAGAAGAGGGAGGGGAAGTCGACGATCTTCCCAAGGTGGATGAAAAAAGTTTTCGTTACCCCGGTCCAATTCCGCAATCGAGGGAGAGCGGGATTATCTCGCTCGCCGACGCAATCGAGAGTGCGTCACGAGCCATTTCCAAACCATCTCCAGGCCGCATTAAGGCTCTGGTGGATGAGATTGTTTTCAAACGGGTCAAGGATGGGCAGCTTGATGCCTGTGGTTTGACCATGTCCGAGCTGACAACCGTTCGGACGGTCTTTTCCAAGACCTTGCGAAGCATGTTGCATACCCGGATTGAGTATCCCAAGGACAAGGTCGAGGACCCGCCGTCCGGCCTGGGAACAAAAGGGGGCAAGGTAGTGTCAGTTGATGCTCTCGAGAAAGCCCGTAGTCAAAAGTTGAAGTCCGATCGGTAAGATGGTGGAGGTTTTTCCAGGCTGTCGGTCTCGTGAGATTTCATCTGAATTTCAAAGGGTGCTCGAATCTGGTTGGAATCAAGTGGCAGCCATTCTTCAAGGGATCGGAGTCGGGGAAATTGCAAAATTGAAGGAATTGGAAATCTCACTTTTGGATGACGGTGAAATGGCCCGGATTCATGGTGAGTTTTTGCAGGATGCCACTCCAACGGACGTGATCACCTTCGAACACGGGGAGCTCTTGATCGGGGTAGAGGAAGCTCAAAAGCAAGCGGTCGAATTTGGAACTTCGCCAGATCGCGAGATTGCTCTTTATGGAATCCATGGAATGTTACACCTTGCAGGTTTCGATGATCGTGATCCGGCAGACGCAAAAATCATGTCACTCCGGCAGGAGGAACTCTTGTTGAAGGTCTTCCCGGGCCTTTAGATTCGGTGATTCCCGTGTTTTTTTGCCTTATCGGATTCGGTGCATTGACACCTGAGAGCGGATTCCGCAAGCTCCGGCGGATGCCGGAGAGTGGCTTTGCTGCTCCGGCTTAACGCACACCGAAAACGACACCGTGTATTCGAACGAAGATTATTTAATAGAGCTATTAGTTGAAGCGGGGCACATGACGGCCGAACACGCCGCAGATGTCCGCAGCAAGTTGGGGGATGAACATTTACTCCAGCATTTTCTGGATCAGGGCGACGTATCGGAAGGCAATATCGCCGAGGTGACCGCAGCTGGGGCCGGGACCGAGGTGGTTGATCTCCTCAATGCCTTCGTGGATCCGGTTTTTTCTAATGTGATGTCTCTCGAAGATTGCCGTCGATTCAATGCCGTTCCTTTTGCTGACGATGGCTCGTATTTAAGTGTCGCGATTGCTGACCCCTTAAATTTTGAAGTGACGGATGCTCTGCCTTTGGTGGTGGGCCGTGAAGTAAATTTCTATGCCGCGACCCCAACCGCAATTCATAGCGCCTGGCAGCAGGTCTTTGGCGAGGAAGTGGGGCAGTCCGAAGCGGCAGGCCTCACTGTCGTCGGTGCCGGAGGTGAAGACGACGGTGATGACGCCCCGGTAATTAAGTTGGTCTCTGGAATCCTTGTGGATGCCTTCAAGATGCGCGCGAGTGATATTCATATCGAGCCTCTTGAGACCTCCCTGCGTGTTCGAAACCGAATTGATGGAAAGCTCGTGGAAGTTGCCAATCATCCGAAAAAGCTCCTTCCCGCGGTGATCGCCCGTCTCAAGGTGATGAGTTCGACGATGAGTATTGCGGAGAAGCGTATTCCTCAGGATGGCCGTATTCAGGTCAAGATGGGCGGGAAGGAAGTCGACCTTCGTGTTTCCTCGGTTCCCAGTAATCATGGTGAGAGTATCGTGATGCGTATTCTCGATAAGTCAGCCCTCAGTCTGGGGCTTCCCCAGCTTGGGTTCCTTTCAGATGATCAGGAGACTTTCCGCGAGCTGCTTGGGTTGCCCGACGGGATCATTCTGGTGACCGGGCCGACCGGGTCCGGAAAAACGACCACGCTCTATGCCTGTCTGAACGAGATCAATAAACCGGATAGGAAAATTATCACGGTTGAGGACCCGGTGGAATATGAAATGGCCGGAATTAACCAGGTTATGGTGAAGACCGACATTGGCATGACCTTCGCGGCTGCGCTGCGCTCGATGCTACGCCAGGCGCCCAACATCATCATGGTGGGGGAGATTCGAGACAAGGAAACCGCGAATATCGCGATTAACGCCTCGCTCACCGGTCACCTCGTGTTCTCGACCCTTCACACCAATGATGCTCCCAGTACCGTTGCTCGATTGTCGGATATTGGGATTAAAAATTTCCTGATCGCCTCGGCTGTTCGCGCCGTGGTGGCCCAGCGATTGGTCCGGAAGCTTTGCGACAAGTGCAAGGCTCCGGCGGTGCTTACCGAGAAGGAAATGCGCTCACTCAACATCGACCAGTCGGCTATTGACGAAGGGAACATCATGGGGCCGGTCGGTTGTGAGAGCTGTCGCGGCTCGGGATATCGGGGTCGAATTGGTATTTTCGAAATCTTCCTTGTGGACGACGAAGTGCGTCATCTGATTAACCAGAACCTCAGTACGCCCCAGCTTCGCAGCCGAGCCCGGGAATTGGGAATGCGGACCTTGCGAGAGGACGGCATTCGTAAAGTCCTCGCCGGGATGACCTCGGCGGAGGAAGTCATTGGAGTCACCATGTCCGACTCGGAATAATTCTTTATCACACAACTTTTACTTTTCTCATTACATGGATAACCAACAAGTCCTAGATCTTTTCCTCAGCCGCGGCATGGTCGACGGCGCTCTGGCACAGGACATTCTCTCGGAAGTCGAAAACAGCGGTAAGGAGGTCACAGAGATCCTCGCTGATTACCAGGTCATCTCGAATAAAAACGACATTTGGCCGATCATTGCTCAGGAATTGGGAACCGACTTCATCGATCTCGATGGATTCGAGGCCCCGGAAGCCTTACTTAATCTCGTTCCAGCTGCAACCGCCCGCCTGCATGGAGCCTTCCCGGTGGGATATGACGATGCCGGACTGTCAGTTGTGCTGACCGACCCTTTAAACCCGCAGATCGTGGAAGATATTCGCTTCTCAATCGGTCAGGAAGTGCGCCTCTTGGTAGCTGCCGATCATCTGGTTGAGGAAAAAATCAACGAATTTTACGGCGGCCAGGAAAAGGCTATGGATGACATTTTGAGCCAGCTGGACGGTGGCTTGAATTTTAAAGGAGGCGAGAGCGAGATGGAAGATGAAGCGAACTCTGCTCCCATCATGCGCTATGTCGATCTAGTTCTCTATCAGGCGATTAAAGAGAAGGCCTCCGATATTCACTTCGAGCCATTTGAGGAGGATTTCAAAATTCGTTACCGCGTCGACGGATCACTCTATGAGATGGCTCCACCACCGGTGCATCTGGCCTTGCCGATTATTTCCCGCGTGAAGGTGATGTCGAATATGAACATCGCGGAGCGACGGATTCCCCAGGATGGTCGTATTGTGAAGCAGGTCGGCGATCAGTCGGTCGATATGCGTGTTTCCTCACTTCCCACCCAGTATGGTGAGAGTGTGGTGCTTCGTGTGCTCGACCGAAACTCGGTGAACCTCAATCTCGATAACCTTGGATTGCCGAAATCGATTCATGAATACATTCATGATACCATTCGCATGCCAAATGGAATTTTCATTGTGACCGGGCCGACCGGAGCGGGAAAGACCACGACCTTGTATGCGGCTCTTCGTGAGATTAATACCATTGATTCCAAGCTGCTTACCGCGGAAGACCCAGTGGAATATGATGTCGACGGGATTATTCAGGTGCCGGTGAACGAAGCCATCGGGATGGATTTCGGGAAAATCCTCCGGGCTTTCCTTCGTCAGGACCCCGACAAGATTCTTGTGGGGGAGATGCGGGACCTTGAAACCGCTCAGATCGCCATTCAGGCTTCCCTGACCGGTCACTTGGTGCTTTCCACCTTGCATACCAACGACGCCGCCGGAGCCATCACACGATTGGTCGATATGGGAACCGAGCCTTTCCTCGTGGCCGCTTCGCTTGAGGGAATTCTTGCCCAGCGACTTCTTCGAACAATTTGCGCTGATTGTAATTCTCCCTACGAGCCCAGCGAGGCCATTCTCAGTCAATTGGGAGTTTCTCCTCACGAACTGGGTGACAAGAGCTTCTTTACCGGGAGAGGCTGCAAAACCTGTGGCGAAACCGGATACAAGGGACGCGCAGGTCTCTACGAGTTGCTCAATATCACCGATCCTATTCGTGAATTAATCATTGAGCGCGCTCCGAGCGTCGTCATCAAGCAGAAGGCGATCGAACTCGGCATGGTTACACTTCGTGAGGACGGACTTCGCAGTATCTACGAGGGCCGAACCACTATCGAGGAGGTCCTCAAATACACCTAATCAGGGCGAAAACTTGGAATTCCGATACGATTTCGGAATTTCAAGCTTCCACACCCTTTCACATCTTCTTTAGAACTACACAACACACGATCATTCTAATGGCAAATTTCCAATATATCGCACTCAACGCCAAAGGCGAGCAGACCACTGGCGTCGTGCAGGCCAATTCCGACGCTGAAGCGGCCCAGCTACTCCGTGGCCAGGGCCTTTACCCAACTCAAGTTGTCGAGGAAGGCAAAGGCAAACTCGCCGGGTCCACCGGTAAGAAGAAGGCTAAGAAGGGCAAAGGCGGCAAAAGTAAGCTTGGTGGCAAGGTGAAGCCCAAGATTTTGATGATTTTCACTCGTCAGCTGGCGACCCTCATCGACTCCGGACTTCCACTTCTCCGCGGACTCAATGTGTTGTCCAAACAAGAGCCCAATCCAAACTTGAAAGCGACCATCAACAATCTCGCCGATTCCGTGCAGGGAGGTTCGACTTTCTCAGAGAGCCTTGGTCAACATCCGAGGATTTTCAACAAGCTCTTTGTCAACATGGTGAAAGCCGGCGAACTTGGTGGTGTTCTCGAAGTTGTTTTAACCCGCCTCGCGGAATACCAGGAGAAGGCCCATAAGTTGAAAGGGAAGATCGTCTCTGCGATGGTTTACCCCTTAATCGTGATGTTCATCGCGGTGGCTATCATGAGTTTCCTCATGCTCTTTATTGTGCCCAAGTTCCGTGCGATGTTCCAAGACATGGAAGGGGGCCAGCTGCCCTTAATTTCGCGCGTGGTGTTTGGCTTTTCCGATTGGATGCTGGCTCGCTCCTTCGTGCTGCCGAATTCGGTTTGGATTCTTGTTGCTGGTGTTTTGACCTGGCTCGGCTTCGCAGCCTGGACCCGTACCAAGAAAGGGCGTGTCATTGTTGATTCCATCAAACTCAAGGTGCCTATCTTTGGTGATATCCAGAGAAAGAGCGCGATTGCCCGCTTTACCCGGACGCTCGGAACTCTCGTGACTTCCGGTGTGCCCATTCTTCAGGCGCTCAATATCACCCGCGATACCGCAGGGAACGTGATCGTTTCCAATGCCATCGATAAAGTCCACAACGCGGTGAAAGAAGGTGAATCCATTGTCGCACCGATGACTTCTTCGGGAATTTTCCCCAACCTCGTGACCTCCATGGTCGATGTGGGGGAGGAAACCGGTCAGTTGCCGGAAATGCTGCTGAAGATCGCCGACGTCTACGACGATGAAGTAGAT
>NHEN01000095.1 GCA_002172625.1 Verrucomicrobiaceae bacterium TMED86 | reverse complement strand
GGCGCGATAATCTGCAAACTCTCGAGTTGAGCCAATCCGAGTGGTTTACTTTCGAGTGCTTTAAGGTTCTCTTTGGCCAAAATCAACAGGGCGAATGCTGCCCGGGGAAGGAGGAAGCGATTGCTGGTGTAATGGTAGGTCAGGGTGGATGCTGATTCACCCTCTGGTGCTCCCAACAGTGGAAGGGAAATTGGTTGGGGAACACTTTGAGTCACCCACTCATTGAGCTTTTGGCTGACCTCTCTGGATTCGCTCTGGGTAATCCATTGGTCGAGACGCTGGAATAATTCAGCGAGTCTTGGTGAGTCGGGGAATTTCCCAAGAGTAATCAAAATTGAATCAATACCTTCCTGGGTGTTTCCGTCCAGAGCCAGGCTATCAGCAAGAGCCAAGTGTAGTTCGTGGACAAGTGGGGCTGATAATCCGTGGTTTTCTTCCTCGGTTTTTTTCAGAAGTGCTTGAAAAATTCCGACCGCCGCGATCCGGTTCTTTTTTGCAAGTTCAAGTTGCCCCTGCAAAAACTGCCGATGAGAATTGTAGCGTTGATTACTTAGTTTGAGAGATGACAATTTGTCTTCCGCTTCTTCAAGTCGACCGGATGATAGTAAGAGGGAAACAAGGCGAAGCGCGGCTTCTTCTGCGATCTCTGTATCTTCGGTTTTCTGAAGTTCCTCAAGTTCAGTCAAGGCGGCGTCATTGTTGCCAATCGCGATGTTGAGGATGGCGATCTGCAGCTTGGCCCGGGGAATCAAACTCCTCCGGTCTACTTTTTGGAAGGAATCAATCGCTTCCAGGTAGTAACCGAGTTGACTCAAGGTATAGCCGCGCCAAATGTGAGCAGCGCTGAATTCGACCAGTAAGGGATCAGCCAGGGTGAAAAGGGCGGCTTCGTGCTTTTGTGCCCTCAATTGGGTTTCTCCGAGCTTGGAAAGGAGAGATGCTTTTGCTGTGGGGTCGAGTCCTTCGGTCTCGAGAAGTTTTTCAAGAATCGGGATGGCGAGATTGGGAAGGGCATCCGCGAGGTGTTCCCGGGCGATTTGGTAGTCTGAGCTGGATTCGATCTTTGACCAGTTAACGGATTGTCCCCACGACATCGAGCCGAAGAGGAGTAAACCGAGCAAGGTTCGTCTGATCACGATTGGATTATAACGGCAAATCGTGAAAATGAAATGTTCAAAGTGTCCCAAAGGTTCTGTCGCCTGCATCGCCCAGTCCCGGAACGATGTATCCTTGTTCGTTGAGCCCATCGTCGATGGTCGCGCAGGTGATGATGACCTCGGGATGATCATGCTTCAGCCGTGCCAGGCCTTCGGGGCTGGCGACGAGACAGACAAAGTGGAGGTGTCGGGCTCCTCGTTCTTTGAGTCCGTCCAGAGCTGCGACCGCGCTGCCTCCGGTGGCGAGCATAGGATCGAGGATGATGACTTCGGCCTGATCCATCCTGGGAGGGAACTTTTCGAGGTAGATCTCCGGTTCCAAAGTTTCCTCGTTGCGGGCTATTCCGTAATGGGCGACCGACGCCTCTGGAATCATCTGATGGAAGGCATCGCTGAGTCCCAGGCCGGCTCTCAAGATTGGAACAAGAACGACTGGTCGGGAGAGCTTTTGGCCCGTCATTTCCTGAAGAGGAGTTTTGATTTTGGTTGGTTCAGTGGCTAAACTCGCAGTTGCGGGAAGGACGAGGAGTTTTGCAATATCCGAAACATGCTGCCGGAACTCATGGGAAGGACAGGAATTATCGCGCAGCTTGGCCAAGCGATCGGCAACGAGGGGGTGGTCACTTAAATCAGACATCACTTTCCGAGGGCATCCATTTGCGGAGGGTGGGAAGAGAGACGCCCAGGAGACGGGCTGCTTCCTTGGGGTCGTCTTCCGATTGGTCGAGGGCGTGGCGAATCAACTCGTTTCGGGCAAAGCTCAAGGCACTTTGTCCGTTTTTTGCTGACGATTCGATGAGGACAGCAAGAGAGTCAGTCAGAGTTCCTCCACCGGTTGAGGGGCCTCGTCCGAGAGGGATGTCTTCGGGCAGAAGAATATCATTAAGTGAGAGCGCGCAGGCCCGGGCCATGGTGTTCTCGAGTTCACGGACATTGCCGGGCCAGTTGTGCTTTTGAAGATGCTCAATAGCTTCGCCGGTCAGCCGCATCCGGGCGGTGCCGTTTTTTCGTGCGATGCGATCTAGGAAAAACTCGGCCAGGATTCCAATGTCCTCCTGTCTCTCTCTCAATGCAGGAAGGGAGACTTCAACGACATTTAAGCGGTAATAAAGGTCTTCGCGGAACCGTCCGGCGGAGACCTCGGACGCGAGATCCTTGTTGGTCGCAGTGACAATACGGACGTCGCTTTTTAGAACCTCGTTGCTTCCGACCCGGGAGTAGGTGCCATCTTGAAGGACGCGCAGCAGCTTCACTTGAACACTTGGGGGCAGATCCCCGACTTCATCGAGAAAGAGTGTGCTTTCGTGGCAATCCTCGAAGCGACCCGGCCGTCTGGCGATCGCGCCGGTAAAGGAACCTTTCTCGTGACCGAAGAGTTCGGATTCCAGCAGATTGTCAGGGATGGCTCCGCAGTTAATCACGAGCATCTCCTTTTTTCGGCGCGGGCTGTATTCGTGCACCGAGCGGGCGATGAGTTCCTTGCCGGTGCCGCTTTCGCCGCTCACTAAAACCGGAGCGTCGGAGCGGGCAACACGGCCGACGATTTTCATCACGTCCTGAAGCGGGCGGGAAACACCGACGATGGAAGTTTTGCCAACCAAGCCTGGAAGCTCACGGGAGGAGGGGCCCAGTTCACGTCGTTGATCGATGGTTTGGAGACCTGACTCGACGATTTTTCTGAGTTCGAATCCGACAGACTCTTTTCTGAGAACATCGTGGGCCCCTTTTTGGGTCGCTTCGATGATCTGAATCGTGGAGGGGGACACCGCGGTTAACATCACAATGGTGTCCGGAGATTGCGCGCGTATCTTGGAGAGAAGTTCTACTCCGTCGAATGGATCTAATTTGATATCGGAGATGACGAGATCGACAGAAATTTTATCGATTACCTTGAGCGCTTTGTCTGCACTATCGCAGCGGAGGATTTTCAACCCGTCGGCAGCAAGGTGCTTTGTCGCCCAATCCAGATAGTCATGATCAGGATCGACCAGAAGTAGGGTGTTTTCCGGGGTGTCGCTCAAATGGAAATGGGGCTGGGCTCTAAACTCTCCCGAAGCGGCGGTGACGGCGAGAATAATTTTCCACGGCTTCCTGGAAGTCGCTTTTTCGGAAGTCGGGCCAGTTCTTCGAAGAAATAAAGATTTCGGCGTAGCTCAACTGCCACAGGAGGAAGTTGGAAAGTCGGAATTCACCGGAAGTTCGGATAAGGAGATCGGGATCGGGGAACTCGGCGGTGTCGAGGTGTTTGGAGATTGTGTCATTATCGATATCATCCGGAGAAAGCTCGCCGGATTGGACCTTGAGCGCGATCTGGCGGCTCGCGTCAGCGATTTCTTCCCGGCTGCCGTAGGAAAGGGCGAGGATCAAAGTGAGAGCTTTGTTATCCTTGGTTTCCTCGATGACTTTGTTCAGCTCGTCTCGGCAGGAGTCCGGAAGCAGGTCCGTCCTTCCGATGGCGGTGAGACGCACGCCTTTTTCGGCGATCTCGCGCGCCTTTGTCTTCAGGAAACGCTCGAGCAATTTCATCAAGGCGTCGACTTCGGCTTTGGGGCGATTCCAGTTTTCGGATGAGAAAGCATAGAGCGTGAGAAACTCGACCCCGGCTTCGTTGCAATAGTCCACCGCTTCTCGAACCGATTCCGCACCGGCGCGATGTCCGGCTTTTCGTGGGAGTCCCCGGGATTTCGCCCAGCGTCCGTTGCCGTCCATAATGACAGCCAGATGGCGGGGGATATCGTTTGGCGAGTTGTCGCCCATATTGGTTGAGGTAAGTCGTTAGCGAATGATCGTTTGTTCGCGATCAGGTCCGACGCCCACATATTTCACGGGAGCTCCGGTGAGTTCTTCGATGCGGGTCAGATAAGCTTTTGCAAGTTCGGGAAGTTCGTCCCAGGTCCGGCACTTTGTGGTGTCGCACTGCCATCCGGGAACTTCCTGATAGACTGGATTAATGACGTCCCAGTATTCGCGTTCGGCGGGCGGAAACTGGTGAATCTCTCCATTGATTTCATACCCCACGCAAATCTTGATCGTTTCACGTTCATCAAGTCCGTCGAGAATGGTGATGGCAAGGTCCGTGATGCCGTTGACCATGACGGCGTATCGCACGAGGACGGTATCGAGCCAGCCACAGCGACGAGGGCGTCCGGTGGTTGCGCCGAATTCCATCCCACGGTCATGGAAGAATTTACTGATGTCATCATTTTCGGTCGGGCAGGGTCCCGAGCCCACGCGAGTGGTGTAGGCCTTGCAGACGCCCACCACGCTGTCGATGGCGTGCGGTGGAATTCCCGATCCGGTGCATGCTCCGCCGGAAGTCGTATTGGACGAGGTGACGAAAGGATATGTCCCAAAGTCGATATCGAGGAAGGTTCCTTGTGCTCCTTCAAAGAGAAGGGTTTCACCTTTTTTCCAGGATTCATGAACGACCGGAATGACGTTGGTGAAGTGCGGACGAAGGCGATCGATGGCCGCCTCCACCTCAGCGTAAACTGATTCGGTTTCGAAGGTCGGGAGATCGTGATATGCCAGGGTGCGATTGGCTTCTTCAAGACGGGTGGTGATGAGGTCTTTGGTAATCGCGGGATCTCGGAAGTCGGCGAGGCGGAGTCCGATGCGGTTGGCTTTGTCGGCATAGGTCGGACCGATGCCGCGTTTGGTTGTACCGATCTTTTTATCGCCGAGAGACATTTCGCGGGCGGCATCAAGTTCACGGTGGTAAGGAAGAACAACGTGTGCGCGGTCGGAGATCAAGAGACGTGCAGGTGTGATTGCTATTCCCTCGGCTTCGAGGCTTTCGATTTCCTTGCAGAGCCCGATAGGATCCATGACCACGCCATTGCCTATGACGCATTGCTTGTCACCCCAAAGAATTCCTGACGGAATGAGATGGAGGACATATTTCTTTCCGTTGGCGATGACGGTGTGCCCGGCGTTGTTCCCTCCTTGTCCGCGAATCACGAGATCCGCGTCTTCGGTCAGGAAATCAACAATCTTGCCTTTGCCTTCGTCCCCCCATTGGAGACCACAAATGATGGTATTCATTTAAAAAATTGGGATGCGTGTTACTTGGACGCCTCAATGAGATCTGCGAATTCTCCGAAGAAGTTCTTCGCGTCGTTGGGTCCGGGAGCAGCTTCAGGGTGATGCTGCACGGAGAAAACAGGGTCCTTGGTGCTGCGGACGCCTTCGACCGTTTGGTCGTTGAGATTGATGTGAGTGACTTCAGTGTAATCGGGAAGGGAGTCATCATCGGTGGCAAAGCCATGGTTCTGCGCGGTAATGGCGATTTGTCCGGTGCGAAGATCTTTGACCGGGTGGTTTCCTCCACGGTGTCCGAATTTTAATTTGAAAGTCTTTCCGCCGAAGCAGTGCGTGAGGATTTGGTGGCCCAGGCAAATGCCGAAGATAGGCTTTCTGCCGATCAGTTGTTTGACCTCATCGTGGATATATGTGAGAGCCGCGGGATCTCCCGGGCCGTTTGAGAGGAAGATGCCGTCGGGGTTTTTCGCGAGAACATCGGAAGCCGGAGTGCGTGAGTTGACGACCTCGACCTCGAATCCCGACTGACGAAGGGAACGAAGGATGTTGTATTTCACTCCGAAGTCGTATGCGACGATGCGATACTTGGCTTCGGGGAGATCGATGTAGTTTGTTTCCTGGTTGGTGGTAACGCTGGGGATGGTCCAGAGGCGAGATTCGCCGTCCCAGTGGTAATCTTCCGGCGTGGAGACTTCCTCGACGTAATCCATGCCGACCATGGAGGGAGAATCCTTGGCTGCTTGGATGGCTTCTTCCGCGGAAAGCTCCGTTGAAATGACCGCCCTCATCGCTCCTTGCGAGCGCAGATGCTTGGTCAGGGCCCTCGTGTCGATATCCTCGATCCCGATAATCTTGTGTTCCGCGAAATACTCCGAAAGCGATTGCTCTGATCGCCAGGAGGAAGGGATTTCACAAAGCTCTCCGATGACGAATCCCCGGACATGCGGCGAGGCTGATTCAGCATCGGCGGCATTGATCCCGTAATTCCCCTGGAGAGGATAGGTCATGGTGACAATCTGCCCGCGGTAGGAGGGATCTGTGATGATCTCCTGATACCCCGTCATCGAGGTATTAAAGCAGACTTCCCCGGCGGTAGTTCCGGAATGACCAAAGGCACGACCGCAGAAAGTGCGACCGTCTTCAAGAGCAAGAATTGCGTTCGTCAAGGCGGAGCGGATTAGAGATCAGGCGGAGTCAAGAGGCAAGAGTAAGTGTGGAATACCGGGGCTTTTTTGAGCCGGGAGCCCGGAGAAACGAAAAAAGCGACAGATTTTAGGTCCGCCGCTTTATAAGAAATGATCTAAATCCTTGATTCTAGGTTGCCTGACTGCCCCGGGCCATGACGACTTTTCCGGTGCGGACAGTCTCGATGACTTCGAATTGCTCAAGCATGATGACGGCGGCGTCCAGCTTGCTGGTGGTGCCGGTGAACATGGCGATCATGGAGTTCGGGCTGAGATCGACGGTTTTTCCAGCGAAATGCTCGATGACCTGAAGGGCCGAGGACCGCTCGTCTTTGTCAGCGAGGATTTTCACGAGGAGCATTTCACGAACTACTGAGTTGGCAGCGGTGTGCTCGTAGCAGTGGATGACATCGATGAGCTTGTTGACTTGCTTGATGATCTGCTCGAATCCTTCCGGGCTGCCGGAAATATCAATGGTCATGCGGGAAAAGGCGCCGGTGCGGCCTTCAGAAACAACGAGAGAGTCGATATTGAATGCGCGCCGGGAAAAGACCTGGCAAATGCGCATCAGGACGCCCGGGCTGTTATTCACGAGAATCGACAGGGTATTTGAGGTTCCGCGTTGGGAGTCTTCAAGAGGTGTGTCTGTGGTGACGATAGTCTTGGACATTGGAAGTAATTGTTGGGTTATTGGGTGAATAAATGATCCCTGAAAAATTTCTAGGTTGAGCCGACGGGCTTAGCCATTTGGGTTTTGGGAGGCTCTGTAATCATGTCTTCCAGAGCGGCCCCGGCGGGGATCATTGGGAAGACATTTTCGGTCTTCACGCACTCAGCGTGGATGAGGATTGGCCCGTCGTTGTAGGCGAGGGCTTCCTCGATCTTGCGGGCGCAATCGACAGGTCGTTTGAAGTGGACACTCGGAATGCCGTAGGCTGCTGCGAGCTTGCTGAAGTCCGGGTTGCCGACGAGATCCACTCCGGATTCGCGGTTTTCGAAGAAGAGTTCCTGCCACTGCCGAACCATGCCGAGGTAGTGGTTGTTGAGAACAACAATCTTGATGGGCAATTTGTGAATCGCGGCGGTGGCGAGTTCGAAGAGGGTCATCTGAAATCCACCATCGCCTGAGATCGAAATGACGGTTTTCTCCGGATGCGCCAGCTGTGCTCCGATGGCGGCGGGGAAGCCGAAGCCCATCGTTCCAGCTCCGCCCGAGGAGAGCCAGTGGAAGGACTCGCTATTCTTGTAGAACTGCGCAGCCCACATCTGATGCTGTCCCACGTCAGTTGAAACGATGGCTTTCCCCTGGGTTTGTTCGTAGAGCTCTTCAATGACTTGCTGCATCCGCAAGCCGCCTTGCTTCTTGTAGGAAAGAGGGTACTTCTTTTTGTAACCATCCAACTTGGTGCGCCATTCGGTTGTTTCCAAAGGAGTGGTGAGAATCTCGTTTAGCTGAATCAAGGCCGCTTTGGCGTCTCCGACGATCTGGACGTCGGGACGGATCATTTTGTCCATTTCCGCAGGATCGATATCGATGTGGATAATCTTGGCGTCGGCGCAGAATTTGTCCGGCTGACCAATGATCCGGTCATCGAAGCGAGATCCGATATTTAGGAGAAGGTCACACTCCACCATCGCCTTGTTGGCGTAAGCGGTGCCGTGCATTCCCAGCATGCCGAGAGAGAGCTCGTGAGTTTCGGGGAAGACGCCTTTGCCGAGAAGAGTGGAAGTGACCGGGATATTGAGAGTTTCAGCCAACTGCATCAGTTCTTTGTCCGCACGGGAAATCATGGTTCCCTGACCGGCGAGAATGACAGGGCGTTTCGCGGCGGCGATCATTGCGGCGGCTTCTTCAATGCCCTTCGGATCGATGTTGTGAGCTTCGTATGGATCGTAGCCGGGAAGATCGAGCTCCGGGTTCATCTCGGCGGTAAACATTCCCGAGGAAACGTCCTTTGGCACATCAATCAGAACGGGGCCAGGGCGACCAGTGGTGGCGATATGGTAGGCTTCCTTGGCAACACGAACGAGTTCGTTGGTTTCCTTGACGAGGTAGTTGTGTTTCACCACGGGAATAGTGATTCCGAAAATGTCGGCCTCCTGAAAGGCGTCCTTGCCCAGCATCCAGGTGACTTGCTGTCCGCAGACCACGATCATGGGGACGGAATCCATTTGTGCGGTCATGAGTCCGGTGACGGTGTTTCCTGCTCCGGGTCCGGAGGTGACAAGAACGGCTGCGGGCTTTCCGGTGGCGCGGGCGTAGCCGTCAGCCATGTGCACGGCGCCTTGCTCGTGACGAACGAGGATGAACTTCATCTTCGTTTTCATCGTTTCGAGGGCGTCGAAAATTGGAATCGCGGCCCCTCCGGAATATCCGAAGATGTATTCGATTCCCAAGTCATCGAGGGTTTTAATGAGAGCCTGTGCTCCGTCGAGTTGCTTCTTGCTCATAAAGATTGCTGGTTACGGGCGAAATCTGCATTTCCCGCGCTGGAAAATCAAGCAAAATGTCCCATTTCGAAGAGAGTTGGGTGATTTCGCTGATTGCACTCGGTTGAAAATCGCCGTTTTTATGTGAATAAGGTGATTTGGTGGGCTTGGATCCGGTGAAGATTGCTATCTTCCTTGGTAGGCAGCCTCCCGATCGATTTTGAAGGTCCACTTCATCTCGGGTTCGAATGACTCAGCTTCGTTGAGCTTCCATTGGACGGAAACTTCGCAAACTTTCTGACGCAAGGGGCGGGAGACTCTCCAGGCGAGGGAGTGAGATGTAGTGTCAAAATCGGCCGGGACCTGCCCAAATCCGGACACTTTCATTCTGAGGGATTTTGGATCGAGGTTTTCCACCTTTGAGAGATCCGCAGAAATAAGCGGCAATCGGGCTGCCACGAGATTGCCGGGGGCGGGTGACACGGGATGAGGGAGGGGGACCGGGACATCATCGGCTACGCGGCTGCCATTTCGGAACACGAGCGCGGCTTTGAAGGCTGAGTCGTGGTTCCCGAGCACGATGTAGCGGGGAAGAATGTGTCCGTCGGTATCCCGGCGGACTTTGCCGGGTTTGACCGTGAAGAGGTTGTCGTAGCCCAGTTCGTCGGCGAGCTCGAACATCTCGTCGGTGTGATACCCACCGGGATAGGCGTAGGTCGTGACGGTTTGCTTGAATTTCTCTTCGAGGAAGATTTTGGAATCTCCCAACTCGGTTCGGAGAAACTTGTCGTAGGGTTCCTTTCCGGCCCGCGCCGCTTTTTTGACTTTACTGGGGAAAGGATGGCTCACTGAGTGGGAGCCGATGCTGCAGAGATCACTTTGGATCATTTCCTGGATCATGGCGTAGGACATGGCGCGTCCTCCGCGGGAAGATCCGACATAGTTCTTGTAGAGGTAGACCGTGAAGGGGAATTGAAATTCCTTCATGATGGGGAAAGCCTCGGTGTAGACCGAGCGCCAGCCGTCATCCATCGTGAGAAGAATGGATTGCGGAGGAAGCTCGGCTTCCCCACGTCGCCACGCCAGAAATTTGGCCAGAGTGATGACGGGGATTTTTGAAGCTTTGACAGCCTCCATTTGCTCACGAAATTTTGAGGTCGGAATGAGCATCTCGGTGGCAGACTTCGTGGGATGGAAGACATGGTAGCCAAGCACGGAGACTCTCGCGCCATCGTCTCCGATAATTTCGGCATCCTCTTGAGCAAGGCAGGAGGAAGCGAGGAAGAGTCCACTAAGGATGATAGAGAGGAGCTTTTTCATGGGTGTTTATTGCGGTTGGGAAAGGTGCAGTGGCCAGAAGATCTGTCGCATGTCGTTTGAGGAAGGAGAAATATTAAATGAGCGGGTCTCATCAGTGCCGTGATCGATGGGCGTGCCAAATTCTACGGCTTGGGCCGAGCGGTCATTCATTCGCGTCATCACGCCGGCGGCAATGATATTTTGGTCCGACTGCATCCCAGGGGCGTGGACCTTGGGCCAGCCAGGTTCGATGTATTGATCTCCGGTTGTGGCGGCGAAGGTCGCATCGACTGTAGAGGGAGCGGCAACGCGGGGAGGGCCGGAAAGGGCAAGCGAGAATCTTACGGAATTCTTAACCATCAAGATCAGGGGACTTCTTACAAGCGACAAAATTTTCCCGCTTTTAGCAAGCGAAATGAAATTAGTCGGACAGGCCTGCAATTAAGCGGCTAAACCATTCAGCGCCTTTTTCGAGGTCCGGGATTTTGATGAATTCGTCAGCGGTGTGGGCTTGATCGATGGACCCCGGGCCGAGGCAAATCGAGGGAATGCCGGCATTCGCAAGATGGGAGGCATCGGAAAACCAAGGAGCGCCGGTAAGGATTAGGTCGGGGTGGATGGTTTTGAGGCGATCAATCCAGGGGTGGTTGGATTTGAGGTCCATGGGAGGAAATTCCATGGCGTTGGTGATTTCCGCGTGCGTGAGGAAATCCCGAAGCTGGCCGATTCCGGATTGATTCTCGACAAATGAGGGCACGGTGCGGATGTCGATCTCAGCGCTGGCTTTGTCGGGGACAATGTTCGCGCGGGTCCCTCCTTTGATTTTTCCTATATTGATCGTGGAGGAGCCGAGAACCTGATGGCTGTGGTTGGAAAGCTGCCCACCGAAGTCGTTGACGAGTCGGTTGAGTTCCTCAGTGAGCTTCATGATGGCATTGTCGCCCAAGTGAGGCTGGGAGGCATGGGTTGAACGTCCTTGGGCCTCGATGGTGGCCCAAAGGCAACCCTTTGTGCAATAGACGGCCTCGAGTAAGGTCGGTTCGCCCGCGATGGCAAATTCGTATTCGTCGGCATGATGTTTGGCGAAGTGTTGGGAGCCCGGCTGACTTGATTCCTCGCCCATGAATCCCACGAAATCGACGGCGATCGGGAGATTGGCAAGATTGGCGGCATTTTCTTTGAGTCCCCATAGCATTGCGGCCATGGGGCCTTTGGTATCTGAGCTGCCACGGCCCCAGATCTTGCCGTCTTTGATTTCCGCTGAAAAGGGATCGATGCTCATTCCGGCGATGCTCACGGTGTCAAGATGGGGGCCGAGGAGGATGCGTGGTCGATTCTCCGGACCAGGAGCTCGCGCGATGAGATTGGGGCGACCGGGAAGAGCTTCCTCTAAGGTGATCTGAAAACCAAGTGGTTCGAGAAATTCTCCGATAAAGGCGGCCATCGCGGATTCTCCTTCTGGCGAGACCCCAGGGTCGCCATCGGGGTTTACCGAGGGAATACGAATGAGAGCCTGGAGGAGTTCGATAACGGAATTCACGGGGGAAACCTAACCTAAGATTATGGATCTGGAAGTTTTTCGTCTTGGCAATTGAGGGGAGGAACGGTGAGACTACCCCATGAGAAACAAACTAACTCTCGGATTAGCCGTTGTGGTGATGTCTTGCCTGGCCTATGTCGGCCTCGCGAAGAAAATTGAAGGAGGAGACGATAAGCTTCTCAGAGTCCTCATTATTGACGGGCAAAATAATCATAAGTGGGAATCTACCACTCCTGTGATGCAGGATGCTTTTAAAAGCAGTGGTCGCTACACCGTGGATGTCAGCACCAGCCCGGGTAAGAAAGGCACCGAGGAAGAGTGGGGGAAATGGCGTCCTGACTTCTCCAAATACGACGTCGTCGTGAGTAATTACAATGGTCAGATGTGGCCTGGCGAAGTTCGCACCGCATTTGTAAACTTTGTGAAAAATGGCGGCGGATTTGTCGTGGTTCACGCGGCCGACAACGCTTTCGGGATGTGGCCTGAATATAACG
>NHEN01000094.1 GCA_002172625.1 Verrucomicrobiaceae bacterium TMED86 | reverse complement strand
TCGGCAGTTCCGCCGCCCGCCAATATATTCGCCTCGATTTCCAGATACGGAAGCAAGCGGGCATCCTGAAATACCATCCCAATCTCCCGGCTACGAAGCCCGGTCCGCCCGCTGCTTGAAAGATGGTAAAGATCCTGCCCCGAAAGTTCCACCGTTCCACCATCCGGCGAAAGCAACCCCGCAATCATAAAGAGCAAAGTCGACTTCCCCGACCCACTCGGACCACAAAGCACTACCATCTCGCCACTCTCAACCTCCAAGGATACCTGATCCAAAGCCACCACATCCCCATAGGATTTGCAAAGCGCCTCAGCGCTCAATACGAGTTTCTTCCCAACTGCAATGGTTCCCTCTTCGCTCATGACAACATCTCACTAATACCATTAGACCATCATCCCAAGGCAAATCCTCACCAAGCCCCCATATCTCGACTCGAGTTTGTCAAAATGACTTAGAAAGTTTCTTCAACTCCCCGCCTCAAAGAAACCTGAAATCAAAAAGAACATTCGCGGGATGGCACCACCACCGCCGGAAAGCCACTCCGCCAGATTTCGAAAAATTGATTAAATCGATATCGCCTGTCCTCAAATCAATTTCACTTTGTCCCTGGTTGTTGTTTAAATCTATCTTGAGATGAGCGACGACACCCTTCAGGAGACTTTGATCCAAACATGCCGACGGTTCAGTGATCAATTGGCAATGGCCGATTCGAGCGGAGCAAAAGTCACCTTTGGGGAGGCTTTGGCGAAGTGTATTTTCCTCACCGGCAGGCTGCGGTCTATTTGGTCCGATCAAGAGAAGGTCGGCATTCTAGTCCCACCTTCGGTCGGGGGAGCCCTTCTCAATTGGGCGGCTCTGCTGATGGGAAAAATTCCGGTCAATCTCAACTACACCTTATCGCAAGTGGGAATCACTTCATGCATCGAACAATGTGGTATCACTGATGTCGTCGTGTCAGGCAAACTCATGAAACGCCTCAAGCTCGAAATCCCCGTCCGGGTGCACCTTCTTGAGGATCTGTCCAAAAAACCAAGTCTGATGGAGAAACTGCGGGTGGGATTACTGGAAAAATGCACCTCGGCGAACGGTCTCCTTAAACTTTTGGGTGGCTCACAGTCTGGTTCCGATGATCTTGCAACGATCATCTTTAGTAGTGGAAGCACTGGACAACCAAAAGGAGTCATGTTGAGCCATCGCAACCTGATCTGCAACGTCGAGCAGGTCAGCGGCGTCCACTCCCTCGTTCAGTCCGATCGCATGCTGGGCGTCCTTCCCTTCTTTCACTCCTTCGGATTCATGGCAACGATCGCCGGGCCGGCCGTCGCAGGCTTCGGGTGCGCCTACCATTTCAACCCAATGGAAGCCAAGGTCATTGGACCACTGAGCGAAAAACACGGGGTCACCATCATGATCGCCACACCCACCTTTCTTCAGTTTTACCTGCGAGGCTTGAAACCCGAACAACTCAAGAATCTTCGACTCGTCGTCGTTGGCGCAGAAAAACTTCCCAAGCACCTAGCCGATGCCTTTGAAAAAAAATTCCAATGCCGGCCACTGGAAGGATATGGCAGCACCGAATGCTCACCCGGTGTGGCATTGAACGGACTCGAAACCAATCAATCGGGATCGGTCGGAAGCCTGCTTCATGACATGGAAGCCAAAGTGGTGAACCCGGATAGTGGAATTGAACTGCCAATCGGCGAAGCGGGCCTGCTGAAGGTCAAAGGCCCCAATGTGATGCTCGGTTATCTTGGGATGCCGGACAAAACAGCCGAAGTCCTCCAGAATGGTTGGTACGATACCGGCGATATCGTCCGCCTGGACGAGGAGGGATTTTTATGGATCGAAGGTAGACTGAGTCGCTTCAGTAAAATTGGCGGTGAAATGGTGCCACATGGCAATATCGAGGAGACCCTCAACGAACTCGCCAATCAGAACGAACAGATCTTCGCTGTGACCGGCGTGCCTGATGAGAAGAAAGGTGAACGACTTGTCGTCATTCACACCGCGAACGAGGAACTCCTCGATGAAGTCCTTAAAAAATTCTCCGATGCACCGATCCCAAATCTCTGGAAACCAAAGCCGGGCCAGTTTCTCTCCGTGCCAAAACTCCCCTACCTTGGGACCGGAAAACTTGACCTCAAGGGATTACAGCAGATCGCGGAAAGCTGAACCAAACCACTCACCCAAATACCGCTTCAGTCTCCTGTAATTGGTTCTGGCCTTCAGCCATTGTCCGTCCATATCGGAGGAGCCGGTTTCTTTGCTGATTTCTGCATCGTCCCTCCTCCCGCGCCTTACTCCTCCTGGCGAACGGGGGGCGCTTTCTCGGCACGGCCAATGTCCTCTCCTTCATCTTTAGTTCGATTGGAGCCCTATTGGTTCACCCTATTCTTGGTGAACACCTCATGCACCCGCTTTCGCAACAAGAGGCAAGATCGCGCTGAGATTAAAGTTCGCCTCCCACCACAGCAGTGCCTACAAAAAGAAACCCACCATCCAATCAAGGAAGGCGGGCTCCAACAAAGTTTCGCCAATCGGCGCTCCTAGAATTGGTAATTCAAATAGAAGTTAAACTGTCCCCCATTATCCGCTTCATCATCAGGCGTCGAAAGAGGAATGGCGTAATCCACAGCGATGGGGCCGATCGGAAGATCCATGCGTAGGCCAAGCCCGGCATCGCTGGCGAGATTTCCTCCACCAAAATCCCAGGAATCAACATTCACAAATCCCGTATCATAGAAGACGGCACCGCGAACCCGCTCGGTAATCGGGAAGGTCAACTCGAGAGAAACAAAGGCACTGGTCCCACCACCGAGCACTTCGTTCGTCACGGGATCCCGGGGACCAAGATCGCGATACTCAAATCCACGGAGATCGCGGGATCCACCAAGAAATTGGCGTTCAAAAATGGGAGCAGTTCCGTCTCCACTATATTCATCAACAACCGAGAATGATCCCCGCGCAGTGAGAATGGTGTCCCACGAAAGATTCCAGTGCTTTGTTCCGGTTCCAGTGACAGTGTATGTATCAACATCACCACCAAGAGCACCACCGGCCAGAGTGACACCTACGTCGATTTTTTCCCCCTTCCGTGGCAACTTGTTGCTGTCCCGGCTATCGTAAATATAATTGAACGACAATGCACTCTTGGTGTAAGTCCCCTCTTCCTCGTTGAAATCAGAACCGAGAGGAACATCGCTCTCAACATCAATTTCAATCTTCTCAAAACGATACCTTCCCTCAATCCGCGCCCTCCGACCGACCTGCTTACCCAACCAGATCGAGGCTCCGGCATTTGTCTGATCATATTCGTCACTCAGGTAAAGGAGATCGCGATAATAAAGCTCGCCCCCCAATTTAAACTTCTTCCCCATGAACCATGGCTCGACCAGCGAGATACGAAAATCCTTACGCTCGGCGCCCGCTCTCAAACTGGCACTAAATCGTTGTCCAGCCCCGGTAAACCGACCCCAGTTCGTGATATCAAAGTTGGTTTGCTCCAAATTCACAAAGCCCACAATGTTATCCACCGAGCTAAATCCCACCCCGAAATTGACACTTCCTGTATTGGTTTCGCTGACGAGAATATTGACGTCACGATAGCCGCTCTGGGAGCTATTGGCGCTGGAGACCTGCACATCGGAAAAGTAGTTCAAGTTCCTTAGGCGCCGCTTTGTCGACTCAAGATCCACCGAGTTAAAATTTTCACCCGGACGCATTCCTTCCGCAACCTCGCGGCGAATCACGCGATCCTCGCTTTTGACATTTCCTTGAATATTCACCCGACCCACCTTGAAGATTTTTCCACGGGTCACGCGGTAGAAGATATTCACTCTGGAACCGGAAACCTCACGCACATCGGGAACGACCGCTGCATCGGCATATCCCCGCGACCCAAAGTAATCTCGGATCATGCGAATGTCGTCACGCACTTTCTTCGATGAAAAAGGCATCTCTTGAATCAAAGTCAGCGCCGGCATGAGCTCCTCCGGAGTGAAGACGGTGAGATTTGGGAAGTTGACCGAATTCACGGTATACTTCGCTCCCTCATTTACCGGGATAATCAAATCGACCCGTTCGTTGACAACTGGTAACCGCTTGGGAATGCCTACCCGAACCTTCCAGTATCCACGGCTTCGGTAATAATCTGCCACTCTCTCCAGATCTTCATCCAATGCCACCGCATTAAGCCGTCCAGATTTAGTGAACCAGGAAAAAAAGCCCTTTTGTTTCGTCGACATTTCCTTGCGTAAATCAGCATCTTTGAAGGCTGAGTTCCCCTCGAACCGAATATTGCGAATCTCATTCTTGTAACCTTCGTTGAGCACAAAGACCAGATCGGCATAGCCTGGGCGGGCCGTCGGCTGCAGACCGTGCTTCACCTCGATATCAGGATAGCCATAATCCAGATAGAGCTTTTCTATTTTCTGGCGGGCCTGAATGATCTGCTCGTCACTCAAGATCTGACCGACTCCAAGTCCGGATTCGTTGGCTAGTTTACGATCAGTGAACTTACTATTTCCTGCAAATCCCAATCCGGCGATCAAACGACGGGTCACCACCTCCGCCGTTACCTCGACGCCATCTGCCACGTTCTTGGCATAAAACTTCACGTCATCAACCAGCCCGCTTGAATAGAGCGTGCGGATATCTTCATCGAGCACAGTCTGGCTATATTTCTTTCCCGCAGCAACCGCCATATGTGTCCGCAGACGGGCTTCAGCTACCGTTTTGGCGCCACGGTATCGTATGACCACGCTCCTCACTGTTTTCCCTTCAAATTGGTTCGCCTCAAGAAGGAAATTTTGGGCCTGGGCTGTCTCCACAAATGCGGGGCCAGCGAGAAGGATCCCGCCCATCACGAGGAGTCGGGCCGTTTGTTTCACGAATGGGAAATTTTGCATGAAAATTAAAGAAGTTAAGGTTGCTGAAGATTACGCTCACCCAGCCCCCGCCTCGTCAAGGTCAATGACCCCTCAAATTCAGACATTCCCACCGGAAAATCCCCTTTTCCTCCCCTTGACCTCCCTGCCGATCCTCCCTAGCTTCGCGCCCCCGCGAAAGCGCAGACCTATTTCGTCATGAATATCCGCCTGGAGAAAAAAGAAAATTGTATCGCTACCCTCAGTATCGAAGTCCCTGCCGAGACCGTTACCAAGGAGCGCAGCCAAGTCATTAAAGCCTTTATGTCCCAGGCTAAAATTCCGGGATTCCGCCCCGGGAAAGCCCCCAAGGCCGTCATTGAGAAGCGCCACGGCGAGGACATTTCCGCCGAGGTCGAGAACCGCCTCTTCCAGAACAGCATTCAGCAAGCACTCAAGGAAAATGAAGAACTTGAAGTTCTCAACGTCAAGAACCCCCAAAACGTCACTCATTCAGCTGATGGAACTTTCTCCTTCGACGCCGACCTCATCCTCTCACCTGAATTTGAACTTCCCGAATACAAGGGACTCGCAATTGAAATCCCCAAAGTCGACGTCACCGAAGAGATCATCGACCAAAACCTCGAGCAGCTTCAACAGCGCTTCGCCGACTATAAGGATATCGAAGACCGCACTCTCGAAGACGGTGACCTCGCCGTGATCGACTTCACTGGCACCGTCGATGGCAAGCCCCTCGACGAAGTCGGCGGTGAGCAAGCCAAGCCTCTCGCCTCCAACGAAGGCTACTGGATTCGCATCGAAGACGAAGCCTTCTTCCCCGGATTCACCGACGAACTCGTCGGGTGCAAGGTCGACGACGAAAAAGAAATCAAAATCACCCTTCCCGAAGACTTCCCCATCGAAGCTCTTCGCGGTCAGGAAGCCCTCTTTGCCGTCAAAGTCACTGGTATGAAAACCGAAACCCTTCCCGAGCTTAACGATGAGTTCGCGGAAAAGATCGATCCCGGCAAAACTCTCGAAGAGGTCAAGGAGCTTATTAGCGAAGATCTCAAAATGCAGCAGAGCCGCAAAGTCGAAGAATTCAAAATCAACGCTGTCCTCGCAAAACTTCACGAGAACATCGACTTTGAACTCCCCGAAGAATTTATCGCTGCAGAGACCCAGGGGCAGGCCGACTCCATGGTGCAGGAAGGCATGCAGTCCGGCATGAGCGAAGAGGACATCGCCGAACGTCAGGAAGAACTCTTCGCCGGAGCCCAGGAGCGCGCCAAGAACAACCTCAAAACCAACTTCCTTCTTCAGAAGATCGCCGCAGCCGAGGAAATCAAGGTCGATAACAACGCTGTCCTTCAGCGCATCACCGCGATGGCCAAACAGGCCAAACAACCGGTGAAGAAATATATGAAGCAGATTCAAAATGACGGCACACTCAGTAATGTCCGTCAAAACATGCTCTTCAGTAACGCCATTGACTTTCTGCTGGAGCACGCGAGCATCTCAGAGGTAGAACCAAAACCTGAAGAAACCGAAGAGAACTAAGCAATGATTCCCACAATGGACTCCGGCGACGACAGCGCGCCACAAAACAATTACTTCATTCCCACTGTCATCGAGACCGATGGCCGTGGCGAACGCGCCTTTGACATCTACTCGCGCCTCCTTAAGGACCGCATTATTTTCATCGGTACCGGCATCGACGACGGCGTAGCTAACTCCGTCATCGCCCAGATGCTTTTCCTCCAGATGCAGGACCCAAAAAAGGACATCCACATCTACATCAACTCCCCCGGCGGCTCCGTTACCGCCGGACTGGCTATCTACGACACGATGCAGTTCCTCACTTGTGATGTGAACACCTATTGCATCGGCATCTGCGCCTCCATGGGGTCCGTTCTGCTTACCGCAGGCACCAAAGGAAAGCGCTTCTGCCTGCCCAACTCCCACGTCATGATCCACCAGGTTTCCGGCGGGGCACAAGGAACTGCCGCCGACGTCGAACGCACCGTTGAGTTCATGTATAGCCTCAAGCGTCGTCTCAACGACATCCTCGGCCACCACAGCGGCAAAACCGCCAAGGAAATCGAAACCGCTTCCGACCGCGACAATTACATGTCCCCGGAAGAAGCTGTAAAATTCGGCCTCGTCGATAAGGTCCTCGAAAACAGCAAGGACCTCGACAAAAACAGTAAGAAGAAAAAGTAAGCGCCTTTCCCTTTAAGAAACTTTCAAAAGCAGCGGTCGCAAGGCCGCTGCTTTTTTTATACTATTAATTCCTCCCTCCTGAAACTTTGGTAATCCCCATAATCACTCCCTGCCCTGTCACCCTCTGACCGATCAAAAAACAAAGGACGCATCCTCACCTCCCCGAGGGACTTTGAAAAAATCGGCGATATAGCGCCCTTACTCACTCTCTCGCACCCGGAAGAATAATCGCACTTCTCCCGGCTCGGGACCGACGACGTCAAAAGAAGTCGATTCCCCTTGGGAATCAACGGCATCATCGACCTCTTGCCAGTTCATCAGATCTGTCGACTTATCGACTGAGTAAACCCGACCCAACCTGGAGGACCAGGTCAAGGAAGTGGTGCGCAAATCCAAGCTCACCGAAATCTCGGTAATCACAAGTCCCGGGTCCCGTCTGTTGGCCGTCCCTGCCGGGTGATTTGCCAGCCACTCATTCACCCCTGCCACTTGCTCGTCGCTCAAGGCATCGGTGTAAACGATCACCTGAACAACATCAAAGTCTGACTGGGATATACCAGTTCCGTTAACCCCGGGGACAGGCGCAACACCCGCACGAAGATCTCCCATGAAGAAATCATCTGTGCCGGTCGTGTAAGAGCTTCCGGCTATCGTGAACACCTGACTCAGAGTCCCATCGCTATTGAACCATTCATGGATGGCTACAGGAGTCATCCGGGAGGAACGAATAAACGTGGTCTGAAGCGGAAAGACCTCGGAATAAGCACCCGCACCCACAAAGCCATTGTCCTTGCGAATCGACGGGTCACTCCCGAGGTTATAGTTGTTCCCCAGATTTTGCTGGATTGCAGCGACCGAACCAATCCCAACCGGACGACACAAACTTGCGTCGCCCCCAGCTTGCTCGACATTGTAAACAACGAAAATTGTCAGGTTCGACAGACCGGCCCCTCCGTTAATATCTTCAATCTGGAGGAGATCTTCAACACCCGCGGAAAAGCGAACTGAAGGGAGGTCGGAGCCGGAAAAGCTTCCACCGGAAACAGTGGATAAGGTCGGACCGAGGAAGGTGACGGGACCTCCGACATTGACGGCCCCAACCGGACTCGCATCGTTTCCGTTGCCACTCGAATCACTCCAGATTCCGGCATCCGAATCGAAGAGGTTCTCAGCGTCCTGAAACCAAACTCCGAGCTTCGAAGCGATCGCAGGATCATCCGGCGCAAGCTCCTGCGCGTGTCCCATGGCAAATAAACCAGCAAATACCATCATGCGACCAAACCCACCCAGATTCCGACCTCCTTTTCTCATCGTATTAATATGAAAATTTGGAATCTCTTACGCCAGCACTTTTTCACCTCAAACTCTTCTTCCCTAGCTTGCATCTCAGGAAAGGCCCTTTAGTTTGGCGGCATGAAACGCGCCTGCCTTTTTGCCATGCTTACCGCAAACCTTTCAGCAGAAAAGCTGACCTATCCTGACTCCCATCCAAAGCCGCTTTCCGAGAAAATCCACGGCATCGACGTCTCCGACGACTACCGTTGGCTTGAAGATCTCAATTCGAAACAAACCGCGGAGTGGGTCAAAGCCCAAAATACCGTCACCGAAGGATACCTCAATAAAATCCCCGGTCGCGACAAGCTCGAGAGACATCTCACCAACATTTGGAACGTCGAACGCATCAGCGCCCCCTCAAAAAAAGGCGGACGTTACTTTTTCCATCGAAACGACGGCCTGCAGGACCAATCGGTTTTCTACACCACCAAGGATCTCAAGAAGAAACCCAAGGTTCTCTTCGACCCTAACAAACTCTCGGGAGATGGCACGGTCGCGCTCAAGGACATCTCCATCTCCCACAACGGAAAATACATGGCCTACAGCCTCTCCGCCTCCGGCTCCGATTGGGTCGAATGGAAGGTCCGCGACATCGACACCGGCAAGGATCTGAGCGATCATCTCAAGTGGTCGAAATTCTCCGACGCCACTTGGTCAGGTGACAATAAGGGCTTCTACTACGGTCGCTTCCCCACGCCAAAAAAAGGCGAAGAGATGATGGCCGCCAACACCGACAAGAAAATCTACTACCACAAGCTCGGCACCGCGCAGTCCGAAGACACCCTCGTCTACGAACGTCCGGATCACCCCAAGTGGGGCCTCTACACCGGGCTGACCGATGACAAACGCTTCCTCATCATCCACATCTCTCAAGGTACCGATACCAAGAACGGCCTTTTCTACAAAGACCTCTCCAAGCCCGACTCCAAAGTCATTGAGCTCTTCAACAAATTCGACGCCTCTTATAGCCTCGCCGGAAACATCGACTCCAAATTTCTCATCCAAACCGATCGCGATGCCCCTCGACAAAAACTCGTCTCTGTCGATCTCGCCAATCCCGAACCCTCCAACTGGAAAACAATCATCCCTCAAACCGCCGAAACCCTCGATGGCGTGTCTCACGTCGGCGGTATTCTTGTCGCGGAATACATGAAGGACGCCCACTCCCAGGTTCGTCGTTTCAAAGTCGACGGCTCCCCTCTCCCCGACCTCGAACTCCCCGGGCTCGGCACCGCCTACAGCATCGGCGGCAAACCCGACGACAAGGAATTCTACTACGGCTTCACCTCGTTCACTACGCCCGGAACGATTTACCACTACGAAGTGGCCTCCAACAGATCGACGCTCTATCGCGCGCCAAAAACCAAGTTCGATCCCGGCAAATACCAATCATCGCAAATCTTCGCGACCTCCAAGGATGGCACCAAAGTCCCCATGTTTGTCGTCCACAAGAAAGGCATCAAACTCGACGGTTCCAACCCCACTTATCTCTACGCCTACGGTGGGTTCAATATCTCGCTCACGCCATCCTATCGCGCCTCCAATATCGCCTGGCTCGATATGGGCGGCATCTATGTCCTCGCGAATCTTCGCGGCGGTGGCGAATACGGTGAGGAATGGCACCAGGCTGGTATGAAAACGAAGAAGCAGAATGTCTTCGATGACTTCATTGCCTGCGCCGAACACCTCATCGCAAAAAAATACACCTCCAGCCCGCGCCTCGCCATTGCAGGGGGCTCCAACGGCGGCCTCCTCGTCGGAGCCTGTCTCACCCAACGCCCCGATCTCTACGGAGCCTGTCTCCCCGCTGTCGGAGTCATGGACATGCTGCGCTTCCAGAAATTTACTATCGGCTGGGCCTGGCAGGCCGAATACGGCTTCCCCGATAAAAACGCCGATGAATTCAAATACCTCCTCGGGTACTCGCCCTATCACAACCTGAAGAAAGGAACGAAATACCCTGCGACCATGGTCACGACTTCAGACCACGACGACCGGGTCGTCCCATCTCACTCCTTCAAATTCGCCGCCGCCCTTCAGGCTGCGCAAGCGGGTGACGCCCCGAGTTTGATCCGAATCGAAACCAAAGCCGGCCACGGCGCAGG
>NHEN01000093.1 GCA_002172625.1 Verrucomicrobiaceae bacterium TMED86 | reverse complement strand
GAAAAGACCGCTACTGATAGCCGTTCGGCCTTGGAAAATGAATTGGCCCGAGCGCGGGAGCGTCTCACGGCTCTGGAGGACGACAGCCGGAACCTGCAGTCCCGACTCGAAGCATCGATCAAGAGTGAGAAGGAGGCTTCCGAACAATTGAACGAGGCGCGGACCGCTTTGGCCGTGGAACGTCAGGCCCGTGATTCCGCCGCCAAGGAGCAGGACCCCATGAGTCGCCGGATTCGTGAATTGGCTGAGTTGAACTCGCGCCGGAAGCACGAAATCGCAGCGGCCAAGGAACGGATCGGCAAAGGAGATGAGGAAAATATCGGGCTCCGTCAGGAGATGGAAGGCTACAAGGTCGAGGTTGAGAAATTGACTGGTGAACTTGGTCAGTCAGACGAGCAACGGAAGGAGTTGGCTCGTGGTATTGAAGCTGCGGAAGCTTCCTTCTCTGAGATCCGCAATCGCCAATCCAAGGTGGTCAATCAGATCAGCAAAGAAGAAGTTTCGGCGACCAAGCTGGATCTTCGGATGGAGAATCTTCTCGAGTCAACGATGGAGCGCCATCAGGTAGATCTTACGATCTTCCGTCCTGACAGCCACGCCTTGATTGCCTGTATCAACGAGCGGAAGGAAGCTGAGAAAAAAGGAAGGCGCCGCAAGTCGGTTGTGGAAAATACTGAGTCTGGCGAGGAATCTCAGGGCGAAGAAAATGAGGAAGCCCAGGAAGAAGTGGCCGCAGAGCCCGTTGAAGAAGTTATTAAATCGGCGCTTCCCGAAGAAGGTCCCGATTGGGACTTTGTGGAGGCCGTGGTGGCTGACCTGAAACGCCGTCTCGACTCAATGGGCCCCGTGAATCTCGATGCCATTGAAGAATTTGACGAGCTAGAGGAGCGCCACACCTTTACCAAGAATCAGCACGACGATCTGGTGAATTCCAAAGCCAAGCTTCTGGAGATCATTGAACGAATTAACATTGAGTCCGAGCGCCTCTTCGCCGAAACCTTCAAGGCCGTTGCCAAGAACTTCAAAGGAATGTTCAAACGTCTCTTCGGTGATAAGGCGACGGCAGATCTCATTCTTCAGGACGAGGATGACCCGCTTGAGTGCGGTATCGAGGTGATTGCGAAACCTCCGGGTAAGAAACTGCAGTCAATCACCTTGTTGTCCGGTGGTGAGCGTTCGATGACGGCGGTAGCGCTCCTCTTCTCCATTTATATGGTCAAACCGAGTCCGTTCTGTGTCCTCGATGAGTTGGATGCGCCGCTCGATGAATCGAACATTGGACGCTTCCTGAAAGTGCTCGATGCCTTCATCGATCAAAGTCAATTTATCATCGTGACGCACTCCAAGCGCACCATGGAGCGTGCCGATGTCATGTATGGCGTAACGATGGAAGAGTTCGGGGTCTCGAAACCGGTCGGAATGCGCCTCACCTCGGAGAAGGACAGTCCGAAGGAGGGGGGCAAATCGGCCGCCCAGAAAGCGGCGATGAGGCTGGATGCCTGAGTTGAAGGAGACCCTTCCTAATGTTTTTTAGGAAGGGAACCGCTTTGGCGGATTGTCGTGACATGACGGTCTTTGACCGGTCCCTGGTCAGGTTTTTCCGGCGGTTGTTCCAAGCTGAATTCCTCTCCGCAAAAATAACAACGAAATCGGCCGATGATCAGGGCGGCTGCGGCAAGGCGGGTTCGGTAACTCCAAAATAATTTCTTAGCATTGTAATGCTCGTTGCACTTGGCGCGGGAGAGTAGCGGGGCCATGCAAAGCTGGCAGCGGCAACGGGCGGACCAGAATGCACAGACGATCCACGTGAAGATAAAGACGAGGCCTGTCGTGAGGGTGACCCAGTAAGATTGCTCCGAGCGCTCATACCAAGCGTATCCGACCCCAGCCAACAAAGCCAGGACGGCGAAGCGGTTGAGGATTAGGAAGAGGCTGGATATTCTGATGGCGCGAGCCATTTCCGGACGTCTGGTGTGGTGCATGTCCCTTTCGTGATGAATATTGGTTTTTTGGAAATGAGCAATGAGAACCTTCAGGGTTGCGCGATTGTTCCAGTTGGAATTGACTGGGATTTGGCGAAATGAGAGATGGTCCTACCTCTATTGTGTGCCTAGTCTCGCCTCTGATGATGAAACAACTTTTCTTTTCTCTTCTCGGTGTCGGCGCAGTTTTTTCGGCTCCTTTTGGACAACAAATTAGCGAGTCCGGGATTCGACATTCCTTTCTGATTACTGGAACCAAGACCGCTATTGTCAGCGAGGACTCGGAAATCATTTGGGAGGTTCCACAGAGATCACGCGATGGTGAGGTTCTGCCAAATGGTAATGTTCTCGTTGCTTTTGGAAAAGAGGTGAGGGAATTCACGCGGGATAAGAAGGTGGTATTCCACTACAAGCTGAGCAAGGAGAATAGCGAAGTAGGCACTGCCAAGAGGTTGGCCAATGGCAACACCCTGATCACGGAATTGGGTGGGAAGCCTCGATTGCTGGAGGTTTCTTCCGACGGGAAACTTGTGGTGGATTGTCCCCTGAAGCCGGACACGGACAATGCCCACATGCAGACCCGGATGGCTCGTAAATTGCCTAATGGAAATTATCTCGCCCCTCATCTTTTGGCTTTTGCAATCAAGGAATATACGCCGGACGGGAAAGTGGTCAGGGTAATCAAGACCGATTTGGAAGAACTGGGCGGAAGGAAGGAACGCAACTGGCCGTTTACTGCGATCATGCTCGATGATGGGAAGATCATGGCCAATCTTACCAACGGAAATAAGACCGTGGTCTTTGATCAGGGCGGCAAGGTGGTTTGGAAGGCTACCAACAAAGAGGTTGCCGGTCGCTTTGCCGATCCTTGCGGTGGTCAGGCCTTGGCAAATGGGAATTTTGTGATCTGCAGTTACGGACAGGCAGCAGACGACAAACCCAAGGCCTTCGAGGTGACGAAGGATCACAAGGTGGTCTGGGAGTTCAAGGCTCCCAAGTTCAAGGGAGTCCATGAAATCCACGTTCTGACGACAAATGGAAAGCCTACCAAGGCGTCCCCCCGCCGTTAACGTGCAGGGTTTGTCCGGTGATGAAGGACGATTCCTCCAGTGCGAAAAATCTCACCGCATTGGCGACGTCGGCCGGTGTGCCCCAGCGTCCCGCAGGGATTTGAGCAAGGTAGCCGTCTTTCATTTCCTGTGGATCGTTTTCGTGTCGTTCGACGGGAATCCATCCAGGCGCGACCATGTTGACGGTGATGCCAAAAGGGGCGAGTTCCTTGGCCATACTGCGTGACCACCCGATCTGTCCGCCTTTCGCTGCGACGTAGGCCGAGAAGTTGGGGACCGAATGGGCATAGACCTCGGAGGTGATGTTGATAAAGCGGCCCCATCCTTTTTCCTTCATGCTTGGGAGCGCAGCCTGGGCGAGAAGGAGGGGGCTCATGACGAAGAAATCAAGCATCGAGCGGTAGAATTCTTCGTCGTAGTCCTCGATCGGTTTTTGCGGTTGGTCCGGCGTGGCGTTGGGAACGATAATATCGACAGCGCCCAGTTCGTTACCCGCTTGTTCGATGAGGCGTTTGACTTCGGATTCCTTTGAAACGTCCGCTTTGATTGCGATGGCCTTGCCGCCTTTGGCGATGATTTCCTTCGCAACTTCTTCTCCGCGGGCGATGTTATTGAAGGCATTGACGACGACGCTGGCTCCGGCATCGGCGAGGCCCATGGCGACTTCGGCTCCGAGGCCCTTGCTGCTTCCGGTGACGAGGGCGACGTGGCCCTTGAGTGAGTATTGGGACATTACGAATGAGGGGGTGGATTTGATTTTTGGTAGCGGTTGGGATGTCAGGCTGAGCGACATGCGCGGAGAGATTATCCCTGAGATTATGGTTTAACAATGGGAAGTTTGGCTGCTTTCCAACCGTCGAATCCAGAGTGAAGGTGATAGACCTTGGTAAAGCCGAGTTTCTTCCAGATTGAAAGTGATTTCCCGCTGCGTCCGCCTGACTTGCAGTGTGTCACGTAGGCTTTTTTTGGGTCCAGTTCGGCGAGTTTTTTCTCAAAGTCCTTCCCGAAGAAATTGATCAGCTGGGCTCCCTTGATGTGACCTTTGGCAAATTCCTCGGGCGTGCGAATGTCGATCACCTGCGGAGGGTTCTTCATGGCCAGAAGAGTCTGCGCTTTTTCAGGAGTAATGTCTTCAGCAAGAAGGGCAAGCGGAAGAAGAAGGATGGTAAGGAATAATGTTTTCATAAGATCGATTTAGAGAATCGAACCTGGTGAGTAATCAGCTGCTCCGGGGTGAGTGGAAGAGAGATCGGTGATGGCTTTGCTGAAGTGTTTGATTTGCACTTTGGCCTGGCCAACGTTACTGCGGCCTTGCTCAAGGATAGCGGTAAGTTGCGCTTGGTCGAGAGGGAGTCGCTCGTCGGCTTCGAGACGCTCGAGGAGGTTGTTGGTGGACGCCTTGCCATTGCGCAAGTCGTGCACGGTGGCAACGGCGTGCTCTTTGATCGCCTCGTGCGCGGTTTCGCGTCCCACGCCAGCTTTGACCGCTTCCATCATGATGGTCGTGGTGAGAAGGAAGGGGAGATAGTGTGCGTTTTCCTTTTCGATGACGGCGGGATAGGCATCTATCTGCCCAAGAATAGTCAGGAAGGTTTCGTAGAGTCCGTCGATGGCGTAGAAGGCATCGGGCAGCATCACGCGGCGCACGACCGAGCAGGAAACATCGCCTTCATTCCATTGGTCGCCGGCGAGGTTGGATGCCATGGCGAGGTGCCCTTTGAGGATGGCATGGAATCCGTTGACGCGTTCACAGGAACGGGAGTTCATCTTGTGCGGCATCGCGGAGGAGCCGGTTTGACCTTTGGCGAATCCTTCGCTGGCGGTCTCGTGACCGGCCATCAGGCGGAGGGTCTTGGCGAGGGAAGAAGGACCGGAGGCAAGATCGACAAGCGAACTCACAATGCGGAAGTCGAGTGAACGCGGGTAGACTTGTCCCACGTTGGTCCAGGCCTGGGGAAGGCCGAGGTGTTCGCGGACTTGTTCGTCGAGCGCGGCGACTTTTTCGGTGTCGCCATTGAAGAGAGAGACCTGATCCATTTGGGTGCCGACTGCTCCCTTGAGTCCGCGGACGGGGTAGGCATTGAGAATTGATTCGATATTGTGGAAGGCGCTGAGTAATTCTTCTCCAAACATGGAGAGACGTTTTCCAAAGGTAGTGGGTTGGGCCGCGACGTTGTGGGTGCGCGCGGTAATCATGAGATCGGACCATTGGTCGGCGCGCTCGGAGATGCGGGCGAGGACGGCGACGGTTTTATTGCGGATGACTTCAAGTGATCGGTAAACCTGAAGTTGCTCCACGTTCTCGGTGAGGTCGCGCGAGGTCATGCCTTTGTGAATGTGCTCGTGACCGGCGAGGTCGTTGAATTCCTCAATGCGGGCCTTCACGTCGTGACGGGTGATCCGCTCGCGTTCGTCAATGGCGGCGAGGTTGACCTGGTCCTTGACTGATTCGTAGGCCGCGATGGCTTCGGCCGGGATATCGAGCCCGAGGTTCTGCTGGGCTTTCATGACCGCGATCCAGAAATCGCGTTCAAGGATGATGCGGCCTTCGGGAGACCAGATGTCACGGATTTGGGCGGCGGCGTAGCGTTCTGCGAGGACGTTTGGGATCACGCTGCGAGCAAAATCCTAAATGCTGCAAATTGAAACCCAAAACCGCTTCAAATCAGTACGGAGCTCAGTGCTGCGATGAGTTTTTCGCGAAGCGGGAGGCCTTTTTGATAAAGAGCGAGCTGTTCGGCCTCATATTGACGCCGTCCTTCCTGGGTTTCGATGGGGATAGGCGGGTAGCCATAATCGGTGAGGTCGTAGGGCGAGGCGCGCATGTCGACCTCGCGGGCCTCGATGGCGAAGAAGAGAGTTTCACGAAGGAGATCTGAGGAAATCCAGGGTGAGCTTTTGTAGGCCCACTTGTAGAGGTCCATGTTGGTGTGGATGCAGCCGGGTTGCTCGTGCTCTTCGCGGGAATGCAGAGAAGGGGAGAGCTTGTTGAGCGGAATGGCAGTGGGCGTGAAGAAGCGGAAGGCGTCGAAGTGGGAGCAACAGATCGGGCGCGAGGCGACTAAGGCGTCAATTTCTTTCTGGGAGAGACGCAGCGGGGCGCTTTCCCGATGGCGGATATCGCCTCCTTCATAAACCATGGCCCACTCGTGCAGCCCGTGGCAGGCGAGATTGGGCGGGCGGGATTGGGTGAGTTTGAGAAGTTGCAAAATCCACTCCAGACGTTCGCGCCCCTTGTCGGTGAGCCGGGAAGTGTCGATGCTCACCACGCCATTCTCACGGCGATAGTATTTTGGGGAGAACTCGTGCTTGGGATCATCTTCCAGCACCACTCCGACTCCCGGATGCCAGCCTTCCAGGCGTCCGAGTGAGAAGGAGTAATAAGTGTTGAGGAAATCGTATACGGGATGCTTTTCCCGTCGGGATCTCCGCCTCCGCATCGGGATGGTGATCTTTTCGACTTCGACCCGATGGGACGACGCCAAGTGTTTCCACTCGGAAGTCTCTAACACGGGAGGGGTTTCAAGATCGGAAGGCATGAGAGTTGTCACGCCGGCCTTATCGGAAATAGATCCGGAGATGGCAAGAGCACCGAATTCATTTCCATCCTTTTGGTCTGCCTGATCCACTAGGAAATTTCATTTCGGTCTTTGGGACTATCTTGAGTGATTCGCCATGAATCTCCGTGGAGATTTACGAGGGGTGGAGGCACTCCAATATCCGCCAGGCAAAGAGGGGAAATCCCCTGAAACTCTGTAAAATAAACCTTGCGTTATCAGCGAACCCGCCCAAAGTTTCGCCGTCCTCGAGAGGGGACTGGAACAAAACGCGGGATGGAGCAGCCAGGTAGCTCGTCAGGCTCATAACCTGAAGGTCGTAGGTTCAAATCCTACTCCCGTAACCAATGAAAGCCCTTATCTCATAACGAGTTAGGGGCTTTCGCCTTTTCAGAAAGGAGCGTTCAAAATTGCTCCAAAATGCCCCTAAATGCGGGTTTTAGCAGGTCCTATTGCACGGTCTGTTGCACGGTGTTAATAATCTGCAGATTTTGCATACGAAATTCGCGGACAGAACAGGTAAGGAGGCGTTCTTACCGTGACTGCCAGGAATTTGCTTCTGGCGGAAAGGCCGTGAACCCCTCTTGCTGGAGCAGGGATAAAAGATACAGGGATCAGGGGATCAAAGAAAACCCGCCTGCATAAATGCAAAGCGGGTTTTGGTTACAGTTGAATGGTCGGATTCTGCTTCTTGATTTAAGTTAGCTATGGGGAAAGGGTGACCTTCAATGAATTCAGGCAGTCATCAAAATGAGGTGCATACTCATCGTAATTAGAGATTTCAGCGGCATAAGCAAACGCATACATTCCTCCTTTGTTTTCTACCATTACAGACCTAGCTTTAACAAGGTTTTTGCCAACGGTCATAGTAGAAATAACTTCCCATGCATCCATAGAGTTAATTGTTATCCTGCCTTCAGAAATGAGTTCATAGCTCTGTAAGATTGATTTACTCATCTGAATACTTTGTTTTGCAGTTTCCATCAAGGACAGGTTGCCAAGTTTGGCGGGCTGCATTAGGTTAATTGAGACCGCCTTTCCATTGTCTAGGGTCTTTGTAAACTGTACCAGGATTCCTAGCTGGCCGCTTTCATTTACGGTCCATCCTTCCGGCGGATCTAATCCAATTCCATATTCAGAGTTGGACCAGCCTGACTCACTTAAATCATTTTTTTCGCCACATCCGACAGCTAGCATGGCGAAAGCAGTTAAGAAAAGTATCTTTAATTTTCCGGTAGAATAGTTTTTAGATAAAGTAGAATTTTTCATTTTCGTTAGTGATGATGGGGAGGATTATTGGAGCGAAATATTATAATCTGAGTAGATTTTTATAACGCAGACAGCACCGCTTACCCCTTCATGCGTGCTAGCGGCCGGCTTTGTGTCACATAGATTTGCCGATCCATGTAAGCATCATCCCCGAAT
>NHEN01000092.1 GCA_002172625.1 Verrucomicrobiaceae bacterium TMED86 | reverse complement strand
TCGGTGACCTTAAAATCGAGATCGGGCTCCAACTCGATTCATTCGCCAAAGGCATGATGATCGTGGTGACCGGAGTTGGTTTCCTCGTCCACCTCTTCTCTCTCGCCTACATGAAGGACGATAGCGCAAAAGAACGCTACTTCTGCGGGCTTTCGCTCTTTATGTTCTCCATGACCGGCATCGTACTGGCTTCGAATTTCCTCATGATGTTCATGTTCTGGGAATTAGTCGGACTCAGCTCCTACCTCCTCATCGGACATTGGTATGAAAAAGACTCCGCCGCCGACGCGGCAAAGAAAGCCTTCCTCACGAACCGCATCGGTGACTTCGGATTCATGATCGGCATCCTGATGCTCTGGGGCATCACCGGAACTTACACCTTCGACGGTCTCAGCGAATTCTTCGATGGCGCCCACCCAAAAGTTCTCGTTCCTTCATTAACAATCCTCTCGGTTTCCATCCTTCTCATCTTCATGGGAGCGATGGGTAAATCTGCGCAGGCTCCGCTTCACGTCTGGCTTCCCGATGCCATGGAAGGCCCAACTCCCGTTTCAGCCCTCATTCATGCCGCTACCATGGTCGCAGCCGGAGTATTCATGATGGCCCGTCTCTACACCTCGATCGGAGTAGACACGATCGGCCACCTCTGGGGAATGAACACAATTGCCTGGATTGGAGGAATCACTTCTCTTCTAGCCGCCCTCATGGCGAGCCAGCAGGACGATATTAAAAAAATCCTCGCCTACTCCACGCTCTCCCAACTCGGATACATGGTCATGGCCGTCGGCCTGCTTGATCCTGAAGCTGGAATGTTCCACCTCTTCACGCACGCCTGGTTCAAGGCGCTCCTGTTCCTCGGCTCCGGTGCCGTCATCTATGCCTGCCATCACGAACAGAACATCTGGAAGATGGGCGGACTTCAGAAAAAGATGCCTATCACATTCCTGACATTTGGCATAGGAACTCTCGCCCTTTGCGGATTCCCATTCACTGCTGGTTTCTTTTCGAAAGAGCAAATCCTGGAGTCAGCCGCTCACAGCAAACAATGGGGACTCTTCGCAGTCGCTGCACTTGTTGCCTGCCTCACGACCTTCTACATGCTCCGCCTTTTCTTTATTGCCTTCCTTGGGAAGAACAGAAGCGACAAGGCCAACCATGCCAAGGAAGTCGGACCGCTGATGTTTATCCCTCTTGTCATCCTGGCCGTTCTTGCCTTGCTCTCCGGTTACCAATTCCTTGCAGATAATCTATCCCCTCTCTACAACCACGAAGGATTCCACGTAGGAGCCCCATTCATCGCCTCTATTTCAGCACTTGTGATCGGCGGCTTCCTCTCCTGGAAACTCTACTTCAACGCCGAGAGCGACCCTCTCGCCAACAACGGCCTCTTTAAAATCTTCCGCAGTAAGTTCTACATCGACGAACTCTACGCCAAACTCGTCGGCTACGCACAAGACACCGTTGCAGCCATTGTTCACTTTATCGACGAGCTTGTCATCAACGGCCTCATCGTCGGCGGCTTCTCTCGCGCAGCGGGTGGAATCGGCCGTATCTTCGGACGTCTCCAGTCCGGTAACCTCCAGGGCTATGCCGCCCTCTTCGGTCTGGGCGTCATTCTTGTCATCTATCTCACGGTCTTCGTTTCATGAGCATAATCTTCGTCCTCATTCCGATCCTCGCCGCCATTGCCATCCTCTGCGGATGCAAGGCCCGTCTCACTGCCCTCATCGCTTCCGGACTCACGCTGATTCTCGGACTTGGTAGCGTCTTCTGCTGGAAAGCAGAGGTCTGGTCAGTGACTCTTCAGGTCCTCTCCAAGCCCAGCATTCATCTCGCGATGGGATTCTACGATGGCATGAGCCTGATCATGGTTCTGCTCAGCGTCTTGGTTCTCTTCACCGCGGTCTTTGCCGGCAAAGCCCCGGAGGGGCGTGAAAAGCTCTACTATAGTTCTATCCTCCTCATCGGAGCCGGCGGACTCGGAGCCTTCCTTTCCACCGACCTCTTTTTCTTCTACGCCTTCCACGAACTCGCTCTCGTTCCGACCTTCCTAATGATCGGAATGCTCGGAACCGGTGAACGCAAGGAAGCAGCCTGGAAGATCACCATCTACCTCGCACTTGGTTCCATCATTCTCCTCGCCGGATTGATCTGGCTCGTTTCTGCCAGCGGATCGGATACCTGGCTCTTCAAAGATCTCCTGGCTTCAAATATTGATCCCAAGGCCCAGACTGGAATCGCCGCCCTCCTCATCGTCGGCTTTGGTGTTCTCATCTCACTCTTTCCCTTCCATTCCTGGGCTGCACCAGCCTACGCCGCCGCACCCGCTCCGGTTGCCATGCTTCACGCCGGAGTCTTGAAGAAATTCGGTCTCTTCGGTCTCATCCGCCTCTACCCGATGGTCTCCTCGGGAATGCAGGACTGGCTCGGTTGGCTCATCGTGCTGCTTCTCTGCAACATCCTCTGGGTCGGCTTTGTCACCATCAACCAGAAGCGTCTCGACATGATGCTCGGTAACTCCTCGGTAATGCACATGGGCTACATCTTCCTGGCCTTTGCCGCACTCGTCCAAGCTGGCGGAGCTGAAGAAAACCCAATCGCTATTCCCGCTGCCGTCGTTTTGATGTTCGCCCACGGAATCAGCATCGCCCTGCTTTTCCTTCTCACCGACGTCGTTCGACAAAAGACCGGCACCGTCGAACTCGCCGAACTCGGTGGCCTTGCCAAATCAGCACCACGCCTCGCCTTCCTCTTCGGACTCGCCGGCATGGCCTCGATTGGCCTTCCCGGCCTGGCCAACTTCTCGGGTGAAGTCCTGGTCTTCCTTTCCGGATTCGAAAACTACAAGGGCGAAAGCCTCGGCTGCGTGCAAGTCGCGACCATCCTCGCCCTCTGGGGTGTCGTCATCAGCGCCGTCTACATGCTCCGCGCTTACCGCCAAACCTTCCAAGGCCCTGCAGTTTCAGTCACCGAGTCGGCCAAAGACCTCAAGCTCTCCGACCAAATTCCGGCCATCATTCTGGCCGCCGCACTTCTCGTCGTGGGACTCTACCCCAACAGCCTTCTCTCTCACCTCAAGAAACCGCCTTGCTGTTCCGAATGCGACCAGAGCACCGAGCAAGCCGAGCAATAATTTCACTTCCGACTCCAGATACCCATGCCTGCATATTGGTTAGAAGCTTTCGTCCTCATCTCGGGGATAGTCCTCCTCCTGTTGGAGGCATTCATTCCGTCCCGTCATAAGACCCTCATTGCCATTGGTTCCATTGGAGCCCTTGTCTTTGCCTTGGTCCTACTCTTTCTCGTCAAGGCTCCCGATCCCGCCAACACGGAAATGGCCCGTTTCTACGCCTGGGACGCATCTGCTAAATTCTTCAAAGGATTTACCCTCATAGCCGGAATTCTAACAATTATTCTCGGCCTCGACTATCGCAAGACCCTCTCCAAATTCACCGCCAATCCCGATTCAGAAGATGGTACCGGGGAATACTATTGCCTGATTCTTTTCGCCACGGCAGGCATGATGTGGATGGCTTCAGCCAAAGACCTCGTCTCCCTCTTTGTCTCACTGGAACTTTCCACCATTACCTTTTACATCCTCGTCGCCTACATGCGCCGCAATGTGGGTTCGCTCGAAGCCGGAGTGAAATTCCTCATCCTCGGTGCGCTCTCCACCGGATTTCTGGTCTACGGAATCTCGTGGCTCTACGGCGCCAGTGGCTCCACCGAGCTCAGCGCAATTGGAGACAGCATCACTGAAGCCAATTCCACCTACCTCCTCTTCGGCCTCGCCCTAATTCTTATCTCGCTCGCCTTTAAAGTCGGTGCCGTTCCTCTCCATCTCTGGATTCCCGACGTCTATCAAGGTTCCCCAACTCCAACAACATCCTTCCTTTCCATCGCTTCTAAGGCATCAGGATTTGCCATCTCTCTTCGCGTTCTCGAGCCCTTCCTCAACAGTCCGGTCACACACGACAAGACAGTTGCCATTCTCTCCATCCTTGCCGGAGCAACCATCCTTGTCGGAAACCTCGCCGCGATTCCTCAAACCAACTTCAAGCGACTTCTGGCCTACTCGTCTATCGCCAATGCCGGATTCATCCTGCTTGCGGTAGCAGCCTGGGACAAAGGAAGCGACCTCACCAGCGCCCAGGTCGTGGGATTCTACCTCGCGATCTACCTCATCATGACCTTTGCGGCGTTCTTCATCCTCAGCACGATTCACCGCAATACCGGGTCCGAAGAAATCTCCGCCTTCGAAGGACTGGGCACCCGCAATCCATTCCTCGCCCTCATGACAACCATCGTAATGGCTGCCCTGGCCGGGGTTCCCTTGACTGCTGGATTCTACGGGAAATTCTTCGCCTTTGAAGCCGCCGTTCAAGCCAATCTTTGGGTTCCCATTTCAATTGGCTTCATCGGAGTCGCCGCAGGATTTTACTATTACTTCCAAATTATCCGCGCGATGTATTGGCGCAAGTCACTCGACGAGTCACCGATCAAGGTTCGTCCGCTTTCCTTCTACGCCCTGATCACGCTGACATCCTTGCTGATCATCTTCGGCTTCTTCCCACAACCCATCCTCTGGCTGCTGCAAGCAGCCTAGAGCTTCGGCGATTCACCTCCATCAAAAGAGACCGGCCATCACCAGTCTCTTTTATGCCTTTCGAGGAATATCCGCCAAGACGTTCTCCCCTTCGCTCTTGGCGATTACCAATGCGCAGCAACTGTCACCAAAGACATTAACCGCTGTGCGGGTCATATCCAACAAGCGATCTACCGCCAGCAAGACAACCACTGCCTTTTCAGCTCCCGGAATCCCTGAATTGGTGAGAATGATAAAGATCGCCACCAGGGAAGCAGAAGGAATTCCCGCAACACCCACACTGGTCAGCAGGGCAGCCAGAACAACCATAAATTGCGCTGCAAAAGTCATCTCAATGCCCATGACCTGCGCCACAAACATCACCGCGACACATTCATAAAGCGCCGTTCCATCCATATTTACGGTCGCTCCGAGTGGCAGGGTAAAGCTCGCGGTCTTCTTTGACACTCCGGCATTTTCCTGAATACAACGCATCGTCACCGGAAGAGTTGATGAAGAAGATGCTGTTGAAAAAGCCGTCAGCAAGGCTGTTCGCATAGCCTTAAAGTGCGCCCAGGGACTGACCTTGGCGAAAATTGAAATCACCAATGGCATGATGACAAAGAGATGAATGCCCAAGGCCAAAAGTACCGTGATGAAATATTTTCCCAGAGCTCCATATAATTCCCCTCCGGTTTGATACACTACCGGCACGATCAAAGCGTAAACCCCGATGGGAGCCAAAGCCATGATTCCTCGGGTCATCACGATCATGACCTCATTCAATCCGACAAAAGCATCTTTTAAGGTAGAAACGTTTTCTTTGGGCAATCGGGTCATCGCCACCGCGAAACAAATGCTGAAAAAGATCAGCCCCAGCATCTGTCCATTTTCGGAAGCAGCTCCAAAAATATTCACCGGAACCATTCTTAAAAAGAATCCCGTCAACTGCGCAAAGAACCCTTCCTGCTCCCCGCTCTCTGCTTTCGCGCTCTCCACTTTCGACTTGGCCGACTCACTCGCCTCGTGATTATCAAACGCCTCCTTCACAACGGCACTTGGCTCGCCATTACTCAAGCCTGGCTGAACAGTATTTACCAGGACCAGCCCGAGAGTAATCGCCATCAAGCTGGTCATAGCATAAAAGCCCGCAGTTTTTCCAAGCAAACGACCAAAACCCTTCATGCCATGCAGACTGGCAATCCCCGCGACCACTGATGAAACCACCAAGGGAACGATGATCATCTTCAGAAGATTCATGAAGAGCTTCCCAACAAACTCACAGGTCAGCATCACATTGCCGATGAAGCCTGCCGTCGCCTCCTCGGTGGCTGCCAACTGACGAAAGACGATCGCCGTTGCAGTCGCGAGAACAAGAGAAAGGAGAATTTGCCAATGCGGTTTGTTTTTCACTCCGCAACGCTATGGAACGAAATCAGACTTGGCCAGCTATGACTTCCGCCCTGCCACTCCGACCAAGAAGCGTACTTGCTGACGACTTCCCCCAAGCTGTCCCGCATAGTCCAGGGCGTCCGTGAAAGGAACACGCTTGGCCAAGGTCAAGGCCACCGAATCCAACGCCCGCTCGCGTGTAGTTTCCCTCTCGATCAAATGAGCACTCTGCTCAGCCAATTCCGCCTCTTGGGAATTCGCAAAACTCATTGCAAGCCGTTGATAAGCCTGATCTCGAAGTCCGGCGTTGGAGATGGATGCCGCCGCATCAAACGCTGATACCGAATCTCCCGTTTGCGCAAAAACCTCAGCTACCATACCGGCGGTCTGGGCTTGATCCCGGGCACTGGACACATAATTGAGTTCACGACTGGCATCCTGCACCAATTCACGAGCACCTCCATCATCGCCGTAGCGCGCCCGAGTTAAAGCAAGAGAAGCAAAGGCCAAGGCCCTCTCCGAAGGATCATCAATATAACTCACGGTATCCACTGCACCGGCACTCTGACCGGAGACCGCCGCTTGCTGAGCGAGCTTACGATAGGCTATTTCACGGAACTCGTGATCATTGATCAAGTTGGCAACTTTTCTGGCAGCTTCAATACCACCTTTTCTGACCTCGGCCAGAGCAACCGCCTGCAAAGCCCGATTCCTGACATTCTCCGAACCGATTGATTGCGCTCGATCCAGCGCACCCATCAAATCGCCATGACGAATCTGAAGACTCACCAATGCTTCATAGGCTTTCTCCTTCTCAGCCGGCGATTGAATCCGCTCTGCATTCGAGCTCACCAGATTAATACGACGACGGTCAGCCTCGTTGGAAATCATGCTAATCATCGCTTGGTCCTTAACAAAAGGATCTCTGATCATCGACACGAGGGAATCAAAAGAAAAAGCGCTCCCCTTCGACTGCACACTGGCAAGCCGGGCCAGGGCAACATCTCTAAGCCGGGTATTCTCAATACGATTGATCAAGGACATTGCTCCGTCGGAATCACCACGACTCGCCAGAATTGAAGCCACTTTGCTGTAAGCAGTATATCGATCAGAAGTCTCGCTGATCATGGATAAAGTTTCCATCACTTCCGGTAGCTCGAGAAAGCGAGCTTCGGCCTCTGCAATACTACTGTAGGCCAGACCTTTGGCCTTGGAGTCCTGCAGGCTACTAGCAATTTCACGAGCTTCTTCGAATCTCTTGAGGCGGGAAAACGCTTTCACCAATTCAGACTTTGCTCCAGCACGCTGGCTCTCGACCGGAATCCGCGCAACCAACTTCTTCGACGAATTGAGGAAATTCGCCGAGACCAAATACTTCACGACCTCTCTCATCGCCATGGATGCTTCGACTTGGTTGTCAGGGTCCTGGGCAAGCCGGGCCGCCCTCAAAAACCAATACCTCGCGGCCTCCTCATCGCCCGCCCGCTTAAAAGCCAGCGCAATAACCGAAAGATCCGACCAGGGGGTTTTCGAAAAAAGAGCTTTCTCAGCCGCTTCCAAAAGGAGACGACGACGAATCCCCGTCATTTTCCCACCGGATTCCTTAGTAAGCGAGGAGGCTTCCACATCATCGGACATCAGGGACTTGGGCGAATCCACCGGACTCTTGCCCAAAATTGCCTGATCCGAAACATCGACACGAGGGGTGGAGGCATCCTGACGGGCCTGATTCGCAACCAATTCAGCCAAATCAGCACCCCCTTCCTCTGCGTCTCGTTCGCTAATCACCCGGGTTCGACCACTTACTCCACCCACTGAAATACCATCATCCAGACCATCATCGCTTGACGCAAACATCAATAGAACCAGCCCCACCACCAGGGCCGTAGCCATGGTCATAAGAACATCGAACTTGAGAGATGATTGGTTGGTATTCATTGCTCTGACCGTGCGGAGAGCTACGCCTCCGAATGTTAATAACTTTCAGATACCTAAAATATTAACGCTCTAGTAGTTGGCTTACCGGAGAGAACAGTCTAGGCTGCCGCCCTTGGATCGCCCTTCAGTCATACGCCGCTTCCTTCCTACCGTTCTTCTGGCCTTGGCCGGAGCAGCAGCGTCCGGAGTTTTGGCTCCGCATGAAAAGAGCGCCGTCCTGGACCACCTAGCTGGATTCCCCGATTCCCATGCGCTCGCACACTATTTGCGACCAGCCGTTCTTTCTGCAATGTGCTTCATCCCCGCGATGATCGCTTTATACTACTCTCTGGTCAGAGCCTTGGACCGCTACCTGATCAGGCAGTTCCTCATATCCTTCGCCCTCTGCTTCGGCGGACTATATGGAGTCTGGGGAATCCTTGACCTGACCGAAAACATCTCGGAATTTCAAAAGAGCGCCGATCCTTGGGGCTTGGTAGGACGTTACTATCTCATCACCTTTGCTCCAGTATTCGTGCAAATGGCTCCCTTTGGCCTGCTTCTGGCCCTCCTTCATTCCCTTGGAAAACTTTCCAAAGCCCAGGAAGTGGTCTCAATGATCCAAACCGGTCGCGGCATCGCCCGACTCATTCTGCCCCTCGCTGTGATTGGACTCTTCGCCAGTCTGGCCTGCCTTGGCTTCAACTACCAGTGGGCTCCCTGGGCACTGGAATACAAGGATACCTTAATCGATGAGGCTGACTCAGAGGCCTCCAACAAGGCGGAGAATGTTCCCTTCTTCCATAAGAAAAGCGGACGATTCTGGCTGGTAGGTGTTTTTCCATACAACTACAACATGGGAGAGCCTCTCCGAAATATCGTCATTCGGACATCAAACGAAGAGCACATGCCCAAATGGCGACTTGAGGCAAAAGAAGCGCACTGGAATCGCGATTCGGGTGAGTGGACTTTCCATGGAGTCAAGATCACCCATCTCGATGAGACCATCTCATCCGACGGCCCCTTATTACCAAGGTATGAGAACCCGGATGGCCCCGTCGTCTTTAAAGATTGGGATGAAACCCCCTGGCGCCTCATCAAGCCCGGACTCGAAGCCGAACATCTAGGAATCCCCGACCTCTATAGCTGGATCCTCAGCAACCAAAATACCGAGTGGATCAACAAAGAGCGCTTCCTGACCCAATGGCATTACCGCTGGGCTCAACCGGCAATCTGTCTCGCCATCGTCCTCCTCGCCGCCCCCTTGGGAATTTCATTCAGCCGAAGAGGAGCCGGAGGCGGAGTTGTCCTGGCCATCTTTCTCAGCGCAGGGATGATGTTCTCATCCACCGTCTTCCTGAGCTTGGGAGAATCCAATAAAATCTCTCCCATTTGGGCCGCCTGGGGAACAAACCTCTGCGCTTTCCTTATTGCCATCATTCTGATTCAACGGCGGCTTGTCGGACGACCAATTTTCCAAACCCTCAAAAAACTCCTTCCTAACTAATCACTGTCCATGAAAGAACCCTGGAGCATCAAATCCCGATCAAAAACCTGTGCCGCCTCGGAAGAAGCATTTGAAGATGGCGAAAAAATTCGGGCCGCTATCTTCCCTGACCCCGAATCATCGGGCTATCTGCGGAAGGACTACAAAGTTGAAGCATGGGAAAAGAGTGAAGACGATGAAGCTCCCTTCTCGACCTGGCTCACCACCTACACGCCTCCCGTCATCGAGGAAAAACCCGAAGCGGTCGTCCAGGATGATCCCGAAACTCTTCTGGGGAAACTCATCGAGGAAGACGAAGCCCATACCGAGAACGCCCGATACATCCTCGCCGTCATGCTTGAGCGGAAAAAAATTCTCCGTGAAACAGACACCCAGGAACTTCCCACCGGAAAACTGCGTGTCTACGAACAACGAAAAAGCGGCGACATCTACATCATTAAGGATCCGCAGATTCCCCTCTCCGACGTCGACAAGGTACAGGAAGAAGTCCGCGCACTGCTCGACCCCCAGCCTGAACCCGAAGAGGAGACTGAAAGTGAAACTTCTTCGAAAGAAAACGGCGAATCCGAAACCCCATCAGAACCAGAAGAAACTCCGGAAGTAGGTTCTGACGAGAACCCGGAGAAAGAGGAAACTGTTCAGTCAGAAGTTAAAGCCCCCGATGATGATTCCACCGAGGACGAGTCAGACAGGGAAGAGGATGAATCCGCCCCATCAAAAAAGGAATAAATGCTTCCTTGGTTTAAAAACCAATTTCCGGTTTACCTGGCTCCGATGGCAGGCGTGACCGATGTCACTTTCCGCACCCTCTGCAAGGAGCTCGGAGCCGATGTCATGGTGACCGAATTCGTCTCGGCCGAAGGCATTCTTCAAGCGGATCACCGCACCCGCCGATACACCACCTTTACCGACGAACAACGCCCTGTAGGCATCCAATTGTTTGGTGCCAATGGCGAGCGGATGGGAGAAGCCGCCAAGAAAATCATCGACTGGAAAAAGCCCGACTTCATCGATCTCAACTTCGGCTGCCCCGTCAACAAAGTCGTCTCAAGAAATGGCGGTTCTTCTCTCCTCAGGGACTGCTCTCTCCTCTCCGATACCGCGAGTAAAATCGTCAAGGCCGTCGGCGACCAGGTCCCCGTCACCGGAAAAATCCGTATCGGATGGGACCAACAATCCATCAATGCCACCGAAGTCTGCCACCTCCTCGAAGGTTGTGGAATTCAAGCTGTCGCTATTCATGGACGCACCCGCGCCCAATCCTATCGGGGCGAAGCCGACTGGGACGTCATCGATGAATGCGCCCGCCATGTCACGATTCCGATCATCGGAAACGGCGACATCGATTCGGCCGAGATTCTTAAAAAACGAAAGGAGACCACCGCAGTCTCCGGTGTCATGATCGGACGGGCCGCCATGCAAAACCCCTGGATTTTCTCCGAGGCAAAACACTATCTCGCACACGGCGAACTGCCGCCCAAACCCTCCATCGATGAACGATGGAGTTTTGTCCTCCGCCATTGTCGGCTCGCCGTGCAATCGGACCGATACGGCGAAGAAAAGCACACCATGCAGGCGATGAGATCCCGCTTAATGACCTACTGCAAAGGATTCCCCGGAGCCAAGGCTCTTCGCAAACAACTCTGCCAGGTCACCTCGGTTGCCGATGTCGAAGCCATCGCCGCTAACTCACATCTCCTAAGCGACTGTGAATAAACGACGGATGTCTCGATATTTTTTAAAATAAAGAAGATTGAATAGTTAGGATTCCCGTGATATTTTGTGTGCTGTCGCATGAAAACTCAAAATATCAGCCTCCTTTTTGCACTCTCCTCGTGCCTTGCACATGCAAATGATTCGTCACGGCTTGACCGGGTGGAACGCGATATCTCCGAATTGAGCTTCATCGTCAGACAGCTCAGCGCCAAAATTGAAAAAGGATTTTCCACTCCATCGCAGACGAAACCTGAGATTCCCGCCAAGCCGACAAACCCCACTCATCTCGTCCGAACCGGTGACACCTACTGGTGTATCGCCCGAAAATACGGTGTCTCCGTGAGCGCCCTCGGCAAGGCCAATCCCGGAATCAGCGCCAAAAGACTTCCCATTGGAGAGCACATCAATCTTCCTGGTTCAAGTACGAGCAAGTTAGCGTCTTCAGCTCCACCTGTATTTTCCCGAACCAGCTATACCGTCAAAAAAGGTGATACTCTGGGACATATTGCCCTACGGCATGGGATCTCTCTGAAACAACTTGTTTCCAGCAATCCAAAATTTGATGCACGAAGAATGCAAATCGGGCAGATTCTCAGCATTCCATCCAGAATACCCCCTGTAAAACCACCGATTGAGAGCGCTCCACCTTCCCGGCCGATTGAGCCTATTGAGGAACTCCCCTCACCTCCCAATCCCGTGCCCCTTTCAACGCCCCCAGTCCTTGCTCCTGATCCGGAAATCCCCCCAATTGCCGTCGAAGAAGGAACAGCTTCTCCCTCCTTTGCCAAAAATCCTGAAGAGACCAAAAAGCCTATCGAGCCCGAGCCGAATCTTCTCGATCCCGAAACAACCGAGCTCATCGTCATCGACGAAAACAGTAGGTTAACTGATATTGCCAACCGCTTTCTCACCGACGTGGCAACCTTAAACCGGCTCAACAACATCGAGCTCGCGCCCGATCAAATGATCAAAAGTGGATCCCAGATCTACATCCCGCGCGACTAGCGAGCTTGCACCCTCACCCGATTCTCCGTAACCTCCCCAAAATGGAAAGCTACGAGATCTTCAAAGAAGCCTTCAAAAACTCAAGTCCAAAGGAAATTGCGAGTGAACTGGGGGTCTCACTTTCCCTCGTTTACAAGTGGGCCCAGGAACAATCAGAGACCGGAAGTGGTTCGCGCAACCCCTTGGACCGCCTACTCGAAATTATCCGCCTCACGAAGGAAGAACGAATCATCGAGTGGCTCTGTGAACACAACGACGGCTATTTTGTTAGGAATCCGGAAAGCAGCTGCGAAAAAGGATTCGAAGTCCTCCCCGCTACTAACGAGATCGTGGCCCAGTTTTCCAGCCTGCTTTCTCGAATCTCCCAGGCTGCACGAGACAACTCGATTACCCAGGATGAAGCCCAGGAAATCCGCCAGCAGTGGGATCGCTTGAAATGCTACGGCGAAGGCTTTGTTCGCTGCTGCGAGGAAGGCGATTTTGAAAAGATGGCGGAAACCATCGAAGAGGAAGCCCCTCGAAGAACGCTCTATTAATAATGTTAGCCTGCGTAAGGAAACACCCTTGGGCCAATGGCTGGGAAATCGTTTTCCGAATCCTCTTCATCAGCGCCCACCTTCTTATTCTTTCAGCACTCGGGAAGCAACTCTTCGAGGTCGAAGGTTTCGGAGCGTGGTCCATCAAAGAGGTCAACGAATGGGGCGGTATTTTCCTAAAGTATGCCACCATTGCCACGATCATCGCAGCCGTCCTCTTCCCAATCAGACTTTCCTTTTACCTCTCCGGGCTTGTCATGGGCGGACTCGCTATGATCGGACTCAAGGAGGGACGGGACATTAGAGACCTTGCCGAAATGGAGGGCAACATTCCTGATCTCGAAGAGCTGGTGCAGATCCTACCAGCCGGGGATCAACTCATTCTCGGTCTCAAATTCAGCGTGGCTCTTGTCATCATCGCCAGTTTGGTGCAGGCCGCGCGTGTTCTCCACTCGGTATTTTCAAAAAAAGCTCCGTAGGATTAACCTGCGAAGCTCTACAAATTGTTTCGAGCAAACAAGATTCACTTAAAGTTCAAATTAACCGGAGAGAAACTTTTATCGGCAGGAATCAAGCAGGTCGTGATAGAATCTCTACCAACATAAAAATTAGTACGAGCTCCAATCGCAGTTGCCTATTCGTTGGGGTTCACATCAAGCTGAAACTTGTTCCAAGCCGATGCGATAGAGCCCCACGCAACCCCGCTTCTCCAAGTCATATTCTTACTACTCCCACAAACGGCGCGCACGAGTTCTTCCGCCTCAGAATAAAAGAGCGATAATTTCTACGGTTTCTCTCCCCGAACCGGAGCTTTGTAGCCTTTGACCTTATTTCCCTTTCGGGTTAATTCAGCACCCTCCCTCACCCAGATCCCGCTTCCGCCGTTGACTCCTTCGATACGATTACTAATGGCGGTCAATTTGCCCATTAACAACACTCCGGCGATTCCCCCTCCCTGAATCGTATTGCCGGTCATCGTAACCTCGGCTTTCGCTCCAACCATCACCATCGGCGGCATACCTCCTTGGCGAGAGAACGAGTTACTTGCCACCACCACTTTGGCCTCCCCGGGAATCCCAAGCCCCACGAGTTTGTTGCCCAAACAAATATTATTCACCAGGGTCGCAAACGATCGCCCACTGATTCCAATCCCAGCCTTCTCGTTTAGATTGATTTGATTCCTCAGAATCTCAGCCGAGGCCGACTCCAACCCAATCCCGGCCGCCTTATTTGATTCGCAACGATTTCCTATAATCATCGCAGACGCCCCACCACGGCACCCGATCCCCGCAAGACCGTTTTTCTTACACCGGTTCCCAAGAATGATCGGCGTAGCCTTCTCCTCAACGCCAATCCCAGCCATCTCGTTTTTATAGCAGTCATTATTCTCAACAATCGGACTTGTTTCACTGCCTGTGCGAATCCCAATTCCCGCCTTACGATTTTCATAGCAACTATTCCCCCGCACGATAGGACAAGCCCCTTCACTCACTCCAATCCCTGCGCGGATATTTCGGTAACACCTGTTCCGAGTCACGATTGGCGAAGCATTATTGTGACCGATTCCAGCATAGAAATTCTCGTAGCAGGTATTCGAGTCAATGATAGCAGCCGAGCCATCCATCGAGCCAATACCCCCACCCATATTCCGGTAACAAACATTCCCTCGCACCAAAGGTGCGCACTTGGCCCCCTCTATTCCCCGAATCGCAATCCCGGTATCTCCATTGTGATGCACGATGTTGTTAACCACCGAACAATCCACTCCTTCAATCGCAATCCCCGGGACCCCAAATCTCCCGATATGTTCATGCGCCTGGCCAGCCCCCTGATTAACCCAGCTCTTCTGCCACCTCTCCTTGTCAAACTTCCCCACACCCGTCACCGAGAAACCATCAAGAGTAGCACCAGCTGCCATCAGCACTCCCGGATCCATTTCTGAAACTTCACTCCCATCGATAATCGTTTTTTCCGCCCGCTTGGAATCGAGTCCACCTTTGGACTTCTCCCCAAAACTTCTCACCCGGATCCCAGCCTTCAACTTGATCCTCTCGGAATACGTCCCCGGCGCAACCAAAACGATATCGCCTGACTCAGAGGCATTAATCCCCTCCTGAATGGTCTTAAAATCGCCGGGGACCTTAATAATCTTTGCCGACATCACCGACATCATGCAATACAAACACACAAGACCTGTTTTCATCACTCCCATCCCGCCTCCCAAAAGCCTCATTGTCAATCTCACTCTCAGAGCAAAAGCTACATGCTCAGCTCAATAAAATCTTCCTTCTTGTCTCCTTACTCAAAAATTTAAGAATACCATCACAAATGAAAACCCCAATCCTCGCGTTTACCGCCCTCCTCCCTCTCATGGCCAATGCTGCCAAGTATTCCGTCAGTTCGAAACCCTTCGGCGAAGTCGATGGGAAACCCGTTGAACTTTACACCTTCACCAATGAATCTGGAGCTAGCGTTTCCATCACCAATTACGGCGGCACGGTGACTTCACTCATCGTTCCCGATCAACACGGCAAGTTAGGCGACGTGGTCCTCGGCTTCGACACAGTCGCGGAATACGTCGAGAAAAGCCCCTACTTTGGCTGCATCACCGGGCGCTACGCAAACCGTATCGCAAAAGGAAAATTTAAAATCGATGGCAAGGAATACACCGTCGCCACCAACAACGAACCCAACCACCTCCACGGCGGCCTCAAGGGCTTCGACAAGAAAATTTGGAAAGCCCGCATTGGAAACCGAGGCGACACACCAAGCCTGACACTTACCTACACCAGTCCGGATGGTGAAGAAGGATACCCCGGCGCACTCTCTACTACCGTGACTTATACCTGGACCCAAAACAACGCCCTTCGCATTCGCTACAAAGCGACTACCAATAAGCCAACCGTCCTCAATCTGACCAATCACAGTTACTTCAATCTCGCAGGTGCAGGCAGCAAGACCGTTCTCGATCACAATCTTCAAATTAACACCGACCGCTACAACCCCATCGACGCAACCTCCATCCCTACCGGCATTGCGCCCGTCAAAGGCACGCCATTCGACTTCAGCAAGTCCACCCGAATTGGTGACCGCATCGAGGAAAAAGACGAGCAACTCAAAAACGGAATCGGCTACGATCATAACTACGTCCTCAAGAACAAGCGCGATGGCAAGCTCGCCGTTGCCGCGATCGTCACCGAGCCCGACAGCGGCCGCGTTTTAACTGTCTCAACCACCGAGCCTGGCATTCAGTTCTACTCCGGCAACTTCCTCGACGGGCCCAAAGGCAAAGGCGGGAAAGAGTATCCTCACCGTTCCGCGCTTTGCCTGGAATCCCAGACCTTCCCCGATTCACCCAACCAAAAGGCCTTCCCCTCACCAGTCCTTCGTCCCGGCGAAACCTACACGCAGACTACCATCTACAAATTGAGCACCTCCAAATAAGCCACCACTTCGCTCAATGAAATTTGCTCTCTGCAACGAGACCTTCCAAGACCGTCCTTTCGCCGAACAATGCGCCGCTGCTGCTGAGCATGGCTATACCGGACTCGAAGTTGCGCCTTTCACGGTCGCGCCTGAATTCGACGCCACCCGACTCAGCCTCGCGGAAGGAGAACAACACCTGAAGATTGCCCGCGATCACGGACTCGAAATCATCGGACTCCACTGGCTCCTCGCCAAAACCGAAGAACTCAACGGCGGACGAGGTTTCCACCTCACCAACCCCGACGACGCCTTGCGCGCAGCCACCGTGGACTACTCGCGCCACCTCGCCGACCTTTGCCATTCCATGGGAGGAAATGTCATGGTCTGGGGTTCCCCGCATCAACGGAGTCTGGAACCCGGATGGGATCACCACGACGCCACCCAACGAGCCGCCGACCTCCTCAGACAAGCCGCCGAGCATTGCGCTTCTCTTGGTGTCACCATCGCAATGGAACCCCTCGGACACCCGGAAACCAACTTCCTCAATTCAGCGAGAGAAACGGTCGCACTCCTCAAGAAAGTCGACCATCCCAATTGCCAGCTTCACCTCGACGTCAAAGCGATGTCGCACGAACTCGACGCCAAGAATCCCGGATCACCAACACCCGAAGGCTCCATACCTTCACGCGAGAAAGTTGACAATCACATGGCCGACATCGTTCGCGACTTCCACGAACACATCGCACACTTCCACGCCAACGACCCCAACCTCCTCGGCCCCGGTATGGGCGAGGTCAATCATGAGCCGGTCGCCAAGGCCCTCCGCGCAGTGGACTATCAAGGTTGGGTTTCGGTCGAAGTCTTCCGCTACGACCCATCTCCCACCGAGATCGCCAAGACCTCCATGGACTACCTCCAAAAAGTTTACCGTTAACTCAACATGAAACAGTATCGTCTCAACCGCCTTTTCAATACCAAGTCCAACCGATGTTTCGATGTCGCGGTTGATCACGGCTTCTTCAATCAACCGGGATTCCTCCAAGGCATCGAAAGCATGCCACAAGTCATCGAGACTCTCGTCAACGCCGCACCCGACGCGATCCAGCTGACCGTTGGACAAGCCAAGCACCTCCAGGAAGTTCGCGGACGCTTAAAGCCCAGCCTCGTCCTCCGAACTGATGTGGCCAACATCTACGGCAAGGAACTTCCCTCTTCCCGCTTCAGCCTCATCATCGAGAAAACAATGCTCCAGGCGGTGCGACTTGATGCCGCCTGCGTCTGCATCAATCTTTTCCAAATCCCCGGCGCACCCGAAGTGCACCAACAATGCGTGGAGAACATTCTCAAGCTCAAGCCACAAGCCGACTACTACGGTATGCCCATGATGATCGAGCCCCTCGTTTTCCAACCCAACGCCGAGGCCGGAGGTTACATGGTTAATGGCGACCTTACCGAGATTTCCCACCTT
>NHEN01000091.1 GCA_002172625.1 Verrucomicrobiaceae bacterium TMED86 | reverse complement strand
GCACAGTATCTGGATGCCTGGCCATCATACCGAGAACCTGGAACGATCATGACTCGTTGGCCAGCAGACCAGCAGACTGCCGTTGTAGACAATGAGGTGGCCGGCGGCGGCGTGGGTGCCGCCGATGCCGAGGTGGTCGCCGTCGGCGGACTTCAGGCCATCGATGCCTCTGGAGAAGAGGTAGGCGGTGACGGGGCGTTTGGAGTTGGGCAGGCTGTTGCGAAACCAGAAGGAGACGGAGTAGGTGTCACCGATGTTTGGGACGTTGGCGGGGAAGCGTTTACCGGTGAAGTTGTTCGTGGGTGGTTTAAGGGGCCAGTAGGCGGCGGGTTTGCTGGAAAGAATGGTCTCGGAGTAATTTTTGGTTGAGCCGCGGTCTTGTTTTGGGCGGGGTGGCAGGGGCTTGGGAGGAGGGGTGAGTTTGGACAAGGTGTAGAGTTGCTTGGCGTCATTTACGGTGAGGGGAGTAGGAAGCCAGGCGACTTCGTCGAGGCGTCCTTCGATGGGAAGGGGGCCGCCGAGAGTCCAATTGGTGGAGAGGATTTTGGGGCGGGGGAGTTTGAGTTCGGGTTGGCCGTCGAGGAAGAGTTGGAGGTGGGATTTATCGACGGAGAGTGAGAGGTGGTGCCAGTGGCGAAGGGTGAGATTGGTCCCGCCGTGGGTAATTTTTTCTCCAGATTTGAGGATGAGGTGGCCGGCATGTTTGCCATCGGCTTTGCCACCGATGCGGAGGTGGAAAGTGTCGTCCAGGAGGACGAGGTCGCCGGTGTTGTCCCGTACGCTCTGCTCCATGCCGTTCCAAAAGAAAAAGGAGAGGCTGCGGGCGTCTGGGACGGTGGCGGAAACATTTCCGCCGGCGAGTTGGAGGGCGTGGTTGGAGTGATCGCCGGAGAAGGCGGGGGAGTCTGGTCCGTCGAGATAGTATGCAACGGTGCCGGTGATTTTACCGGGAAGATTGTGGGGGGAGGAGTCACGGAGGGACCCGTCGAGATCGTCGCAGCGCCAGTAGGCGAGGGGCTTTTTGGCGAGGATGGCTTTTGGGTAGTCGCCGTGGTGGAGGGCGGCTTGGCGGCGGGGCTTTTCGGAGAGGGATTCGAGGGAGGAGAGGAGGGCTTCGACGATCTTGGGTTCGGCCTGGACTTCGAGTCCGGCGGTGCGGGCGGGCCAGGTGGTGTAGCCGCCGAGGGCGTGTTGTTCGGGTGGGGGGATGTAGCCGGAAGCGCCGTTCGAGAGTTCGAGGTTGATGGTGGTTTCGAAGGGGCTGCGGGCTTTGAGCTTCAGTCCGGTGATGGCGTAGACCTCGTTGGGAAGGGCGGTGAGGGCGAGGTCGCCGATGCGGAGGGTTTGGAGGAGGATTTCTTCGCTGGGATTTTCGTGAAGGTAGCGGGCCTGTTCGGCGTAAACTTCGGGGCGGGTTTTGGGTCGGCGACCTTTCATCTCGGTGAGGAGTTGGTCGGCCCATGCGAGGCGTTTTTGATTGGGAAGGCGTCGTTTGAGAGTGAGGGATTTTTGATCCATTGCGAGTGGCGGGCTGTCGTGATGGGGAAGATCCTTGAGGGCGGTTTGGGTGAGGGCGATAAGGTCATTGGTATATTTGGAGGCGTCGCGAATGTTACGGGGAATTTTGTAGTTCATCCAGTGGAGGTCGCCGCTGGTGCCTTGGGTCATGGCGCAGACGGGAGCTTGGCCGTCGCGGGTGAGTTGTTCGGCGAGGCGGTCGGAATACATGCCGAAGTAGTCGGCGGGTCCGCAACCGCCGTAGTAGTGCATGGAGTAATTGGCGAGGACGGCGAGGGGCTTGCCGTCGAGGGATTCGATGGAGATGAGAGAGAGCTCGTCGTCGATGGGTCCGGAGGGGCCGATGTAGTTTGGATTTTGATAACCGGGATGCATCATGGCACGGACGGTGGTTTCTCCGAAGGGATCGGTTTGCATCTTGTCGGGGCGGGTGATCCAGCGGCGGTTGTGGGTGAGGCCTTTGGCTGGAATTTGGAACCAGCCGATGCGGGCGGGTTGGATTTTTTTGAAGGCATTGGTGATCCCTTCGGAGATTTTTGGAGGAAGGAAATTGGTGTAAGCGGGGTCGGCCATGGTGCCGAGGCAGTAGTCCATGGTGCTGGGCGCGGTGTGGGTGTGGGTGGAGGTGATGAGGATGTTTTCGGTGGGAATTCCGGTGGCCTTGAAAGTAAGTTGCTTGGCCCGGTCGCAGACGTCGCGGGGGATCATGCAGCTATCGACCACGGCGATCGCGATGAGAGTTTGATCGCGACGGAGGACGAAGCAGCGGGCCTTGAGATCGCCGGGGTTCATCTTGCCGCGGCGACGTTCGGTGAAGCCACCATTGATGAGGAGGGAGTCGAAGGGAGGGGTGACGTCCTGAATGTGAGCTCCGGCTTCGAGGGCCGGTTCAGTCGGCGCGGAGTCATCGGCCGGGAGCCTGAGCCAAAGAGCAAGAAGGCAGCAGAGGGTGCCTGCGAGGAGAGTGGTGGTTGAAGGGGAAATCTTCATAACTTGATACCACTCCATCCCGGGAGGGTTCCTGAGGCAATCGGATGAGGTGGAATTCGACTTCTTACATTGTTTGGCATATTGACCTCTACTTTTCAAATGAGTTTTCTGAGTCGCAGTAGATCGGACGTGATTGTCTCGTTAGGCTGTCGGATAATCACAGCCCGGGTGAAGACTTCCTGCCGGAGTCCAACGAAGAGGCGATCGGTGCAATTTTTGCGAAAAGCCGGCCCTCCTTGATTCGTACAAGGGTGGCATTTTGATCACTTCACGGAGAAAATACCGTAAGTTTCAATCTCAGATGCTTCGTCCCAGCCGGAAGCGATGCTGGGTGATTTTCCTCATACCCTCTGGCGCACACTATCTAGTGACTGACTACTGTGGATTTTCTTTTGGAGCGAAAGGCCGCGGAAATCCGGGTTGGGCGGAAGACATGGGGGGTGATTTCGATACAAAAGGTCAATCAAGCCCTAAAAAGAGCTCATGTTTCCAACGGTGCTAATCGTCGAGAGGGAGTCCCGATGCCAGCATAAGTGCTTCTTGAACGATAAGATCGTGTTCGGAATTCCAGGCAAGTGATTTTTCTCCATTCACGATTTTGGCTAGGTCACGAAACTCCCCGTGGTAGCGACCTTCGGTTTTCGGCATGGGAATTTGTTGTGTGCCTCGTTTTAGTTTGCCTCGGTCTTTGCTAAGCGCGAGTGATACCTTGGGCGGCTCAAGAGGTTGGATGGCCAGGGTGCCCTCTGTCCCAACAACAGTGAATTGCCGTCGAGGTCCACCGAAGGGATCATTATGATTACTCCCGATGGTAGCGAGAGCACGGTCGAACTGAAAAGTTGCGATTTGGTTATCCTTGAAAGCGTCTCTTTGTGTTTTCACATGCACGCCGTGCACATCATTTGGTTTCCCAAGAATGGTGACAAGGGCATCGATGAGGTGGCAGGCCAATTCAAACAACCCACCGCCTGGATATTGGGAAAGCTCTTTGCGTAATCCTGAAGAAGCTTTTTTCCCCATATGCCCGTGAACTTCAGTAATTTCGCCAAGCCAACCTTCCTTGACGATTTTAAAGAGGAACTCGAAGGCAGGATTATACCGGAGCATGTAGCCCATCTGGATAGTGAGTCCACGTCTATCAGCCTCGTGATGTATCTCTCTGCAGGGAGCCAATTTTTGTCCGGCGGGCTTATCAAGATGAATATGTTTTCCGGCTTTTAAGCATCGCAAGGCAGTAGGAACGAGATGGTCGATATCGGTCTCAACAGCGACAAGCTTGATTTCAGGATCACCAAGGATCTGATCCTCGGTGAGCCAAGTGGATGATTGATACGAACGGCGGGTAGAAACACGTTCGCGTTGCGTGTTATCTTCTTCGCAAAGCCCTGCCACCTCGAAAATATCGACCAGATCAAGCATGGTGGTAAACTTTCCTTCCGCGTGAGGATGCTTCGTGCCGATTTGAGCGGCCTTGATGCGTTTGGATTTGGTCGCCTGGCCCAGGGTTTGAGTGGCGAAAAGCGTCGCTCCAGAGGTGTTCAGGAAATGGCGGCGGGAAACGAATGACATGATTACATGCTAGACGTCGAAGTGCATCCTGAAAACAGGAAAGCTGCCGGATTTTTGGAGATCCTTTTTCACCGATCCACTCGAGAATATTGGTCCGGAATTCTCCATTGGTCGCGCTTGGTGTCTAGGACAAGGGAGCGAATCCCAGTTTCCAGCCGAGCAGTTGATGGAGAGGTTTTTTCGGGTGAAGGTTCGGGTTGCCGGATAAGGGGAATGGCAAGAGCGGCGAGGGATAAGTTGGAAAGAGGGCCCTGCCGAGTAAGGCAGGGCCCGATGGGGTATTGCCTTATTTTGCTTTGTCCGGCCAGAGGCGGTTTTTGAATTGCATAAGGCGATTTTTGGCAGCTTCTTCACTGATCTCCCCAGCCTCGACAGCTTTCTTGAGCTTGCGTTCGGCATCAGCATATTTTTCCCGGCGCATACGTTGGTCGTTGTCTTTTCCGGAGTCTGCAAAACGGCTCCGGAGGGCCTCCTGTTTTTTTCGAGCTTCCTCAGCGGTAATTTTTCCGGCTTTTCGGGCTTCCTCAATTTCTTCAGCGACGGCGCGCATTTTGTCGTTAGCGGGCTTTTTCCCGGACGCCGCTTTGAGTTGCTTGGCGAGTCGGGCGAGCCGTTCTTCGGCTTGGGCCCGGGTCATTTTTCCAGCTTCAACAGCAGCTTTCATTTTGGCCTGAGCTTCCGCGTACTTGGCCCGTGGCCCGTGATCGCGTTGAGCTTGTTTTTTGATGGCCTCCATTTTTTTGGCGGCCTCTTCTTTTGTGAGGTCTCCGGCCGCGACGGCTTCCCGAATTTTTTGGAAGGCCGCCTTTACGCGCTCTTTGTTGGCTTGCTCAAGGTTCGTTTTTTTCTTTGGCTTTTCTTCCTCTGCCTGAGCAATGCCGAGAGGAAGGAAAGCGGTTGAGGCAAGCAGGACGCCTATCTGAAGGATGCGGGGCTTGCGGGATGGGGCGTGGTTTAGGATATGTTTCATTCGTTTTTCTAGATTTCCGCCACTGTTTATTTCGCTTGCCATGGCCGGTGGACGGAAAGCCGGGGGAGCAAGAGCTTCGAGAGTGTTGAGAATCGATTGGGCGTAGGAGCGCGCATTAGTTTGAAAGGTATTGAGGACAAGCGAATCTGTGCAGATTTCTTCGGCAGCACGCAGTTTTTTTCGGGCGAGCCACATCAAAGGGTTCCACCAAAAGGCGAGTCCGGAAGCCCACTCGATCCAGCGGACTAAATGGTCGCGACGTTTAATGTGAGCAAGCTCGTGGGCGAGGCTCCATTGCCATTCATGAGGAGGCATTTTTTGAAGGATGCTTTGAGGGAGAACGAGGTGGATGCGCCCTCCTAGCCACCAAACAAGGGGGGTGAGAGAAGCGGAAGTGGTGTGAATCGTGGGAAGTTTCTTGAGCTTGAGAGCGGAAGCAAGTTGGCGGGCTTTATTTTTAACCTCGGCTGGAGCAGGTTGGCAGGAGGCAAGGAGTTGGCGGTGAAAAAAGAAAGCTTTTGTAAGGCTGAAGATGAGGAGAACGATGGTGCCGGTGAACCACAGTCCAGTGAGTAGAATTTTGGAGGAGAGCAATTTTTGATTGAGATCATTGGCCGCTGAATTAAGCGAGAGGCTTGTGGAGCTTGCGACACTTGGGTCAAGTGGGAGGGGGTTGAGGATTGGAGAAGGCGTGCCCGGGATGATGAGATGGAAGAAGGGCGGAGTAATCAGTTTGACGAGGACGAGAAGCCAAAGGAGATGGCTAATATGAGGGTGCCTGTTTTTTGCGCCGATGAGGAGAGCAAGAATGGCAAGCGGAATAACAATGACAGCGTTCGTGATGCCGGTCTGGACGAGGGAGTTGATCACGGTTTTTTACTGGTCAGAGTGTGTGTCGAGAAGAGCGCGAAGTTTATTAATTTCGGCAGCTGAAATCCTTTTATTTTCGACGAGGTGAGTGATGAGAGGGGTGAAAGAGCCCGCGGTAAGGGTGTCGGCGAGGGACTCCAGTTCACGACCGGCGTAGTCCTGTCGAGTCATGGTGGCTGCGAAAAAGTGAATAGAGTGGGAACGATCGCGAGATAGATATCCTTTTTCCTCGAGACGTTGAAGAAGGCGTTGCACGGTCCCGTGTTGAGGCTTTTTGGCATCCGGGTAAAGTTGTTCGCGGATTTCACGAGCAGTAAGGTGGCCGTGTTCCCAGAGTAGGTCCAAGATAGCGAGTTCTGCTTTAGCGATCATCTACGGGTGTTGAGGAGAAATTTACGACAACTAGTCGTAACGTCAATAAATATTGTAATTCTCTGTTCTGAGTTGAGCAAATTGAGCTTATCCCAAGTTCTAAGGTAGGTCACGATCACGCTCTTGAAATCACTCAGTGAAGAATCAAAAGATCCTTTTTGGAAACGGCTTTTTGCGCCGAGAGGATTCGAGTGGGGCTTTTCGAATGCGCAAGGGGGATGCGAAGTCTTTTTTCGCTCAGCAGGATGAAAGTGGTGTGCTTTTGTTGGAGCGAAGTCGCTAATTGGATGAAAGCTTACCGGAGATTCGAATAAGAACTACTTGTTGAGGAAGAGATCGCTTTTGACGACAAGGTGAACGAGGTCGCGCAGACGATTTTCTTTTTTACCAAGTTCTTTGATAATGTGATCTACCTTTCCACGGTCGGTTGCTTCTAGTCTTCGGCCAGTCCCGTAGGTAAGCATTTTTTCAGTGAGGCAATGGACAATTTGAGATTCGCGTTCCTTGAGCATGTTCTTGAACTCAATGATATCAGCAATCTCTCTCCCGCTGGTGGTCGTTGATTTGGTATCAATGGGTTCGTTGACACCCCGATAGCGGTCACGCCAGCGACCCACCACATCGAAGTTTTCAAAAGCAAAACCCATGGGGTCGATCTTTGCATGGCAGGAAGAGCAGGACTCGTTTTTACGATGTAGATCCAAACGTTCGCGAATCGTGACAGCACCGCGGGTGTCGGTCGGGAGAGGTTCGATATCCGGCGGGGGAGGTGAGGGAGGAGTTCCAAGGATATTTTCGAGAACCCAGGTGCCTCGGATGACAGGTGAGGTGTCGACTCCGTTGGCAGTCGCGGTCATAATTCCTGGTTGGGTAAATATTCCGCCACGGCGAGGATCATTGAGTTTGATCTTTTTAAGACGCGCGCCCCGGATATCTTCCCGTCGGTAGATCCACTTGCCCAGAACTTGGTTCATGTAGGTATAGTCGGAATCGATAAATTCCGAAATACGACCATTGGTGTTGAGGATTTCTTCGAAATAAGTGGTGACTTGTTTTAAGAGCATGGGCTCAACTTTCAGGTTCTTGTAAAATTGGAAGTCGCCTCCGGATGGTGGCATTTTTCCAAGCTTGTCGAGCCGCAGCCAGGCGGAGGTGAAATGGCGTGTGAAGGCGGCGGCTTTGGCGTCTTTAAGCATGCGCTCGACCTGCCGGTCGAGTTCCGCAGGATTCTGAAGTTTGCCCGCTTTGGCTAGGTCAAGGAGTTGCCCGTCCGGCATCGACGACCAGAGGAAGTAACTCAGCCGTGATGCGATCGCGAAGTCATCGAGGGGCCCTGGTTTCTCTTTTAAGTAGAGAAATTGCGGTGAGCAAAGAATGGCGGCGTAGCCATCTTGCATCGCCCTAATGAGGGGAGGAAGAGTCTCTTTTTTAGGCTTCCGATTATCCTTTTGGCGTAGGCTTTCGACTGAAAGGTTGGCGTGATTAGATCCTGGTTCGGTCCAGCCGGCCCGGAATCCGTTGGGAGCGCCATAGGCGAGATACTCGACACGGATATCGTGAGGACCTTCCTTGAGTTCCACTTTTCCTTTTCGTAATTCCTGTCCGTGGAGGCCGTCGTGTTCGACGACTTTCTTTCCATCAATGAGGATTCGCGCGCCATCATCAGAAGCCATTTCAAAAGTGTATTCACCGGCTTTTGGAGCATCAATCTTACCCTCGAAGACAATACCATAATACTCGTTGCGTTTGGCAGCTTTGATGTCGAGGTAGCCTTTGGGAAGTTTGCCTTGGGCGACCGGTTCGAGAGTGTCGAATTCAGGAAGCTTACTCCATTTCCCCTCGTAAACCCGATAAGTGAGATCCTGAATGCCTCCTGCCATTTCCACGAGAGGATCGACTTGCTGGCGCAGGACGAGTTGGACAAAGCGCTCAATCTCGGAGTTAGTCACCGGACGCCGGAAGGCGCGCGTAGCGAAGGCTTTCATGAGATTACGAATTTCGACCTCCTTGCCTGAGCCGCTTCCATAAAGTGTGGTGTGACTTTGGGGTGGCCAGCTCTCGATGATGGGTTCCAGAGTGAGGCTGTGGATGCGCAGGTGGGGGCCGGGGTAGCCGTTGCGGTGGAGGATTCTGGCGAGCTCGATGGGCCAGCGGTCATGGGCTTCCTTGTCGGTTTTTTTGTCAGGACGCGGGGTGAAGTCGTTCGGGAAATGTTCTTCGACAAGTCTTTCGGCGCGAAAGGGTCGGGCGGGCGGGCCATTTTCCCATCCGATCCAAGGAGTCCAGGTTTTATCGATC
>NHEN01000090.1 GCA_002172625.1 Verrucomicrobiaceae bacterium TMED86 | reverse complement strand
CTACCAATATCACGACCTTGGTCCACCAATAGTCCCTCTTGTGCGAGCAGATTCAGGGCGACTTTGGTTGTCTTGGGGTTGACTCCCTAGAGACATTGGTGTTGAAAATACTGGCGCTTGCGAGATTTCCCGTCCAACTTGCCTAATTCCGTGGGGTCGAGATACAGGACGATGGCCGATCTACCCACCACAACGCATGAAATTCAGAAGTCACATTCTCACGATTGTCCTTACTGCCAGTCCGGCCCAAGGAGCGCTTGTTGCTGTCTCCGGCTACGTTTACGCCACGAACGCTGAATCCCAGCCTCAATCGACCAATTTCGTGGGCGGTGTGCTCTCCGATGTCGGCAATGTCAAACTGACCGACGGTGTGCTCGCCACGGGGAGCTGGAACGATGGTACAAATGTCGGGTTCCGGAACAACGTGGACAACGGCAATCCCCAGCCACAGGTGACCTTCGATCTGGGAGTAGTCCACAGTGTCTCGACGGTCGACATTTGGACGGTCATTGCGTTCAACGCGGGCAATGAATCTGCCTTGATTTCTTCCAGCGTCGATGGCGTCACGTTCAGCTCACCTGTCACCGTGGATCCCATTATATGGACCGGTGGATTCGCCAACGCCAATCTCCAGCGAGGTTCGATTGACGTTTCGAGCCTGCCCGACGGGCGATTTTACCGTATCGACATCTTTGACCCTGCCGAGTGGGTGATGATCAACGAGATTCAGTTCGATGGGACCGTCGCGGTTCCCGAGCCCTCCGCGTCAATTCTGCTCGGTCTTGGGGTTCTCGTTTTAGGTCGCCGTCGCCGCGCTTAAAGCTGCCGGGCCGAGGATAAACCCAACGGGTGTGGTGCCAGAGTAGTAACTCGCACGGTGGTTTCTGCCGCATGAGATGCGGCGCGAGTCTCCTTCGTGAGTGGAGGGCTACTTGTTGCCAATCACCGCCTCTTCGGAGCCGGCCCCACCGTCCCGCCTTCCACAAACTCGGCGGCGATCTTCGTCTGGCGGGTGTCTTCCTTCCCGTGGCTGATGTTTGTTGCCCAGCGCGCGATCCGGTTCACCATGAGCTGTGCACTCCAGCGGACATGAGAGATCGTCGGCTGGTAGCGCTTGAAATACGGGGCCACGTCGCAGCAGATCAGGGAAACATCCTGCGGCACCCGCAGCCCCCGATGGACCAGAAACTGAGTCGTTGCGAAGTATTCCGCCGTACTGAAGAGAAACATCGCCGTGGGCGGGGTGCGGGCAAAGAGGGATTCGAGGCATCGGTAAAACCCATCGTATCCGCCCTCCCATCCCGGCATGTTGTAGTTGCCCGCCTCGATACCGTGGGCTGCCAATTCATCGAGAAAGGCAGCGCAATCGGGCCCCGGATTCGACAGGGTGGCTCGACTCTCCAGCATCACAATTCGTCGGTGCCCGAGAGCGATCAGCCGACGCATTGCGGCCGCAATGGCGGGCACATTGTTCGCCGCGATACCCGCGATTCTCAATCCGGAGGCCCAACCGTAGAGCGCGAAGACCGGAATCTGCCGTTGCTCGAAATATTGAAGGACTTCCCCTGAACCGGAAATCACCACCCAGGCGTCCGCCCCGGTGCCCTCGATCATGTGGGCCAGTCGCTGCAGGTTTCCCCCGAGGTCCGTCTGGTTCTTCGGCGCGTGGACGACCGTGTGCCCCGCCGCCTTCAGCTTGTTCTGGAACCGGGTGTACAAATCATGTAACTCGTCGCCTTTCTCGTAAAACAGGACCGCTACCCGCAACGTGGGCGAGGCGTGTTCCTCCGGCAGCACGATCTTGCGGCGCCGGCCCACACCCTGGCCCACCAGCAGCCCCTCCTGCTCAAGTTGCCTGAGTGCCATCTTGATCGTGTTACGCCCGACGCTGAGTTGCGCCACCAATTGATCCTCGCCGGGCATCGTTTCGCGCCACGTGCCGCGCCGCAGCTCCTCCCGCAAATACCCGGCCACCTGCTCGGAGGCAGAGAGAACGTGCAGCGGGTCCATGGGAGTAAGCCTGTTGGGTTTAGGGGTGGTTGTCGAAGAAAATATCTCTTCCGGTGTGTGTATGTGTGTGTATGTGTGTGGAGACTGCGGCTGAAAAACAAACTTCCCGTCCTGCTTCCCCATCCCGGAGGTAGGATGACTCGCCTCTGAGAACAGGAATTTTAGTTCCGAAGCGCCCTGGAGACCTGAGCAGTCAGCTTTTCCCCTTTTCCTATGATAATGCGAACCACCTTCCTTTCGATATTGGTCTTGTCCGCTTCGGTTTTTCCCGCCTTTGGGCAATCAACGGCCTTTGTCGATCCGTTCACTTTTCCTTCCTCTGCCGGAACGCTGCCGACGGATTACAATCTCGATGTCCCCGCCCGCCAGACCGGCGGCACGCTGACTTCCACCTACACCATGACGGACAATGTCGGTCATGCGAACAACGAGGTTTTCCTGCAGGACGATCATTTCAGATTCGGTCCCAGTGATGTGATGCTAATCCGGACGCAGGCGATCGACTCCGCCAGCCAGACAGCCATCGATCTGGACACCGATTTTGGTAACATCGTCGCAGGACGCACTTGGGAGATCGAATTCGACGCCTACGCTGTACGCAACAGCACTGCTGTCAGCGACCAGTGGTGGGCGATCTCGATCGGTGACGTCGCCCCCGGCGGCGACGAGGCTGGCATCCGCGGCCCGAATCATCCCTCGGCGGATTTTGCGATCCTGCTGCGCGCCGATGGCCGATTCACCCCTTGGGTCGATGGCAACTCGCTCGGCTCCGGCAAAACCTCTCGGACTCCGCTCTGGGGCGTCGTCTATCATTTCAAACTCATCATCGATGACCTCAAACCGGTGCCGGAGGTGACCGCGATCCACACGGTCGATGGGGTCGAGACGAACCTCGGCACCTGGCCGGTCACTTGGGACAACACCACCAGTCGCTTCGTCGAATTACGCGCGCACCAAGGCGGGCAGGCATCCGGCGCCCCGCTGATGGATGTCCGCATGGACAATCTGACCATCAATATTACCCAGGACGTCGACGGGCCTCCGATCGTACTGAGGCCGGTGGTCGAGCAGGATGTGTGGACGGGCGATCCGCTCTCGCTCTCCGTTCGCGCTGGCGGCACCACACCGATCAGCTATCAGTGGAGGCTCAATGGCGTCGACATTCCCGGGGCGACGAATTCGACCTACCTGGTCGACGGTGCCGGTTTCGCCGACGCGGGGCTCTACGAAGTCACCATCACCAATGCCGAAGGGACGATCACCAGCCAGGCCGCCATTGGCGTGATTTTCCCGACACCGGAACAACGCAGCTACGAACCCCTCAATCCGAGCAGCCGTCGCGCGGGGGTCGTCGTTTCGGAAATCCTCTATCACCCTGCCGCCTCGACCGCCCCGGCAGAGCTGGAGTTTATCGAGCTCTACAACAGCGAGCCGTGGCCGACCGATCTCTCCGGATGGCGACTCGCTGGCGAGGCTGATTTTTTATTCCCAGACGGGACAACGATCCCTGCGCTCGGCTACTTGGTCGTGGCGCGCATGCCCGCTGATGTCGAGGATGCCTACGGGATCAGCGGCGTGCTCGGCCCGTGGTCTGGCAATCTCCCGAATGCCGGCGGCACGGTGCGGCTGCGTAAGCCTTCTGACGCGATCGTCTGGCAGGCCGACTACAACGACCGCCCCCCGTGGCCGGTCGCGGCGGACGGGACCGGCCACTCGCTCGTCTTGGCGCGCCCTTCCTATGGCGAGGCGGACCCGCAAGCCTGGGCGGCGAGCCACCGCATCGGCGGATCTCCCGGCGCGGCGGACCCAGTCCCGTCGGCCGACCTTGACCACCTCGTCATCAATGAGGTGCTGGCGAACTCCAATCCGCCGATGACGAATTTCATCGAGATCCACAACCTCAGCCCACTCGCAGTCGATGTATCCAACTGCTACCTGAGTGACCAGCGCAATGCCCTGACAAAGTATCAATTCCCACCAGCCACCAGCATCGGCCCGCAGGGGTTTCTTGCCGTCGAGGAGGCCACGCTCGGCTTTGCGCTCAACGCCGATGGCGAGTCCGTCTTTCTCACCAGCCCCGACAGCCTCCGCGTACTGGACACCGTTTCCTACCCCGCCTCCGGAGCTGATCGCTCGCTCGGTCGCTGTCCGGACGGCTTCGGCACCCCGCATTTGCTCCCGCTGGCAACGCTCACCCCGGGGGGCGCCAACGCGGCACTCTTGGCGCCTGGGATTGTCATCAACGAGATCTTCTTCAATGCTCCGCTGACCCAGCCCGGGACCGGCGACTGGGTCGAGATCTACAATCGCTCCGGGAATCTTGTCGACCTCGGCGGGTGGAGATTTACGAGCGGGATCGACTTCACCTTCCCCGCAGGCACTCGCATTCCTGACGGTGGCTACCTTGTTATCGCGGAGGACAGCGCCCAGCTGCTGGGCAATCATCCAGGGCTCGCCGCCGCATCCGTGCTCGGCGACTTCGGCGGCAGCCTCTCGGACAGCGGCGAGCGCGTCACGCTCTCCAGACCCGATCCGGACGGCGGCGGTTTTTTCATCGATGTCGATACACTCGACTACGCAGACGGATCCCGGTTCTCAAAACTGGCCGACGGCCGCGGCAGCAGCCTGGAGCGGCGCGATCCCGACTCGCCATCGCGCCATGTCTCCAACTGGGCCGACAGCGACGAGTCCGCCAAGTCCAGTTGGACGACGGTCGAGGTCACCGGCACACTGGCGCACGGCAATCTTGCCGCCGAGTCCAATCCGGCCACCGATGTGCAATTTTTGTTACTTGGTGAGGGTGAAGTGCTGGTCGACTTGGTGGAGGTCATCCCTGATGGGGGATCCGACCTCGTCAACAACGGCGGATTTGAAAGCGGATCCGACGGTTGGGACTTCGACGGCAACCATCGCGACAGCAGGGTGGAGAGCGGCGATGCCTTCGCCGGCTCCAACGCCCTCCGCCTCGTCGCCAACCGCCGTGGTGACCCGATCGCCAACCGCGTCCGCTCGAAACTGACAACTGCCATCCCCGCCGGCACCACGGCAACGCTCCGCGCCAGGGTTCGCTGGCTCAAAGGGCATCCGGAATTTGATCTACGCCTCAAAGGCGGCTGGCTTGAAGGCGCGCGGGCGCTCACCGTCCCGACGGATCTCGGCACCCCCGGCGCGCTCAACTCGAGCGCCACCGCGAACGCGGGGCCCGACATCTCCGACGTGATCCACCGTCCGGTGTTACCGCCGGCCGGCTTACCGTTCCGTGTCTTCGCGCGGGTGGAAGACCCAGACGGGATCACCAGCGTGATCTTGAACTACCGGGTCGATCCCGCCACCGCCTACGCTTCCACCAGCATGAACGACGACGGCATCGACGGCGACCAGCTGGCGGGCGACGGTATTTTCACCGCCCGCATTTCCGGGCAGGACGCCTCCACGCTGGTCGGTTTTTACGTCGAAGCCGAGGACATGGGCGGCGCGGCCACCACCTTCCCCGAAAACGCGAGCGCCAACGGGGCGGAGTGTTTTGCCCGCATCGGTGAGGGGACGCAGCCCGGACCCTTCGGTACTTACCGGTTCTGGGTTTCGGAGGCCACGCTCGCGGACTGGATTGCCTTGCCGTTCCTCGCCAACAACCCGCTCCCGGCAACCATCGTTTACGGCGACCAGCGGGTGTTCTACAACAGCGGATCCTATTACGGCGGCGCGCGCGACACACACAATTCGCCGCTTGGAAACCCCGTCGGCTATGACCTCATCCTGCCACGAGGCTCTAGCGTCCTGGGGGCGGACAAGCTGACCATCGCCCCGCCGATTCGCGATACAACCAACCAACGCGAGCAGTTGATGTACCATTTCCTTGATCTGTTAGAGCTCCCCTCGCTCCACCGCCGCGACATCCAGCTCTACATCAACGGCCAGCGCCGCGGCACAATCTACCACGATGCCGAACAGCCGGACGGTGTCGTGGTGGGCTCGCACTTCCCGGGCGATGACGGCATCCTTTACAAGCTCAACTACGACCGCGAGGGCACCGATGCCGGAATCCGCATTTCGCCCTTCCGCAAACCGCAACTCGACGTGTTCGAGGCAGATGGCACGATCCAGTTTGGCCGCTACTTCTGGAACTTCGGTCCGCGCGCCCGCGGCGCGGATACGCGCATCGACATGGGGCCGGTTTTCGACCTGGTGACCGCCGCCGATTCTGCCCTGCCGACCTACGCCGAGGACTTCGCGGCGCTCGTGGATATGGAGAACTGGATGCGCACCTTTGCCATGAATGACATCGCCTCCTTCTGGGATGGCTTCGGCAATCCAAACTACAAGAACACCTACCTTTACCAATCCGAGACCGCCCGCTGGACACTGTTCAGCTGGGATTTTGATGTGGGTCTGGGCGTGTTCAACGATCCGCCAACGGCCAGCCTTTTCCCAGGAAATGTCGATCCGAATATCCGCCGGCTCTACACCGTCCCCGCCTTCGAGCGCGCCTACTGGCGGGCGATGGATGAGGCGCTCGATAACTGGTTCACCGGCGACCATTTTACCACGCGGCTCCAGCAGCGCTACGACGCGTATCAGGCCGCCGGGTTGACCATCATCTCTCCGTTTGTCCCGAGCGGGACCGGTCTGTCGATTCCCGATTGGATCGACCAGCGCCGCGCGTTTCTTCTTGGCGAATTCGCCGGGATCGACGCCGCCTTCGCCGTTACGTCTCCCGGCGACAGCACTACGAGCGCCGTTGCTGAGATCACGATCGCCGGCCGGTCGCCGGTCGCCGCAGCCTCCATCGAGGTGAACGGCCGGGCGCTCGCGCTCGAGTTCTCCACGCTCACAGATTGGGCCGCACCGTTCACGCTGCTCCCTGGGGAGAACGTCCTGGTGATCCGCGCTCTGGACCTGAACCGCAACGAGATCGCCACCCAGACCATCACGGTCGAGTTCACCGGCACCAGTGACTGGCCTGCCATTGTCATCAACGAGTGGATGGCTGACAACGGCAGCACCATAGCCGATCCTGCTGATAATCAGTTCGACGACTGGATCGAACTCTACAACCCGACCGGGGACTTCGTCGATCTGGCTGGCTGGACGATCACCGACGACCCCGCGGTGCCGGCGAAATTCGCCTTCCTCCCCGGACACACGATCCCGGCCAACGGCTACCTCATCGTGTGGGCGGACGACGAAATCTCGCAGAACATCCCGGGCGCCCACACGAATTTCAAACTATCAGCCGGCGGCGAGAGCATCGCGGTCTACGCGCCCGACGGCACCGAGATCGACCGAGTCGACTTTGGCCCGCAGGCCGAGGACTTCAGCTCCGGCATCCCCGCTGGAAGCTCGGCGGTTGGTCGTGGTATCTTGGCCAGTACCACACCGGGAACTACCAATAGCGCTGCTCCCGCCCCCATGAATCCCGTCTTGTCACCGCAGGGCGACGACTTCGACCTGCAGATCGCGACCTCTCCCGGGTTTAGCTATTCGCTGGAAGCCAGCACCGACCTGATCACATGGGCACCGCTTGAAACCATCACTGCGGTCTCCACCTCACACACCTTCACTTCGAGTCGTCCACCAATCGCCTTACGCTACTTCCTGAGAGTGAGGCGGCGACCCTCTTGAGGCTATAACGGATCCATGGGGGGACCTGTTGAATTTGGGGGTGGTTTTCGAGGCGGATTTCTCTTCCGGTATGTGTGTATTTGTAGAAACTGGGCTTGAAACACAAATTTTTCGTCCTGCTCTACCCATCCCGGGGGGGCCGGTTGAAAAACAAAAACAAAAACAAAAGAACAAAGGCCACGGACCGAGGACAACGCACCCCGGATCAGCCAACCCACCACCAACCGAGCCTGACAGTCACTCATGAAGACAAGAAAACACATCCTACCCCTCGCGGGCCTCGCCCTGACCGGCTCGCTGAACGCCGCGCTGGTCGCCTACGAAGACTTCAATTATGGCGGCGGCGTGAACCTTACCACCGAGACCACTAATGGTGGCACCGGCTGGACGGCGGCCTGGGCGTCCACCGGACCCTCCGGGCTGGTGACGAGCGGTACCGGCCAGAGCCTTTGGTTCGACCAGTCTCCAGCCTTGACCGCCGACGGCAGCACCCACGTCTTTTCGGATAGTAACCGGGGCAATGAGCGGGATTGGAACGCGGCGGTGGACCTCGGAACCCAGAGCTTCTACTTCACGGCCTTGATTCATGTGTTCTCCGGTGCCTCGACGGTCGACATGCGGGCCGAGTTTTACGATGGCGCGGGCGCGACTGGCAACATGCGCGGGAATGTCGGCATTACCAATGGCGACCTCTATACCCATGTCTCCGCCCCGGGCTACGCGCCCGGTGGAGGAGGTGTCGACGCTGGCGTCGTCACCGTCAATACGACCTATCTCCTCGCTATGAAGCGGACCACCAGCGGCATCTCCGCCTCGCTGATCACTGCTGATGGCATGAGCAGCACGCTCACGTCCGAGCCGACATGGCAGGTGACCGACAGCGGCGCAACGGGCGTCGATTTTAGGTCGATCCGTCTCATTGCAAACGGAACTGACGGCGGCATTCGCATCGACGAGTTGCGCCTCGCCACCGACTGGGACAGTGCGGTCGACGGCCTGGTCATTCCGGAGCCCGGATCGCTCACGCTCTTGGGGCTCGGTGGGATGTCTCTGCTGCTCCGCCGGCGGCGGAAGTGAGAAGTCTGTGCAAAACGTTGAAAATAAATCCGAAAGCCCCTTGAAATCCCTGTTAGCGATGAGCTTGAAATCACACCTGCTCCTGTTCGTGGCAAGCCTCGCGGGACTGACCACTGCGGTTCACGGCACTCTCCTGCTGTCTGAATCCTTCGATTACGGAGCACAAGACAACAGCACGAAATTCCTCCGCGGCGACAATGACCACGACGGCGGCAGTGGCTGGTTTGGCGAGTGGAAGGCGGTTAGCGGCGACCCAGATGGGACCGGTGGAATCCGGCTCGACTTGTCCGAAACCTCGATCGCCTTTCCCGGCACGAGCAACCTGGCGAGCGTGGGCGGCCAGATCAAGAACAACGGCGGCGGCGGCCAGTCGCAGCGGGAGATGAGTGAACCGCTCGAGATGAACGGTTTGGGGGATCTGTATTTCAGCGCCCTGGTTAACTGGTCGTCCGGTGCCGCTTTCCGGGCAGAATTTCTCCAGACCCTCCCCTTGGCAGTGCGCTGGACTCCATTCAACATCGACAGCTCGGGTGAGGTCAGGACTGGTGTGACGAATCTGAGTGCCTCGTCGGTCGCCCTGTCAGACGGCGTCGACTACGTGATCGTCGGCAAGCTGGAGCGCAACGGTGGGGCCGTTCCCGACATCGCTTCCCTCAGCGTCTTCCCGGTGTCCAACCCGGGAGATTTTCTTACCGAGCCCGCCAGCTGGGATGTTGTTCACAGCACCGATGCCAGCGGGGTGGTTCTCAACGCACTGCGGGTTTCGGCCAGCAACGCCAACGACTCGGTCATCGACGAGATCCGCCTGGGCGACAGCTACGCGGATGTGGTTGGCGAGCTGGGGATCAAACCGGGAATCATCTACGAGCCCTTCAATTATGGCGGCGGCGTGAACCTTACCACCGAGACCACCAATAGTGGAGCAGGCTGGGTCACTGCCTGGGCGACCACCGGTCCGTCCGGGCTCGTCACTAGCGGTATCGGCCAGAGCCTCTGGTTCGGCCAGTCCCCGAGCACGATCACCGATGGATCGACTCACGTGTGGTCGGAATCGAGCAGGGCCAACGCGCGTGATTTCACCACGGCGCTACCGGTGTCGGGATCGCTCTACTTCACCGCTCTGGTCCGTGCCTATGGCGGCGGTGCCGGCGTCGCGCAGATGCGGGCAGAATTCCACGACGGCCCCGGTGCGTCCGGCAACATGCGCGCCAATGTCGGCATCGACCGGGGCACCCTCTTTGCCGATGGTGATTCCGCCGGCTACGGGCAGGGTACTACCCTTGCCAGCGCCTTCGCCGTTGACACCACCTACCTGTTGGCGATGAAACGCAGCGGCACTTCTATTTTCGCCGCGCTTATCCCCGCCGACGGAAACCCGGCCACACTCGCCGCTGAACCGGCCTGGCAGGTCCAGAATGACACGCTCACCGGGGTCACTTTCCGCTCGATCCGATTGCTGACCAACAGCACCGATGCCAACATGGGATCAGGCATTCGTATCGACGAAGTGCGTGTCGCCAACTCCTGGAGCGGTGTCGTCCACGGCATGATCTTCGAGGGACCCGACACGGGCGGCAGCGGCCTCGCCATCACCAGCGCCGGCTTCAACCTCTCCGACGCGTTCGAGGTGACCGTCGAAGGCCTTACCCCGGGGATTACTTACTCCCTCTGGAGGGATTCCGACTTGAGTGGCAGTTTCATCGACAAGCGCGACGAGATCGTCGCGGGTTCCAGCACCGAAACTTTGAAAGACGACACTCCGCTCGCCGGCAAGGCCTTCTACCGGGTGAGCGAGTGAGCTGACCCGCCGAATTATTATTGCTTGGAGTCTGTCGGAGTAAGCGAAAGTTTTGCGGGGGAATCGACGGCGATCTTGTCACCTGATTAATGGGAGTATTATTACCGAACGGTGATAGTTACGACGATAAGGCCTATGGGGCAGGACAGGGAGCACCCAACTTCCCGTCACCGCGCCCAAGGTCTTCGTCCCTTCGCCACCGTCCCTTCACACATCACCTCCAATACGAATTTGCATTGGAACCTGCCTTAATTAAATCAGGTTTCGGGGTGCGGAGTCTCTCGTCTTCCCTCAGATCCGATGATTGAAGACCGGGATGGATCGTTGACGTCTCACCCGGGTTTGGCAACTGGCACAAGGGCTGGGGCGTGCATTGATGGAAAGTCGAGGAACAATCACTGGTGGTCAGGGCCGTGGGGGCGTCGGTCCAGAGGGCGCGGGAAGTTTGGCGCAAGAGAAAGGAGCATAAGCCTTTGAGCAAATAGAGCAATTGACAGACAAGATCGATTCACCACGCTGCCTTTAATGATGGATGTGAAACACCCGACCAATCTCCTGACTGTCGCTGCTCTTTGCGGGACGATTTCTGCACAAGCCGAGGATTGTTGGGATCTCATCAACGGACTGCCCGCCGGCCTCACAATGCAGTGTGCCGGGTGTAGTTATTTTTCGGCAGACTTCCTTTTTTTGATGGAGACCGAACTGTTCGAGACGCGCGGGGGATTGTTTGCGGCCACTGCCAATGGACTCGACATGTTCACCGCTGCGGATCCCCGTCCCGCCAGTGTGCTTGCACCCTTTTCCTCGGCCACGAATATGACCTCCACCCAAGATGGCGGCGGCATTACCCGGATCGATATCTCCCACCGTGGCGAAGTGTCGCTCGCACCCAGGGACATCTATTTTCAGACCACCTACCTCGATTGTCAGAGCCGGGTGGTGTTCACGCCGCAAAAGGCGGGAGGCGCCCCGGGCGTCGCGGTGCCGGTGACTTTGAGCTTGGATTTCACCGTCCTGCTCGAGGACGACCTTCCGGGTGTCGGCACCAAGGGCATCAGCTCCTCCCGTGCGGAGATCGATCTCGAGGCTCCCGGGTTCTTCCCCACTGAATTCGAGGGGGTGGTGGTATTCGACCGGGATACCGATAGCGTGCCGGTGTTCAGCGGCGATTTCGATGGACTGGCGACTGCTGTTCCCGAGGGCGATGGTTTTCGGATTACGGCTCAGTTTGAAGTGACCGTCGATCTCTTGCCGGGCGAAGAGGTTTATCTGGACGCAACCAGCGCGGCGACGCTCTCCTCTGAGGAATACGCGCCAGGGGTCTCGGAGGGATGGTCGGCTTCGACGCCTGAAGCGATCGTTTACACCATCAGCAGCTCCGATCCAGCGGTGCGTTTTGAGCTGGGGACGGACGATCCAAACCAACCGGAGATCATCGAGTGGCAACAGCTCAGCAAGGACGGGGATAGCACAAGGTTCCAGATTGCCTGGACGTCGATCGCTGATCGCACCTACCGGCTCGAATCATCCCCGGACATGCAGAGTCCCTGGACGGCGGTGCCGGGCAGGGAAGGCATCGCTTCGCAGGGTAGCCTCACCAAAAGCCAGGTGGTTTTTAATACCCGGAATCATCCGCACAAGTTCTTCCGGGTAGTCAGCGAATAAGGGTGAACGAACCTGGGCTTGACCGACAGTTTTTGTGAAGCCGCCCCCGCCGGATCTCACCTAAACAAGGATCAACGTCGTGCCGGATGGGACCAACTTGGGCGCTCCGGCCTCTGGCTTTTGATCTTGCTGGCGGCCAGGAATTTGCTTTTGTCGGAGGGTCTCTAAACCAGTTTCTGGACACCCAAAATTCCATCCCGGAAGCACGATGAAACTCAGAAAAATCCTATTCCT
>NHEN01000089.1 GCA_002172625.1 Verrucomicrobiaceae bacterium TMED86 | reverse complement strand
GCCGAGGGTAATGGCACCCTGGAGCCAGCCGGGGCCGGAGATTTTGGCATAGCCGAAGAATTTTCCGGCAGGGCCTTTGTCTTTGACCTCTTCGATGACGTCGAGTTCGCGTTGATACTGGTCTTGATCACTCATGTTGGAGGGGACTGTTAGGAAGAGAAGGGGGCAGGAAAAGCAAAAATCGCGATTCTTGTTCACTCGGGATTGCGGGATGAGAAAAGGGAGGGCACACTCCGGCCCTTGTCTGACTCATCAAAAGCGCCCGGTTTGGCCCAAGATCTTCAGGTTCTCATGAAGGTGCGCCTGAATGTTTTTGTGCTAATCACGACCTTTTTTGGCTTTTTCCTCGCAGCTAAAGGGCTGGAGGGGGGGATGTCGACCCGCTGGATCTTACTGCTCCACACCTTGATCGGGACGGCGGCAGCGGCCTTTGGGTCAGCGGCCTTTAATCAGCTCATGGAGATCGAGGACGATGCCCGTATGAAGCGGACGGCGGACCGGCCATTGCCATCACGTAGAATGGGCGTTGTGAAAGGCTTTGCCATTGGTTGGGGCTTGGCCGCCTTCGGGGTGATTCATTTGGCAGCCAAGGTGAGTGCGGTGGCGGCGGTGCTGGCAGCGATCACCATCGCGACCTACGTCTTTGTCTACACGCCGATGAAGAAGTGGCATTCCACGAATACTTTGGTCGGAGCGATCCCCGGAGCGATACCACCCTTGATTGGGTGGGTTGGGGCCGGAGGGGCTTGGGAGGCCTGGGGCGGGTGGTTTCTCTTCGCGCTGCTCTTTTTTTGGCAATTGCCTCATTTTGTGGCAATCAGCTGGTTGTGCAGGGAGGATTACGAGGAGGCGGGATACCAGATGTGGTCAAATGGTGATGTTTCGGGCGGAAAGACTGCGAAACTCTTCATCGGGTTCTCGATTTGTCTCATGGTGCTGGTGATTTTGGGCTCCTGGACCGGCTTGTTTCCTTGGTTGGTGGCGATTTTGCACACTCCCTTTGTGATTTTCCTGATGGTGCCGGTCCTGAAATATAAGGCCTCGGGCGAGCGCGGGCCAATGAGGAAGGCCTTTTTCGGGACTTTGCTCTATCTGCCGGTAATATTGCTCGGTCTTGCCTTTGCGTGGAGTTGAGCTAGTTTGCGCCGCATGGACGTCAGCAAGCTGGAACCAGCCGACCGCGATCCGGTCAAACTCCGAAACACCGCGCTTATTCTTACTGCGATCATGGTGGTCGGGGGCTTTGCTATTTTATGGGCCTACAATCGCTTTGCTGAAAAGACGTCTGATACCGAGCGTCCGAGTTTCCTTTCGGCGATCGGTGGTGCTGATGAGGTGCACATTCTCACCTCGGATGGTGAGCGCCGTACGATGGAGGATTTAAGAGGGAGCGTTGTGCTGACCTTTGCGGTGACGAGCGAGTTGGCGCCGGAATCCGAGCCGACCATTTCAGCAGTGCGAGAAGTACTCGCGGGGTTTTCCGAGAAGGAAAAGAGGCCGAAGCTACTCGTTTTTGTCCTCGATGGAGATGAGGAGAAGCCGGAATTGGTGGCGCAGGTTCTCACCGAGTTTGGACAAGAACCGGAGGTTTGGCGGGTGCCGGCGAGCGAGGACCGGAAAGATTCCCTGAGGGCTTTTTTGAAGAGCAAGATTCGCTTTGGAATCTATCCTCACGAGAAAGATGGGAAACTGATTTATGATTCCCAGCTCGTCTTGCTCGATCAGCATTTGCAAATCCGGGGTCCCGTCGGGGTGCCGATTGGCTGGGATTTTGAAAAAGTAGCTGGCTGGGAGCGCCAATATGACGAGGCGAAAAAAACCAATGACGAGGAGGACCTCGTCGCGCCTAAAATATCGACTGAAGAGCTGGTGAAGCTTTTGAAAAAATCACTTGAATACCTCTACGAAAATCCGGACGAGAAAGGACAAAAATGACCGATAAGAAAAAAATTCAACTGATCTATTTGGGCGTCGCCGCCATCTGCGCGATGATTCTCGGAGTGTCATTCTGGCTCACGACGCTCAGAGGCAAGTTGCGTGAGGATAATGCTCCGATCGTGGAAGGTGCTGGAAAGGAAGAGGCGGGAGACCTTTGGGAGCTGGAGAATGATTTGGATCTGGTGAAGCAGGATGGCGCGGCGGTGAAAATCTCTGACTTGAAAAATAAAGTCTGGGTGGCGGCTCAGTATTATACGTCCTGTCCGATGTGTGCGGCCCGCAATGCGAACTCCCTGCTGGGAGTTTACAACGAATATAAGAATGAGGAGGATTTTCAGGTGGTTTGTTTCTCGGTTGATCCCGAAGAAGATACTCTGGAGAAGCTTCAGGAAATGACAAAGTCGCTTTCGGTTGATCCTTCCAACTGGTGGTTTGTCAAAGCTGAACGGGAGCCGCTTTTGCAGTATATGCGCTATGAGATGAAGTTTGGTGACATCCGGGAACGGAAGGACCCCATTGAAGCTGCCGCGAAGGGGAAGTGGTCGCACGATTTAGGGATTCTTGTGTTCCGGGGAAATACCCTCGTGAAGAAGTGGCATGAAAGCCTGCCGCCGGAGGCTCTGAGCGATGTTGTTAGGACTGCGCTGAACGAAATTAAGAAAGACGAAGTTGTTGAAAGTGATGAGTGATCAAAATGAATTTGTTTCGCGACCCGTTCTTGAAGAGCGGGCGAAGTTGTTGAAGAAGCTGGTCTGGATTGTCAGCGGACTGGTCCTGCTTCTTGTAGTAATGATGAGGAGTCCTTATAAGATTCCGCTTCCCGAAGGGGTGGAGCTTTCGTTGCTTCCATCGCTTCATGCGCTTCTAAACACTTTGGTGGCGGCGTGTCTTTTGGGTGGGCTGTTCTCTCTGGCCCGGAAGAATTACAAAGCGCATCAGCGTTGCATGACGGGCGCCTTGGGTTTGTCAGGCCTCTTTTTGCTGAGCTATGTGGCGTATCATTTCACGACAATAGAGACTCTCTTTGGTGATACCGATGGGAATGGCAAATTGAGTGATGAAGAGAGTGAGATCGCCGGATCAGCTCGAACGGTTTACCTTTCGATTCTCATTACCCACATCGCAGCTGCGGCGATTAGTTTTCCCTTTATTCTGCTGACCTTCGTGCATGCGTGGACGAATGATTTCGCGAAGCACAAGAGGCTCGCCAAAAAGGTCTTTCCGATTTGGCTTTTCGTCGCGGTAACGGGACCGATCTGCTATTACATGCTGAAACCCTTCTACCCTTGGGAGGCTGCGAAGGTGGAGTTGATTTTGGAGGAGTCGCCTTAACTTGAACGTTGGTCGTACCAATATTCGTTGGCGACTTTTGTGTTGGTTCCTTCGAGGACTTTAAACATGAAGCCGCGGTCTTTGAAAATGTGCCAGTCGCCGTATTGGTCGAATTTTCGGCACGAGGTCGTCATGGGAGCGGTCCAGACGGTGCCGGTTTTCTTGCCGATGGATTTGGCGTAGTCGCGCATACGGATGGCGAAGTCGACATCTTCGATAGTGACGAAATCCGCGTTGAAGCCGCCGAGGTGATCAAAAGTTTTTCGGGTAGTCCAGAAGGTACCGAAGGAGACTTTGTGTTTGGCCAGGTGGGGGAAGAGGATTGCTCCGCAAGCAATGATGCCGAGGGACCAGCGTTCAGGAAGAATCATGTTTCCGCCTCCGATATCGCGACCTTGAGCGAGTTTTTCGACGACGATGCGCAGGAATTGGGGATGCATTTGGCTGTCGGCGTCGATGGTGACGATAATATCGCCAGAGCTTGCAGCGGCGCCGGCATTGCGAATACGGGAGAGGTTCTTGGCGTCTTCTTTTGCGATGACGGCTCCAAATTCCCGCGCGATCTCTTCGGTCCGGTCGGTACAGCGGTTGAGCACGACGACGGTTTCGACCTCGTGAGGGCAAATTTTTGTAGCCGCGGCAACGGCATTCAGTCCGGCGGGGAGATATTCCTGCTCGTTGTGGGCCGGGATGATGACGGAGACTTTCATTCGTGGTTGAGCATCGCTCTGAGTGAGGTTATGCCCGTTTTCATGATTCGACAAATTGTAGTTCACCCCGGTGGAGCCCATAAAGATGACTTTCTCGCCTGTGCACTGCTGATGGCTGAAACCGGAGTGCCTGTGTATCGTCGCGAGCCAAGTGAAGATGATCTTTCAGATGTTGCGACGGCCGTGGTGGATGTGGGGCTGGAGTGGGACGAGTCGAAGATGAATTTTGACCATCACCAGTTTCCGCGCGAGGCCGAGCCGCTTTGTGCGTTGAGTCTGGTCTTGAAGCATTTGGGGCTCTACGAGGAGACGCATAAGTTCTGCGATTGGCTGATTGTGGCGGAGTGGATGGATACGCGTGGTCCGAATGATACCGCCAAGTGGTTGGGCGTGGAGCGTGATGCCATGGCGAAGTTGAATTCACCGATCGATATCACCTTGCTGCGACGTTTTGCAGCGAGCGCCGAGCATTTGCCGGGACAGCCGATTTATGAAGTGATGAAGATGGTGGGGGAGGATCTCATTAGCTTTGTACGGGGCATGAAGAAGCAGCTCGAGTATCTTGGGGAGAATGCCGAGGTTTGGGAAATGAGCTTTGGGAAAAAGGTGCTCTTCTTGCCGAGGACTGACCCCATGCCAAGCGATCCTTCGATGGGGATGGGTCGCTATGTGGAAGACCAGGGGTTGGAGGAAGAAGTTGTGGCGATGGTTTATCCCGATCGTCGCGGCGAGGGATATGGGCTGGGAAGATTTAACGACGATAAGCGAATGGAGTATACCCAAATCAAAGACGAGCCCGACGTGCATTTTGCGCACAACAAGGGGTTCATTGCGAAGGTGTCGGCGACGGAGGTTCCACGATTGAAGGTGTTGATTGAAAAGTCCTGGGCTTAAAAGTGAATCACGGGAACTCGTGTGGTGGCTTGTTCGGGGTCTCCGAGAGGAAAGCCGTTGTTCATTGCGTTGGCTTCATCAGGAGGGCAGGTGGTGAGGGTCAGGGGGCTGTCAGGCGCGAGTCGTTTGCGGAGTTGATGGGCGAGTCTTCCCATGGACCAGCGGACGTTGACCTCGCTGACGGGATGCCATTTGAGTTCTCCGTCGGAAAGGTGGAGGAAGGAATCGATACAGAGCGGTCCAAGGTAGTCGTGGCCTTCGAAAAGGGTTTCGAGCGCACGGCAAATCTTTTTTTTGGCGCAGGGCATGACCTGATTGGAGATGATTTGCGCGTGCTCGACAGGCAGTCCGACCGCGGGCTTGGGGGAGGAGGTGGAGCTGAGCCACTGGCCGTCTTTGCTGACTTCCTGACGCGATAGTCCGAGGCAACGAATGCCGCCCTCTTCAGGGCGGCCGATTTGGTAGAGGAGGGAGAACTCCATGACTTTTTCCAGCCAGGGTTCGATGAGGAAATCACCTTTGGGAACTTCGACGGAGTCGCGGAGGAGGCGTTTGTTGCCTCGTCCGGCCGAGCTGTGGAGAGGCTTGGTGATCCATTCCTCGTGGGGGTGGTTGGCGATGAAAGTGAGGGCTTCTTCCTTGCTGGTGCAGATGGCCGACGGGATAGGGGACTCGTCAATGAGGCTGCGAAGTTCGAGGCCGATTTTTTTTGAAAGGAGTTCCTTGGACGCGTGACCCCAGGGGCGTTCGTCGCGGAGCTTTCGTTGCTTCCGTATTTCGTCGATGTCACCGAGTAATCCGACTTCAGGAAAGTGAAGGCCCCTCTTACTTAGAAAATCGCGATGCTGATCGCTGGGGAGGCGCCGGAGAAGGACAAGGTCGTCTTCGGATGGGATGGAAAGGGCGAAGGCGTATTCCAAATCGGCAGCGAGTTCTTCGAAACGCTTTGGGGCTTTCCAACCAGGATGAGCCACGGCCGGTTCGGCGTCTGGGTTGAAGTAGTAGAGGTCGGGACTTCGTCCCCGGGATGATTGATAGCGTCGAAGCGAGGAGATGAAATTTTCGTCAAGTCCGGCTTGGCGACGGCCTTCTTCATTGAAGGCAACTTTTCCTTTTGCGCGAATTGGGGAGACAGGGAAGTGGAGTTGCTTGTGCCAAGCATCCCAATCCGATTGCGATTGCTTCTTCCAGCGGCGAAGCCATTTCAAGCCGTGACCGACGTGGGCAATTTCATCGTGGTAGATTTTCGAGAGAATCTTGGCGGACTTTTGATCGCCGGACTGCGCTAGGATTTCTGAGTAGTGCTTGGCGTAGTCGAGGTTGGCTTGCTCAAAGGTGAGCGAGAGCGTGGAGACGTAGTCGAGCGGGCTCTCCATGGGAGAGATGTGCGACCAGATCATGGGGCTGAGATGGTAGTCGCCGAATTTGACGCCGCATTCTTCCATGCGCTTGAGATACCAGCGGGTGTGGTTTTGTTCCTCTTTGAGAGTGTGGAGAACGCCCTTTCGAAAGGAATCGGGCGCGTCGGGGAATTTGAGTAAGGCCAGAGCCATGAGCTCGACGGCAAGGAGTTCGTGGTTGGCGAAAAAGTGGAGGAGAATGGCTCGTTGCTCTTCGTCTTCGATCTGGTGGGTGCTGGGAAAAGGAGAGCGGCCGTCGTTGCTGCTGGGGAGGAGGTGGGAAGGCCGGCCCGGGGTATCTGGGATGGCAATGGTCTCTTTTGAAGGAGGATCCAGGATGAGGTGGCCCGGAGCGTGAGTGAGCTTTTCCTCCAAAGAATCGCTCATCAGCACCCGCTGAGCGAATTCGGAGATTGTCTCGGGATCGGCCATCTGTGGTCGAGCCAACGCGAAAGAAAAGGAATCGTCAACCCGTGCTGGAATAAATCGCAGAATAGGGCATCCTAGTGATCACAGAATTCACCTAATTATGAAAATTCGTTTGCTCATCGGGGCGGTCGCGACATCTTTGCTCATCATGGCAGGACTTGCGACCGGAGAAAAATTAGCCAAGGCAGATGGAACGGTGTCTGCGAAGACCCTTCCGCTAGACAAGAGGCTGGCTTCAAAGAAATTTGAGACGGCGACTTTTGGTTTAGGATGATTTTGGGGACCAGACTCCGAGTTCGGAAGTCTTAAAGGAGTGATTCGCACCCGTGTGGGATACGCCGGGGGTGAAAAGAAAAATCCATCCTACCACAGTTTGGGAAATCATACCGAGGTGATCTCGATTGATTACGATCCGGCGGTCTTGAAATACGAGGAGATGCTGAATCTTTTCTGGAGTGCCCATCGCTGTGACCAGGCGGGGTATTCCCGGCAGTATATGAATGCCTTGTTTTATCACAACGACGAGCAGAAGAAGGCAGCGCAAGCCAGTGTGGCGAAAGCGGCGAAGGCACAGGGAGTTTCCTTGGATGCGGTGAAGACCGCGATTCTTCCCGTGGGGGAGTTCACCTACGCCGAAGCTTATCATCAGAAATACTACCTGACCCGCTATAGCGATATCCGTGGCTTTTTGGGGAGGACTTATGCCGATGGGAAGTCATTGGCGGACTCGACCGTGGCAACCCGGTTAAATGCCTATCTCGGGAGCGGAAAGGACAAGGACTGGGATGTTTTCGTGAAGGAACTCTCGTCGTATGGCCTGCCCAAAGAGATCGAGGATGGGCTCAGGAGAGCGGTTGAGAAGATTGAGCGCTAAGTTTTGTAAAGTTGCCGCCATTTTTCAGGCAGGAGCTTTCGGGTTCTCGCTGCGATGGGAATGGCCAAAGCTATCGCGAGAAGGTAGGCGAGAAGATCGATGACGTCTGTGCTGTCGGAATTCTTGATGAGGAGCGCCGGGAGTAGTTCAATTCCCACGATCATGCTAAGAATAAACGGCCAGGCATTTCGGAGGGGGAGGAGTAGGAGTAGTCCTCCTGTAAACACTCCCATGACGCCCAAATGCATCAGAAAGCGTCCGCCGCCGAAAGATTTGAACCACTTTCGGACATTCTCCGTGGGCGGTAGCTTTATTGCGGGAGCAGGTCCGCTTTTTTTGCGGATCTTTTCTTTATTGGCTGGTTCGATAATGGCCGACTTTTCGGAGAGAGGTTCATCTGACGCGGCAATCCAGAATGTTGGGAAGAAGGGCCGCGGGATGTCTATGGTGCGGGGGAAGATCAGGTAAGCTCCCCATCCAAGGAGCCAGATGGTGGTAATCAGCGAGATCCACTTCCGAGCTTGGTGCGGTTTGAGGGTTTGGAAAATCCAAGCAGTCCATAGGAGGCAGATGATGATAGCGGTGAGGGTAAACCAAGGGGCTTTTTGCACACCGGTGATATCGAGAGCTGAGATTTGCAACAACCCCTCTTCGCCACTGGCTAAAATACTGAAGGAGAATTTTCGGGATTTGGGATCGAGGGGCATGACGGCTTCGGAGGTCCGCCAGGAATTCGTGGGGGATTGAACGACGATGTGTCCAACATGATCCAAAATGGGATGATTGTTTCCATCGATCCCGGTTACGGCGATTAAAACGGGGGAGCGCTTTTGACCGGGGTAGGCTTTGATCTCGCCGACGCTGCGATGCCGGATGCGCACTTTGATTTGTTCTGTTCCCGTCGCCAGCCAACTACTTTGTATTTGGCTCGGTCGGTTCCGTTGAGGGGCAAACTCCAAAATGACTTTGCCGGAATCGTTGGAGATAATTTTTGGAGGAGTGGTTCCTCCGCGATGCTTCCAGTTGGTCAGGTCATGAAGGTCGGCATTGCGCCAGTAGACGGGGCCGCTTTCGATGTACCTAAATTGCCAGATCACAATCGTTCCGAAAACGAGGAGGAGAAGTCTACTCCAATAGCTGAATCGTGATCGGATTTTCAAGAGGAAAAATACTAGCACTCCCTCTCTGTTGGGCCAAGTCTTACCCATCGGGAGGAGAAGCTTGCAGGATAATCAAAAACAGTCATATTAGCGCTTCATGAAAAGCATTTTTCTTTCGACCCTGGTAGTCATCTCGGGCCTGATCCTGACCTCATGCGAATCGGTCAATAGCAAACGCGCTGGCGGTGGAGCTTTTGATGAATCCGAAACGGGCCGAAAGTTGGATGCGAATTCCCACCTTCCTGATCCCGATATTCCGGGTGGTCGTTCATTCGAGGAATACCGCAATAACGAGTAAGGTGTTTTTCTGATTGTTCTTGGTAGGAAGGCGCGGTTTCTTCATTGCCATGGACCCACGCTACAACGAGCTTGCGCAGCAACTTATCCGCTATTCTACGAGCCTTAAGAAAGGGGAGAAAATTCTCCTGGATTTGGTCGATACGCCTGAGGCGATGGCTATTGCTCTCATTAGGGAAGTCAGGGCACGGAAGGGCGTTCCTTTTTTGAGGTTGGGTGCGAACAGGCTGACTCGTGAGCTCATGATTGGAGCGACCAACGAGCAGTTTAAGACGACGGGCAAGCATTTGCTCGCCGAGATGAAGGATATGGATGCCTACATCGCGATTCGCGGGTCTCATAATATCACTGAGACCAGTGATGTGCCGCAGAAAAATATGGCCGTGGCGATGAAGCATATGCGCAAGGTCTTGGATCACCGGGTCAAAAAAACCAAATGGTGCGTGTTGCGCTGGCCTCATCCGGCGATGGCGCAGCAGGCTGGTATGAGTACCGAGGCCTTCGAGGATTTTTACTTCAAGGTCTGTTTACTTGACTACAAGAGCTTGCTTCCGGCGATGAATGCGCTGAAGAAGCTCATGGATAAAACCGACGAGGTGCATCTTAAAAACAAGGGCACGGATTTGCGTTTTTCAATCAAGGGCATTCCGGCGATTGTATGTGGAGGGAATTATAATATTCCGGATGGCGAGGTGTTCACTGCGCCGGTGAAGGATTCGGTGGAAGGGGTGATCACGCATAATGCGCCGACGATTTATCGCGGGATTGCTTTTGACGGGATTAAATTGGTTTTTGAAAAAGGAAAAATAATCAAAGCGGAAGCCGCCGGAGGTAAGACGAAGGAGTTGAACAAGATTTTGAATGCTGATGCGGGTGCGCGCTACGTGGGAGAATTTGCGTTAGGATTTCATCCTGTGATTAGAGAGCCGATGCGTGACATTCTTTTTGATGAAAAGATTGCCGGTAGCTTTCACTTTACCCCGGGTCAGGCCTATGAGGAGGCTGATAATGGAAACCGCTCAACCGTCCACTGGGACATGGTGACAATTCAGCGGAAGGATTACGGAGGGGGAGAGATTTTCTTTGATGGGAAATTGATCCGGAAAGATGGGGTCTTTTTGCCGAAGAATCTCGCGAAGTTGAATGGGTAGGAGAAAAAACGCGTTACCGGGAGAATGGAAACGCACTTTTTGAATGAAATGATTTGGTTAAGGCACGACCATGATGGTTGATCCCTTATTCATCTTGGCGTAAATCTTGGGGATGATTCATAGTGTTTCGATAGCCTTTACGGGCCTAAAATTTTCCCGGGCGTTCTTGTCATCTTTGGAGCTAATACAACTCGACAAGGCCAATGCTCCCAGGTGAAGGCTCAGGGTGGCGAAATGTTTTTCCGAGCTTGGACGGGAGGGCAACGTCAAGGCGTTATATCCACGGGGGTTCCCACTCTGGTTTTTGAAAACACAGTGGGGATAGCGGAGTAGTGGGTGCGAATACATCCGTGGGAGGCAAAACTTTGATTGACGATGCCCTGGTGCATTCCGATTCCAGAACCGGTAAGGCGCATCCAGTAGGGCATGGAGGCTCCAAGGAAGCTACCGCCATCAGGGACAGAGTCCTCTCTAATGTCAGCATCGGAGTTCACCGTTTCGCCAGAGGAATCGAGAATGCGGCCGTAAAGGTTGGAGCGCTTCTTTTGAACCTTCTCGATAATACGATAATTCCCTGGGGGGGTGGCGTAGTTGGAACTTCCGCTCGAAACGCGATAGTCCATGGCGATTTGGTTACCCAGTATGAGGAAGCCGCGCTGCAGGGAGAGATTGATATTGATGCGGCTGTTGGACGAATTCGTTTTTTCCAATACGCTGTGGTTTTTCCAGCTCTTGGTCGTGTTGGGGTAGTTTTCCGCCTTGAAGTGGGCGTAGGTTCCCGGTGGGTAGGGATTCACAAAAATGGCATCTTTGACGACAGTCTGATTGGGATTTGCCGTGATGTTTTTGGAACAACCAGAGGTCAGCAGGCCAAGACCGGTGCCAACAAGGAGGGGAAATAATCGGATCAATTTCATCTGGTGATGAAGGGGTAATGGATGAAAGCAATTAGGAGGTCAAGTGAACAACAACAACATCCAGCTTAAATAAAGTGTTAAAAAAGCAGCATTATTCGTTGACGAGACGTCCAATTGCTGGTTTTTTAGCAGAGTTATGAAGAGAGCTGATCGAGGGAAAATACAAATACGCGATAGCCTTGGCAGGGGAGCCCTGCTGGGATTGGCAGCCTGGGGCATGGCGAGTTGTTCCGTACCGCAGTCAGCTGCACCTGCTCCGGCTATGACGCCTACCAGTGCCCGGGAAGAGGTCGGCGGAGTGACCACCACTGGAGTAGGTTCGGGAGCAGATGCAGTGAATCGCAATTCAGTGGATAGGATTCTAAATAATGACAGTCCAAGGAGCGGTCTTGCGACGGGATGGGGTGACGAAGTAAATTCAAAAATGTCCTATACCAGTTTCGTGCGGGCATCATCGAAACCGACCGGTAAGATCGCGATGATTCGCTACAACGATACTGATGGTGCGGCCTCGATGGGGGTAAACACGAAATATAAAACATCCGGGCTGCAAAGTGCCGCCGGTGGACTTGTAGAGTGGGGGGTGAGGAGTGGCTGGGGGATGTTACCGAGTTATTCGTGGAGGGGTGATCGCATGATCATTGGAAAAAAAGGCAAGACCTACTCATTGATCGTCAAGAACAAGAGCGGGAATCGTGTCGAGGTTGTTTTGAGCGTTGACGGTCTGGATGTCATCGATGGAAAGGCCGCTTCGGTTCGAAAAAAAGGTTACGTCATTGCTCCCGGAAAAACGCTTGAGGTGAAGGGATTTCGCACGTCAACGTCGGCCGTCGCCACATTTAAATTTTCCTCGGTGGGAGCATCCTACGCCCATATCAGTGGAGGTGATACCCGAAATGTCGGGGTCATGGGAATGGCGGTCTATCATGACAAGGCAAGCTGGCAGGAAGCGCAGCAGCGAGGTGGTGCCAGTCCCTTTGCCGAAGCTCCAGGGAACCAGGTGCGCCGATAATTTTTAACCCAAAAAGAAAGAACAGAATAATGAAACTACTCGTAATCCTCAGTGCCCTTGCCGGAATTGTTACCCTTAGCAGTTGTTGTTCCTCTCCTGATCCTGTGCAGGTGAAGTCGAACCAAGACTACATTGATATTGAGCCGGTCAAGTAAACCTACTTGGCTTCTTTTTAAAGCACCGCCGTGATTCCGGGAGGGTCACGGCGGTTTATTTTCTAGAGCAGGCCGGCGATGACCAGGCTGACGATGGCCATGACGTTGATGAGGATGTTCATCGAGGGGCCAGAAGTGTCCTTGAGAGGGTCGCCCACGGTATCGCCAACGACGCTGGCCGCGTGTGTGTCGGAACCTTTGCCGCCGTTGTTTCCGTCTTCGACGTATTTTTTGGCGTTATCCCAGGCGCCGCCAGAGTTGGACATCATGAGAGCGAGGAGAACACAGCCAAGGAGAGCTCCGCAAAGTGTTCCAGCGAGGGCCTTGGCTCCGCTTTGAGTTCCTTCGTCGCCGATCCATTCAAATCCAAAGCCAACGATCAGGGGGGTGCCCACGGCGAGGAGAGCGGGTCCGATCATTCGCTTGGTGGCGGCGGCGGTGGCGATATCGATACAGCGTTCGGTTTCCGGTTCGGCTTTGCCAGCGAGGAGGCCGGGAATTTCGCGGAATTGACGGCGGATCTCGGTGATCATTTCAAAAGCCGCTTCGCCGACGGCATTCATGGTGATGGCTCCGTTGAGGAAAGGAATGGCTCCACCGATGATGAGTCCGACAAAGAAGAGGCGGAGCGAATCGGGATCGGCGAGATCGAGTGAGATATCCGTTTTCTGAATGAAGGCGGTGATGAGGGCGAGGGCGGCTAGTCCGGCTGCACCGATGGCGAAGCCTTTTCCGATCGCGGCGGTGGTATTTCCGACGGCATCCAGTCCATCGGTGATGGTGCGTGTTTCCTTGCCCATTTCAGCCATCTCGGCAATGCCTCCGGCGTTGTCAGCGACGGGGCCGTAGGCATCGATAGCCATGGTGATTCCCACCGTGCCGAGCATGCCGACTGCGGCGAGGCCTACTCCGTAGAGGCCGGCAAATTCGTAAGAGATGTAAATGGTCGCGGCGATAGTGAAGAGAGGAACGACGACAGACCTGAGTCCCACTGCGAGTCCGGAGATCATGAGCGTGGCCACTCCGGTTTCGCCTTGGCGGGCAATTTCACGAACAGGGGCACCACCGGTGTAGTGTTCGGTGATGAGGCCGATGATGATTCCTCCGACGGCCCCGGAAAGGACGGCGAGAGCAACGTTTTGGGAGAGGCCGAGTGATGATCCGACGATAAATGCAGCAACGATGAAGAGAATGGCCGATCCGATGGTGCCATATCGAAGTGCTTTGGCGGGGTTCTTGTCGGACATGGTTCGGACAAGAAAGATCCCCAGAATGGAACAAATCAAGCCGACGGATGTCAGGATAAGAGGGAGCTGAAGAAGAATGGCAGGATTGGATGCAGCGCCAAGTTTTTCGATCGTGGCTGCGGCAATGCCGGTGTTGGCTTCGGCAACACGGGCGCCAAGAGAGGCTCCGATCGCGACGGTGGCGATTTGGGCTCCGCAGTAGGATTC
>NHEN01000088.1 GCA_002172625.1 Verrucomicrobiaceae bacterium TMED86 | reverse complement strand
TCCGTCATCACCACCGTGCCGGGTTGCTCGACATAGACGTCCGACTGCTCGAGTAACCAGCGAAAATACTGATCATAAAAAGTCGAACGGAGGTCTTCTGAAATTCCGGATTCGAGCAGAGCATGCAAGCGCTTGGCTACCGCCTCTGCGTCCTTGCGTTTCATGGCCTCCGCAAGAAACCATTGATCAAATTGCCGGGCGTCGTTGTTTGCCGTGAGGCGATTCAAAGTGGAACGATTAAAGGAATACGCCGAACCGGGATCGTTCAGCTGATCCTTCAAAAGTGAATGAGCCGCCACAATCGCCAAGCCGGTGCTCGCAGCCTTGGGGTCCGCCTTCTTGAGATACTGTTGATACAAAGCCGCCGCTCCCCGGGCGTCACCGCTCAATTCGGCCGTACGGCCAGCGTGGTAAAGCAAGGTGATATCCTCAGGAATATTCTGCCGCAGCCAGCGACGCGTCTCCGCAATCGCCTGTGTCGGTTTCCCTTCGGAAATTCCGGACTTCAGAAGATCCAGGATGGCCGCTTCCGGCTGTGTTTCCAAGCCAGAGGACATTGCCAACCGCTTCTCAGCAAAGGTCTGTCCGGATGCGGCAGGCAACGCTCCCATGACAATGATTCCAAGCGAAACCTGAATGCCAAATCTAACGCGCTTCATACTATTCAAATCGAAGATCATGCTGAATTCCACTCGCTTCCCTATTCGCCCCCTTCAGCTTCCAGACCGGCCAATTTCTTTCTGGCTTCGGTAACATGCTTGCTGGTCGGATAATCAAAAATCAACTTTCGCAGTTTCCCTTTGGCGGTTTCGTTGTCCCCCATCCGGTATCCCACGTTGGCCCAGAGCAACAACATCTCATCCAAAAACGCCGCATCCGGATAGTCGTTAAAGACATTCTCCAGCAAGTCCGCCGCCTGTGCGAATGCCTCGGTATCGACGTAGTGTCTGACCACGCGACCCAAAGCTTCCGCAGCATAGGAACTTTCGGGGTAACTTTGATAAGTCCTCCGAAAGGCGGTTACTGCCGGCCCCATGGCATTTTGGAGAGCAGTCGCTTTGGTCAAGCCGGCCTTGCCCCACTTACTATTGTGGGCGTCGGCTTTCTCCACTGAATCGATCGCGCGCTTCTGCAAGGTTTCCCCAATCCGGAACTGGGCTTCGGCAGCAGAAATAGGATTCTCCAATTCCAACACCCGCTGATAGACATCAACTGCTTTTTCAAACTCCTCCTTATCAGTGAGACTCCGTCCCAAGGTCATGAGAGCCTTATCCGCGAGGACGGACTCTGGATAGAGACGGTTAAAGGCCAGACAGGTTGCGGTGGCCGAATCAAAGTCATCCTTCAGCAACTCACTTTCCCACTTCAGGCGGAAGGCATTCTCAACCAGGTCACCCGGCAGTTTCTTCCGATTCATAATAATGGGATCCACCTTGGCGAGAGCCTCCAAGGCGCGCTGCGCGGCACGTTGATCCAATCCCATGTCTTTATAAATTCCGCCCAATCCCGAAAGAGCCTCCGCTTCGACCGATCCCTTACGCGCTTTGAGCAATTCCTCGAAGACCACGAACTGATCTGCGGTGACACCTGAATTTACCGACCCCGACACTTTGATGCGGGCCTCGCTGGTCCGGGATTCATTTCCGTAAAGGTGAACCAAATCCGTATACGAAACAGAAAGTTCATCCAGTTCGTCACAATGAAGAATATTGTCCCCCGAGTTGGGCACCGTTCCTTCGGAAAAAGCCGCCAGAGGCACCTTACCCACAAAAATACCGCTGCGAATGGCAGTTCCCTCCCCGGTTTCAATTAAAGTCAGGGTAATACTATCCCGTTCTTTCCATACTTCCTCTTCCTCATCGTCCAGAGCAAAAATGTCGAGCAGCGCTTCCTCATCATCTTCAGCCGCCGCGGCTGCCTCGACCTTGAAGAAAGACTTCACCGTCAGAGTAATTTTTTCGGCTCCGTTTGAAGTGTCCAAATCTGCATCGCGAAGCATCAACACCTGGGGTTCTCCGGGGTATGCGATATAAGCAGGCGTGGAATTGTCCCCCAGAAAAAAGCCTACCGTTCCCGTGCTCACGGCCCGGACTTTTCCGGTCCTCGGCACCCCCTTGCTTCCATCAAGAGTGCTGTCATCGATATAAGTCACATCGAGAGTATCTCCGCCCACCATTTGCAAAACTCCGTCACCTGGCTTAGGAGCACCAAGCGCTGTGGGCGCGGACGTTAACATCTCATGCTTCTTCCCCGGAACCGGAACACCGGTCAGGGTTTCCACGTCGCCGCTGCTCACCTTCACCTGAGCTTGCACCGGAACTCCCAGCTTCCGCATCACGGGAACATCGGCATCAACGATCTTGGAATAGAAGCGCTGGCCAATCTCAATGCGCCCCAAATCATCCTGACCTTCCCCGGCCTCCTCAACTTCGGTTCCCACCAACGAAAGAGAATCAATCGCCTTGTTCCAATTCTTCAATTGGTAGTGACTCATTCCAATATAAAAGTAGGCCATGTTAGCCCATTTTGTCCGCGCCGCCACTTCGGTGAGTCGACGGAACAAAGGAAAGCATGCCGAATATTGCCCCGCCTGATACTGGCTGAATCCGGCTTGAAAGAGAGCCTCGTGATAAAGAGCGACAACATCCTCTGCTTGCTTCACCCCAATCTCCGGAGCCAGCAAACGGGTCAGCAACATGAAATGACTGAGAGCTTCCTTGGTTTTTCGTTGCTCCGAATAATGACGTCCCATTTCCATATGAGCCATATGCGCCAACAACTCACCCTGGTTATCACGCACCACCGTATTCAACATGGCCAAACCACGCTCATACTGCTTGTATTCCATCAACTCCATCGCCTTGTCGTAAAGGTGCTTGGCACGTCGATCGATCCCAGCGGCGGCTTGCTCACGGCCGGGCTTTTCTTCAGTATCTTGGGCCAGCGAAACACCTGGCATCAAAACTAATATAGCGAGAGAAATCCCCGCAGCGCTCATGATCATTCTAAAATCTCTCATCATTAAAAATTTTGTTTATTCTTCGGCTTCGGCTTCTCCGCCAACGAGGGCAACCCCGTAGCTCTCGAGACGATTGTGGGCTTCACTGGACTGACCGCTTTTAGGGTAACGTTTCAAGACCAGCCGCAACTGAGTTACTTCCTTCCCTTTGTCGCCACTGATTCGGTAAATATCGGCAATCTTCAAACCCGCTTGAGAGGCGGGATTCCCACCCACCGACTCCAATTGCTGAACAACTTGAACCGCCTTACCATATTGCTTGAGCGCCACCAGACAATCGGTCACGCCCCAGGTTGAGGACGGCTGTTCATTGGCGGCATTATACGACTTAATTGCTTCCTCGAACCTCCCGAGATTTTGTTGAAATTGAGCCCGCCGCATGACAAGTCCGGCCGCGTATTTCGGATCCTTCAATAAGACAGAAATCTCAGCGAGAGCCTTTTCCATATTTGGCGGGTTGCGATGACTTCGCTGGCTGTAGTAATCAAAGCGGGCCTTCGCCGCCATCGACTTGTCTTTGATTCGTGCAAAGTATCGAAGGACTGTTTCCTCCGGCTCATAATTGCCAACAAAAGCGCCATACCTCGCCAGGTCTTCGTCACTCAGTCCCTCCGTTCGGATCGACCGCATCACCGACTGCGCCTCATCATGCATCCCGAGTGGATGCCTCAGCGAATTCATGAGCGACATCTTGTCCTCGGTTTTCATGCCACCCAAAAGGGGTTTGCTCTTTTCCGCGAAAAACTCCGACCTCATCTCGCGGTCGACTTTGTAGTAATCACACCAGGCCAGAATTCGCTTCATGGTGGCCGGTTGCTGGGAAAACTGCTTATCCATTCTGGCCTTCCAAGCGGCGGAATCCTTATCGGCCAGCAAAAGAACATCGCTCCACTGCTTTCGAAGTGCATCATTTTCGAAAAAGCGGTCCCCCATTTTAGCACCCCAGTAGGCGCAGACTTTTTGGCGCTCTCCTTCATCGGCCCGGGTAGCGGTTGCCGCCGCGAGCACGACCGTCCAGTATCGATGATCTTCTTCGGGAGTTTCCGTTTTCTCCCCACGTCCGTCAAAACCGCTGGCTTCGATGAAAAATTCTTTCAGCTTGTCGTGATTGGGAGCGCGACGCACGTAATGAGCAATTACCGAGTTCCGCGCATCCGACGCAGCTCTGGTGTTTGTTTTCACGAAAGCCACCGCGGTTCGCCAATGATACTCGGTGGCTTCCTCGAATTTGCCCCGCTCGACCATCACCTTCCCGAGGTATGCCAGGGAAGTTCCTGAATTGGGCTGGGAGACATATTCATTGTCTTTGACCATCTTGGCCCAAGTCGCCGTCTTCTTGGCCTCGTCTCCATTGAGTCCGTGACACTCTCCCATATAGTAAAGGGAAGCCGCAGCATACCGTATTGAATCCGGAAAGTAATCAACAACATCCTGATAGGCTTTGATGGCAGCATTTCGCTTCTCCAGCTTATGCAAACACCGACCCATCCTCAAAAGGACATACGGAAGCGCGCCGCTTTTCGCGAACTCGAAGGAATACGCCTTATAGGCGGCATAAGCACCTTTGTAGTCCTTCTTTCCGAAAAGCTTGTCGGCGTCCTCCAAATTCAGCCCTTCGAAAGTATCAAGTTTCGCAAATTCACCTCCGGGATAAAGGATCTCTTCACCTGCAAGATCCTGCCCAATAGAGACTCCTGTGAGTAATAGGAGGCTCACCAATGCGCAGCCCGCTTTTTGGAAAGGCTGATCAATTTGATCCAAAATTCTACTTATCCTGTATACCAGTTTCATTTGAAAACCCATGGGAATCCTACGTTTGACGGAGTATCGCTTCGTCGACGATTCTTAAAACAAAAAACCGCAAATAGCCTGCCCCTTTTAATGCAGGTTTTCCCTCTCCTCACTTTTCTCATCGGGCTCCGGGGTGGCTCGGTAATTCCTTAACCACTCCATCTCTCGCTTCACCGAATTTTTCCACAGCTTGGACGTTGCTCTCGGGACTGCTGGGATCATTCTTGGCTTCCATAAAATTATTTTGAGTGATTGTTGAGAGAGCGATCAATTGCCGCCATAGAAGCCGCAATAAGTTGGCTCAACCCAGCTGTGCTGGTGCCCTTTTCTCCTTTAACCGAGCCGATTCTCCGTTCTAAACAGTCTTTTGTATTTTCTCCAAAAAAACAAGAATCCTCCCCTTCGACCGAACATCGCTGTTGAATCAGAGCCCAGGCGCCGATCTCTGACAGACCATCGAGGAATGGATCCTCGATATTTCCGGAAAGAAAGCTTCCTTTACCATCAACTAAAACCCGCTTCTATCAAAGATCTTGGCAACGCAAAAAGGATCTTCATGATCCCCAACAATGAAGAACCTCTCAAAATTTTCCAACCTCCTTAAAACAGAGGGTGATCCGAGAATTTCTCCTTCCAGAAAAATCAACGCGCCAAAACACAGACACCCCGCAAATAGACAGTCCCCCGCCGGTAATAGGTTCTTTGGCTTACTCCCTTTGACCCTTCTCCTGATTTTTTCGGGAATCATTACTCAGGCGTCGGCTCAGTATGGCGATTGGAGACACTCGGGCTCAATGTATCTTATCACGACCTCCGGGGGAGCGAAGCTGCCCGCATCAGCCTTGGAAAAAGACTTCCCTCTGCTGGTCCGACTCAACCGGGACTCTTTCGATTTCAGCCAGGCGAAGTCCCGAGGCGAGGACATCCGCTTCTCCGCAAATGGCAACCCACTGGCTTACCAGATCGAGCGTTGGGATGCCGCGGGAGGCAATGCCTACATTTGGGTGCGGATCCCGACAATCAAGGGAAACGACCAGCAGGCGATCAAGGTGCATTGGGGCAATGACAAAGCTCCCAGCGAAAGCAACGGCGAGCATGTGTTCCTGACCACGAAGGGATTTGCCGGTGTCTGGCATTTGGGTGAGAATCTGGAAGACGCCACTTCGAACAATTTGGACGGCTTCAACAGACCCGACAAACCGACCACCAATACCACCGGCATCATCGGTGACGCTCAGGAGTTCGGCCTTAATAAAGTTCTTGTCATCCGCCCACCCGGGGCCAAGCCGGATCGACGGGTGACCTGCATGCCCTCAGGCAACGCCGACCGGACGATGTCGGCCTGGGTTAACCCCACCAGTTTCGAGGGTCGCAACTGGGCGTCCGCGACGATTGGAGGATGGGGTGAACCGGAACGTGGACAGAAGCCAAACATGGGTTTGTCCTATCTAACCATGACCGGAAGAGGACAGCCCCGCTTTCATCTCTACGGCTTTGACCCGAGATGCGCTAGTCCCTTGCCCCGTGATGAATGGCGGCATATCGCACTTGGTGTTTCCGGAGACATGGTACGCTTTTACGTTGATGGTATTCTTAAGAAGACAATCAATAACAACGGCGAAACGGTAAGCAAGCTCGGCACCTTGAAGACCCCCGCCTCAACGCCCGTCGATCTGGGTGATCATGGAAGCGGGCGCGGACCTTTCAATGGCGCGCTCGACGAGGTGCGTTTCGAATCCGTGGCGCGCTCCGCCAACTGGATTAAACTCTGCTTCGAGAACCAGAAGCCGTTGCAGTCACTGGTAGGACCACTTGTTCAGGATGGCAACGACTTCTCGGTCTCAGAGTCACGCTTGGTAATGAAGGAAGGAGCCTCGGTCGCACTGTCGACACAAGCGGGAGGAGCAAGAAAAGTCTACTGGGTTTTGCAAGATGGCGACAAGGAGGAGATCCTGGCCGTCGACCGCTTCAACTATATCTTTAACGCTAATCGGGTAAATGAAAACAAAACCGTCGCATTACAGGTCAGAGCGGTTTTCGCATCCGGTGTGAAAACCCGAACCATCCCAATCTCCATTCAAGAGAGCATCCCGGATCCCGTTTACACACTCAACGCTCCCAAAAAGTGGAATGGTAGGGATGAACTGGAGATCTCACCCTTAATCAGCAACCTGGCAGAAATGACGTCCAAAGGCGCCGGCAACTTGAATTACTCATGGAAAGTTTCCGGCATGGCTACGATCAGCGAAATCAGCACGGGAACGTTGATATTGAAGCGGGCCCAGAACAGCGGAGACCTGACGATCGAGCTCACCCTCGACAATGGTGGAGCCACCGTGTCGCGCTCCGTCCGGATCTCCGTTGTCGAACCCAAGCAGGATGCGTGGATGAAGCGTATTCCCTCCGCCGACGAGAAACCGGTAGACCACCAGTTCTACGCTCGCGACGACAATGGGCAGGGCACACTTCACTATCGAGGCGCGCTCAAGGAATCTGCTGATTCGGTATTCCTGAGACTTTATGCCGGCGAGAAGCTGATCGATACGCAGAGTCAAAAAATCGAGGCCACCAACAGGTATGCCTTGTCCACAAGCTTGCAAGCGGGCTTGGTCACCTATCGCACAGAGTTCGGTATCAAGCGTGACGGCGCGGAAACAATTCTGGAAAAAGCAACTGATCTGGTCTGCGGCGACGCCTTTATCATCCAGGGCCAATCCAATGCTGAAGCCTGGACAGACAATCGAGTTGTCCATCCTTATCGAAGCCCTTGGCTGCGCAGCTTTGGC
>NHEN01000087.1 GCA_002172625.1 Verrucomicrobiaceae bacterium TMED86 | reverse complement strand
GCGGACAACCGGTGGTTTATGAGGTGATCTCCGGGTGAGAGCATTAAGATTGTTTTCCTCGTCAAAGGAGCGATGCAATTATTTCCCAAAGCAATTTTTGGGCGCGGCTTCGACTTGAATAAGGATGACAAAATTCGGTCCCACAACGAGGCCGGTGCTTCTGTCACAGTGGACGGGTGCTGCCTTAGATGATGAGAAAGTGTCGATTTCGAAGGGTGATCTCTGGGTTGAGTTTGATCTCACGGAATACGGGCACCCCTATTTCGGGAGGGGAAATCATCAAAATGGAAAAATTTAGAGATTTTCCTCTTTTTTTGTAACCTTATTTGGGTTGGATTCGAATTATCCGAGGAAGCTTGATGAGCGGCCATTCGAAAATCCAACTACTAAATCGATGAAATCCAAACAGAATCTCCTTATCGGCGGTGGAACCGTCCTAGGCGCAGTTGCGGCTGTTGTAATCATGAAAATGTGGCCATCCGGGAGTGAGGAGACCGCAGATACTCCGGCTGAAATGGATTCCAAGGTTAAATCCGCCGGCAGTGGCAGCCAGAGTGAAGGGGCCGCTGATACGAGTGTTCTCAGGAACAGAGAGATGATTGATCGTCTTGGAGAAAGAGCATCCGAAATCGATCCGGAAGAGCTTGAAGGACGTCGGGAGGAATTCCGCAATGAGATGCGTGAGCGCCAGATGGATCGACTCACCAACAAAATGGCGAAATGGAGCGCGGCTCTCGGTCTGGATAAAGAACAGCAGGAAAAGTTGCTCGAAATCGCGGACAAGCAGTTTGATGAAATGCAATCGATGGGAGGGGCCGTTGAGGGGAATGATCCGGCGGCTGTTTCCGATACCGCAAAACGAGCCATGGCCATCATGAGTGGGCGTGCTCTGGAGGAATCGATGGTTGAGATGCTTTCGCCCGAGCAAAAAGAGAAGTATGAGAAGTTTGAGAGTCGCCAGACCCAAAATAGCGCGGAAGCCGGAGCTCTTCGTCAGCTCGCAACCTTGCAGGAAGATCTCATGCTGACTCCCGAGCAGCGTAACGACGCTTACGGAATTATATATTCAAACCGTCTGGAAGGGCTTGAGGAAAGTTCGGATGTCTCATCGATGATTAAGCAATTCACCAAGCAGTCCGGCGTGACTCTCGATCCAGCGCTTCAGGGAATGATTTCCTCGATTGCCAATCAGGGTCTCGAAAAAATGGCGACAGGTGATCAGCTCAATGGGGAATCGATTAAGGATTTTGCAGCGGAAGCAATGGCCAAATCGGTGACTGAGCAGGTTGAGCTTTTGCGCCCTGTGTTGACTGAAGGCCAGTTGGAGCTGTATCGGAGTCAACTTGAAGGTCGCTTTTCGAATCTCGAGAACATGATTCCGAGAAGCCCCAAAGAGGAGTAAACTCCACGCTGTGATTGTCATCCTTTCCTTGCGATCCTAGACTCGGGCATGCGGCGCGTCTTGTGGTTCATTTTGGATTCGGTAGGAATCGGCGGGGCTCCGGACGCGGAGGCCTTTGGTGATGGGGGCAGTGATACTTTGGGTCATATTGCGGCGTGGTTTGTCACGAATGAAGGGCGACCGCTCAATTTGCCCAACCTACAACACTTGGGCTTGGGGGAAGCCTATCGCTTGGTTCATGGACGATTCCCCGAGGGATGGCGTGGCCAGAACGTGATTGGTCATTATTCGGCGGCTACCGAGATTTCGACCGGGAAAGACACACCGAGTGGTCACTGGGAATTGGCCGGTGTTCCGGCGATCTGGGATTGGGGGTATTTTCCAAACGAAGGGGAATGTTTTCCGAGAGAGCTTCTTGAGAAGCTTTATGAGCGGTGTGACCTGAGTGGATCGCTGGGGCATTGTCATGCCAGTGGAACGGAAATCGTCGCCCGGCTTGGCGAGGAAAGTGTGCAATCGGGAAAGCCGATTTTCTATACCTCGGCTGATTCGGTTTTTCAGATCGCGGCACATGAAGAAGCATTTGGATTGGAGCGTCTCTACAAACTATGTGAAGTTGCGCGGGAGTTCCTGATGGATGACAATGTCGGGCGTGTGATTGCCCGACCTTTTATTGGGGAGGCAGGAAGTTTTGAACGAACCGGAAACAGGAAAGACTACGCGGTCACTCCGCCGAAGCCGACGGTGCTTGAGAGTGCAATGGAAAGCGGGAGGCATGTTTGTGGTGTTGGCAAGATTGGTGACATTTTTGCGCATGTCGGGTTTAATGAGGAGTTGAAAGCCAGTGGACATGCCAGGCTTTGGGAGCGAAGTCGTGAGGCGATGGGATCCGGTGAGTTGGTGATGACCAACTTTGTCGATTTCGACATGCTCTACGGGCATCGACGGGACCCGAAGGGATACGGTCTTGCCTTGGAGGAATGGGATGAGGAGCTGGGGCGCTTTCTGAATGAGTTAAAGGAGGGCGATCTGCTCGTGATCACGGCGGATCATGGAAACGACCCAACCTGGAGGGGGACTGATCATACCCGTGAGAGAGTGCCGGTGTTAATTCATGGTGCAGGTCCGGGGGATGGCGGGATTCGGGACACTTTTAGTGACGTTGGGTCGACAATTGGTGATTGGCTGGGAGTGAAGATGGACGAAGGACAATCGATCTTGTAGAGTTTTTTCATGCCGACACCACACATTGAAGCCAAGGAGGGAGCTTTCGCGGAAACCATTCTTCTTCCGGGGGACCCTTTGCGGGCGAAATTTATCGCGGAGACCTTTCTCGATGAGGTGAGGCAAGTGAATGGAGTGCGGAATATGTTCGGCTATACCGGAGTTTATTGTGGAACGCCGGTTTCCGTCATGGGGAGTGGTATGGGGATTCCATCAATTTCGATTTATGCCAAGGAACTGATCACGGATTATGGTGTGAAGAATCTTATTCGCGTCGGTAGTTGCGGGGCTGTTTCAAAATCAGTGAAGGTTCGTGATGTCTTGATCGGGATGGGAGGGTGCACCGATAGTGGAGTGAACCGGGCGCGATTTGGTGGGTATGATTTTGCGGCGATTGCCGACTACGACTTGGTGGAGGCTCATGTTCTTGCAGCTCGTGAACTGGAGATCCCCGTAAAAGTTGGAAACCTCTTTTCGGCAGATCTTTTTTATACTCCACAGTCCGAGATGTTTGATCGAATGGAGGCGATGGGAGTGTTGGCAGTGGAAATGGAAGCGGCGGGTTTATTTGGTGTCTGTGCGGAGTTTGGGGCCAGGGGAATGGCAATTTGCACGGTGAGTGACCACATTCGCACGGGAGAGAGCACTTCGAGTGAGGAGCGGGAAAAGAGCTTTACCGGAATGATGAAAATTGCCCTCGAGGCAGCGGTGAGAATCTCATGACCGATCAAGAACTTATCAACCTGGCCGTAGCAGCGCGTGAATTCGCCTATGCGCCTTATTCCAAATTTTTTGTGGGTGCTGCGATATTGGGTCAGTCCGGAAAGGTGTATTCCGGCTGTAATGTTGAGAATGCCTCGTATGGACTGACCAATTGCGCCGAGCGGGTTGCCATTGCCAATGCCATCAGTCAGGGCGAGTCTAAGTTTGAGCTTTTGGCAATTTCGGTCAAGGGAGGCGGGAGCCCGTGTGGAGCGTGTCGACAGGTGATTAATGAATTTTGTCATGCATCAATGCGGGTCCTGATGGCCGACGAGAATGGCATTCTGGTAAAAGAAATGTCTCTGGGGGAATTATTGCCCGATTCCTTTGGGCCTGAATCATTGTGAGATTCTAATCGGAAGGCGAAATGTTCAGGCGGAAGAATTGATTCACTTCATAGGGGAAATCAGGCCTCCAGATTTCTCCGTTACCACTCAGATTGGCACGAGAAGTCCAAGTGATGAGATCTGAGGAACTTTCTAGACTATAGTCGAGGCCATTCGAGGTCGGGATAGCAAGTCTGACGGTGTTGGGTGTGATTAAGTCGATCGCTGAGATACTACTCGGATGGGGTTCGTTGGACTGGGCGTATGGCATGAGAATGAGATTGTCGATGGCGATTCCCTGCGGAGTGGAACCGGCGCTGAACGATTGTTCAGGATTGGGCTGACCGGGCGTGTGAACTCCGGAGAGAATGTTCCAGCTGAAATCGACCGCTTCTGAACCGTCCCCCGTGAGCCCAAGGCTATCCATGCCAGGCGGAGTAGACGATGTCTGGGATACCCCGATGTCGGTTGAAGTCGTTCCTGATGCCGGGCCGTTGGTTGCGGTGAAGCTGCCTTCGTAACTAATAAATTGTTTTACCACACCATCGACGATCAAGGCCATTCCGTCAGGGGCGCCATTCTGAATCCCGGAAATCTCGCTGTAGAAAATATGGTGGCAGGAATCGCAAATTGTTCCCTGCATGAAATTGTCGAGAGTCCGGGTGGAGTTATAAGTGCCTCCGCTATTTCCGTTGTAGAGAACCAGTTCAATGTTCGAGAGGTCGTTTGAATATCCCGGCCCTACGACGATTTCGACAAATTCACCGACATCGATACTGTCGTTGTCGTAGTGGATTTCATTAATGAAGACATCGTCGGATTCGTTGCCGCCAGGAGTTCCCGGAGAAGCTTGAAATTCCAGTTGAATATTGGCGCCGGGTGGAATGTTCAATCCGGTGATGAGGCCTTGGAGTGTTTGTTCGAGAGGTGGTTCGAGAGCTCCGGAGGCTTGATTTGTCTCCGAGGTAAATGTGAGGTCCGGTATTTCTGTTCGAACTCCGTTGTCGATCAAGGTAACGATCCATTGATCGAGGGAGCCGTTTTGAAAGCTCCGCCATTGTTGGGCGAGATAGGAAACGGACAAGGATTTGATAGTCGATCCAGTCAGGTTTTGAAAGGTCGCAGTAAAGAGGTTCTCGCTGCCGGAAAAATTTCCCAATGATGAGCCACCGTAGGAACGGGGTCCTCTCATCTCCATTGTGCCGTCATCGGGTCCCTGCCAATTGTTATTGGTTACATCCCATGCTGCTGGAGTTTGCTCTCCTTGAAACCCTTCGAAGGTCTGGAGCCAGGGCGCGTTGATTTCGGTGAGCGGGTAGATGCTGCTATCGGAATCGGCGACGGTGATTGTTTCGAAGACACTATTGAATCCGCTGGCCGAGGCCTGGATGTCGACAGACTGACTGCCATCGAGAAGGAGGTCTGGACGGGGGGTCAGGGTTGTGCTGGCACTCGATTGTCCACTGGTGAAGACGAGGGAGGTTGCCTCGGGTGTGAGCTCAGATGAATCAGAGCTGGTTAAGGTTACCGTGACCGTCTCGCCGATTGCCGGAGGCTGCGGCAAGGTGATAGTCAGGTTGATCGGCGGAGATGATTCTGTGGCCGTATTTGTTGAAAGGCTCATTGAGAGAGTTTCGCCGCCATCAATGTCGAAGTCGCCGAAAAGTAAGTAGTGATCCGAGGCGTCGTTACTGGTGCTGGCAGGCAAGGGCGTTCCGGATTTGGAAAGGCCGGGATAGGAGGCGTCGAGACTGCTTTTGTAGATCTCAGTTTGACTTCCTCGGCTTGCGATTGGAGCTGAGACAAGAATGTAATCCAAGGTGGAGCCGGAATTGTGAGTCGCGCTCGAACTGCCGTTTTGTTGCAAAAAGCCTGGATTGGTTAGGGCAAGAGAGGTGAAGTAGCTCGTGGGATCAGGAGAATAGTTGACTGGGAAGCTGACGTCGGTTCCCAGTTGATAGCTCACCGGGAGCTCCGGGGGGAGGGAGTCGTAGGTCCAGCTACTTCCAATGAGGTTGAAATCACCGAGAAAGAATATATTATCGGAACTGTCGAATCCTTCATCGATGAGAAAATCATTGATGCGAAACATCTCGACCGCGCGGCGGAATGAGTCGTCGGGTTCAAGACAGCATTTCAAGTGGGCGTTGATGATCACCGGGTCGGCGTCGGTTCCGGGGAGATCAATCTGGACAGCGGACGCGGCACGGGTCATATCATTTGCTCCCGCAGGAGAAAGAATGCTCCACGAGTTCAGAAAAGGGAACTTGGAGAGGATGACCACCCGGCTTTGGGTGTCGATTGCGCCCGAGGGAATGAACACGTGGGGGTAGTTGAGAGAGCTCGCGAGATCATCGAGATTGCTGGGATTCCCGGACCGATCGGCTGAGTAGATCTCTTGAAGCCCGATGACGTCGGGATCGACCCGGGCGATGACGGCTTCAGCTGAGTCTCTTTCCAGATCACCTCCAGTCCCCAGACCAAGGCGCACGTTGTAGGTAGCAACCCTGATTTCGACTGCGTCTCCATTGCCAAGGGCGAGAAGGGTAGCAAAGAGTGGGAATACGATACGGGAAAACCTCACGGGGAAATTCTAGGCTGGAATGAGCTGAAGTCGCGGAATATTTTTTTAGGAAAGTTGATATTCTTGATAGATTTTCACTGTGATCAGTGATTTAATAGATCGGTGGAAATCGATTATGCAATCGAAGAAATGATCCTGCAGTCTCCTAACCAAGTGGTTTACAAGGCTCGCGGGCGAAGTGGCTTTCGGTATGCTATCTCGCGTTTCATTTTCACCAAATCGATCCTAGCGAATCTGAAGAACACTTGTTTTGACGTGGCTCTCAAGGAGTTGAAGCGCCTAAACCACGGGTGTTTGAGGCCGGTTATTGACGGAGGTCTTGATGAAATCGATGGGATGCCCTGGGTGGCGAGAGTATGGTGGGATGGAGAATATTTGGATGACCGGATGAATAGCGGAGTGCTCACTCCTCCTGATATCCAGCGTCTGGCAGATCACGGACAGGCATTGATTGATGCCCTCGGAGATCGAGCTTCCGCGATTTCGTTCCGGGCCCGTGATGTGATCCTAACTAGTGGACGGGGAGGACACCCGGTTGAAACTTTCAATATCGATGTTCAAAATTGGTTTCTTGATTGGGCCATGGGAGTTCCTCCGGGAGGAGGAAAAGACGCCCGCACTGAGTTGAGCAACTTGGTGACACAAGCCGAGAATAGTGAAATTATTCCGATGACAGCGGAGGCTGATCCTGCCTCCAATTATGGTCAATTGATGACTCCGCCGCCTCCTGAGCCAACTCAAGCTTTGATGATGGTGGCTCCGCCTCCTGAGCCCACTCAGCCTCTCGCGCCTAATTCGGCTCCGAACCAGCCTTTGATACCGACTCCTGCGTTTTCCAATCAAGGAGCCGTTCCTGCACCATCTTCAACCCAGCCCTTGATGCAGGCTTCGCCTCAAAGTAACTCTTTGGCGCCGACTCCTGCATTTTCCAATCAAGCCTCTATTCCGGCGCCAACTCCGAGCCAGCTCTTGGTTCAGGCGGTTCCGCCAAATCAGGTGCCAACTGAGTCGTCTGTCGCTGGGAGGTTGATTTTTGAGAACCCGGGGCAAGCAAGGAAGCTGCATTTCCGTTAATTTAAGATGTCGGAACATTCCACGGCGTTCAGTGAGACCGCCAATCAATTGGCGCCACAGCTTCGGGAGGCTGCTCTTGATCACGCCGCATTCGAACAAAAATTACCGCTTTGCGAGTTGGCGAAATGTCGTGCGACCTGTTGCCATGATGGCGTCATTTTGGGCGCGGAAGAAGCCGACGTGTTATCCTCTTTAAGTGGTGCAGATGGCTTGATGCGGTTACCGGATGGTTCCTGGAAGACTAAAACGGTGCCGGGGGGTGAGGATGAGTTGGCCGAAGATTTCCCTGATTATTTCCCGAAAACCCGCTGCGTTTTTTTGGATTCAGAGCATCGCTGTTTCTGGCAGCTCAGGGCGATGGAAGAGGGAAAGCATCCTTGGTTTTATAAGCCGACTTCTTGCTGGATGCACCCTGTTTTACTCACGCAGAGAAATGATCGCCCGCTTCTCACGATTTTGAGTTCCTCTCAGGACCGGAAGCAATTCGCGAGCATGACTCCTTGTGGACGAGAGGAAGCGGCGGCCTCTGCGGCAAGAGTAAGTTTGAAGAACGAGCTCGAGATGTTGTCTGGGATCGCAGGGCGGGATTTTTTAAGGGAATTGAACGCCCCCGAACTCGATGTCTAGAGATAAGGCTTCACCTTGCGCAAAAAGCCATTCCGCTTGGCTCAGGGCGCGAGGGGAGAAGAAAAGGTTCACCCTTATTCGATATTCTGCACCTGTTCACGGATCTTCTCGAGCTCCGTTTTTGCGAGAACAACATTTTGGGCGATGCCCGCGTCATTGGCCTTGGACCCAATGGTGTTCAATTCGCGGTTGATCTCTTGGCAAAGGAAATCGAGAGGGCGGCCCACAGCATCCGAGCTATCCAGATATTCCCGGAAGCGCCCCAGATGAGAGCCGAGACGGGTGGTCTCCTCGGAAATGTCACAGCGCTCGGCAAAGACTGCGATTTCTTTGAGCAATCGTTCATCGTTGAGATCCAATTCAAGTCCCGCCTCACTCAGGCGTTGATGGAGAAGTTCCCGTTGACGGGAAACAACATTGCCGGTGGCTTCGCCGATGATTTTGGCGTGAGAGGCGATGACATCGAGACGGCCAAGGAGATCACATTTCAAATCAGCTCCTTCGAGGCGGCGCATTTCCGTTAATTTTTTCAGAGCGTTCTTAAGAGCGGGAAGAATGGCCTCTTTGGCATCATTGGGGTCGAGTCCCTGGTCATCGGAATTTATGATTCCGGGCGCGCGAAGGAAATCTCCGGCAGCGGCTTGGATGTCGCGACCCAGGGACTGGGACAATTCCGAGAAAATATTTTCCAGGGCCTGTGCTCGGGGGAGATCAAGCGAGATTTGTCCTTGGGAGGAGGCGACCTGTTCCAGACGGATTGATACATTGACCCGGCCCCGTGAAATTTCGGAGAGGAGTAACTTCCGCATCTCTGCTTCCAACTCACCTAGTTCCCGGGGCAGATTAAAAACGATGTCGGCCTGCTTCCGGTTGACAGATGCGATCTCAATCCTGGCAATGAGATTTTCCGTGGCGTATTCCGCTCGGCCGAAGCCAGTCATTGATTGCATGACAGTTTTCTATGAGGGTTTGAAGAAGATGGCCAGCATCAGTCCCGATCTTTTTCCTCATCCGGAATATCCTCGTCAGGAAGGTGGGGATCGTGATCAGGGTCCTCATCCGGATTCTGGTGTTCTCCGGGGTAATTGAGATAATCCTCATCGTCGTGATGGTCGTAGTCGTCCTCTGAATCGTGATCATACTCGTGATCCTCATGATGATGGTAGTCGTCATGATGGTAGTCATCGTGATCAGGATGATCGTAATCTTCGTGATCGCTGTGATCTCCTCCTTCGTCTTCTTCGCTCAGGGAGGCTTCACCTGGCTTGGAAAGGAGTCGCTCCATGCGTTCTTTCTCTTCCTCTTCTTCTTCGCGACGAACTTTCTTTTCGTGGAAGTAGGACAGCCAAATACAGATCTCGTAGAGAAGACACATTGGCACCGCCAACAATGAGAGAGTCATAATGTCGGGAGTCGGGGTGATAAGAGCCGCAATGACAAAGATGGCGAGAATGGCGTAAGAGCGGGTTTCCCGCATCGTGCTGTGACTGAGAATCCCAAGTTTGACCATGGTCATTACGACGACGGGGAGTTCAAAGGCCAGTCCGAAGATCAGGACAAAGGTGGTGGCAAAGGAAATATAGTAACCGATACGCCAATCATTGGAGACTCCGATTTCCTTTCCCCAGTCGTAAAAGAAGGTGAGGACATTCGGAAGCACGTAGAAGTAGGCAAAGAGAACGCCGGAAAGAAAGAGTCCGAAGCCGATGGCAAGGGCCGGCCAGAGAGCTTTGCGCTCCTCAGCTTTCAGCCCGGGCAGGACAAACTGAAGGATGAAGTAGAGAATGAAGGGGAAAGCGATGACGATGCCGGCAAAGAAGGCCAGCTTCATCGTGAGCATGAATGTTTCCGTCGGCTTAAAGGAACTCATCAGACGGAGGTTCCCTTTATCATTTAGGTTGGCGGAGGGATTGGTCTCGAGAAGAAGGAGTGCGGAGGCTCGGGCATCAGCTCTGTTGTCGGGCAGGGATTCTAGGAAACCTTTGCGCTTTTTTTCAGGGAGTTCTTTGGCTGCCCGATAGAGCACTGTGGCTTCGGTCAAGGTGCGCTGTTTGGGGTCATCGATGGTTGACCACCAATCTTCTTGGATCTTGTTGTCGTAAGAACCCAGCTGTGGCGACACGGAGGCGTAGGCGAGGGCTTTCTCCCACTTCTCCAAATTAAGATCAAGCTCCTCCGGGAGGAGTGACTCCTGTTTGGTTACCCAGACTTCATCAATGGGCTTCCGGATGACATTCATCAGGGTGTCCTTAAAAAGGAAGCAGGCGATGGTCGTGACCAGGAGGGTCAGCGTGATCCGTGTGATCATGATTCGCAGATCCTCGAGATGGTCGAGGAAGGGCTTTTCGGCATCCGGGTTCACTTGGTCCCGGAGCTGGAACATCTTCTTGAGGAAAAACATGTGACGGAGTTGTGAATACTGGGGATCTGGCCAAGGACAATGGCAAAGATCATCGATCTACGATTTCCTGAGGTGAAACTTTCAAGCCAAGGGTTGATGTCTGGGGTGTCATTGCTAGATTTGCGCCGACGTGGCGGACTTAACACTGGATGCGCTGAAGGAAGCTGCTCCCGACAAGGGATTCTTTGCCGACCGACAATGGTTGTGGTCGCCGAGGCCGTTTGAGCTCTCAAAAAGGCAGCGCAAGATTCTCAATGGTCTGGGACATCCGCTCCATCGCTTTCAGCAAGCGGGGGACGAGATATATCGCCAAAGCGCCAGGGGTTTATTGCCCAAGTGGATTTCGGGGCTTCTGGATGCCGGAAAGCCGGACTGGCTGGTAGCTCATCAGCGGGATCCGGGACAGGCCGGAGAGACCCCACGGGTCATTCGCCCGGATCTTTTGCTGACAGAGGATGGATTCACGGCGTCCGAGCTTGATGGCGTTCCCGGTGGAATGGGGACGCTGGCTTGGCTGAGCAAAATGTATGCCCGGGGAGGATTTGAGATTTTCGGCGGGGAAAAGGGGATGCTGGAGGGATTTGCTTCATTGTTTCCCGAGGGCGCGGAGATTCTCGTCTCCGAGGAATCGGGTGACTATCTTCCCGAAATGGAATGGTTGGTGGAGGCCTTGGGCGGAGGTTTCTCGGTGAGTCAGGCCGAAAAGTGGGCGGGGGGAGATCGGGAAGTGTATCGCTTTTTCGAATTGTTTGATTTGCCTGCCATTCCCGGGGCGAAAGATCTCGCGGCGCGAGGAAGGGTGACTCCGCCTTTCAAGCCTCACTTTGAAGAGAAGCTTTGGCTGGCTCTTTTCTGGACGCCAGCTTTGCGAAAAGTATGGAGTAAGGAACTGAGAGGAAGCCATCTCCAACGCCTTCAGGAATTACTCCCATTCGGTTGGGTCGTCGATCCTTCGGAAATCCCTCCTCACGCGGCCTTGCCGAGGCTTGAGGTGGCGTCGTGGGATGAAGTAGGGGACTTCAGCCAGAAAGACCGTCGTCTCGTGCTCAAGGTCAGTGGCTTTAGCGAACTGGCCTGGGGATCCCGTGGTGTGATCATCGGACATGATGTGGCATCGTCGGAATGGCAGTCAGCAATCGCTCATGCCCAAGAGGAATTCTCAACCCAACCTTGGGTGGTTCAGGAATTCCAGGAAACAAAGTTAGTAGAACATCCATACTTTGATTCGGAAACCGGAGAAAAACGGATCATGGTTGGGAGGGCCCGCCTGTGTCCGTATTACTTCGTTGATGGGCAAGGGAAAACCAAGTTGGGTGGTTGTCTTGCGACCATCGTGCCTGCCGACAAGAAAAAGATCCACGGGATGCGGGACGGAATTCTAGTTCCCTGCATGTAAAAAGCCGGACTCCATGAGGAGAAACCGGCTTTTGAAAGTTTAGCTCGAAGAGCGATTAGCGTTCCTTGTAGCTGTAGACGTTGTCTTGGTTTTTTCCGGGACCGGCCTCGCCATCTTTACCCAGATGGTAGACAAGAACACGCTGACCGAACTGGGTTTCATTACCCATGTTAGACGGTTCGTCGATTTCCTCATCGAAGTCATAATCCATCATGAGACGGTAGAAGCGGTCGTTTTCTTGTCTGTTCTTCCAGGGACCATAGAGCTGTGCACGGCTTTTGTTGCGATCAAGCCCGTCGTATTTGGTCTGTCCTTTTCCGGAGGCCTTCTTGTATTTGAAGTAAGAGGTTCCGGTCGGGTTTTCTTCTCGGGCAGATTCAAGTCCGACCAGAATCGACATCAATTCGTTGTCGGAGAGACGTTCTTGGTCAGCGGTCGCTCCTTCATTGAGGGGCAGTTGGGATTCATCTTCGTAATAGTCGTTACAAGCTTGGACCAAACTGCTGATGGCGGCTTTCGCGGAGGTCTTTTTGGCCTTTTGAATCGCCATGTTGAAGCCGGCGAATCCCAGGGAAGCAAGAACGGCGATGATGGAAATCACGACGAGAAGCTCAACAAGGGTGAAGCCGCAGCGGCGGGAAAAAGTCGGTTTGGTGTAAGTCATGGATTATTTTTTGTGTGGTTTTGCAGTAGAAGCGCAGACTAAGCGGTTTCCGGTAGTCAATGCAACCATAGGATAGTCCGAAGCTACAATGTCCATACAGATTAAGCCGACTGGGCAGATAATCCAGCGCTTTTTTGGCTCGTTTTATTAGTCGATGTAGACTTTGTCGTGATTTTTCTTCAAGCCGGCCTCACCGTCCTTGCCGAGTTAGTAGATCTGGTCCGTTGGGGATTGTCGTAGTCACAAGTTTCAGGGTAAGGTTTACATTATAACTACACTCTCAGCTGAGTTGGGATTAATTCCAGTGATTCTTGATCGATGGTTGTGACTGGCGGAAAACATGAGAGGCTCGGCCATGGCCAGTAAGGCGGAATTGAAGAAGAGGATTAGAGAGCTTTTGGGACAGGAGGGAGGACGACCGTTGAATAAGAGCGAAATCGCGCGTGCCCTGGAGGTGCCCGGGAATTTACGCAGCAAGCTTCGTGGGGTAATCAAAGGGATGCAGGACGCCGGGGAGATTTCGATTGGAAAGAAAAGCCGATATAGTCTGAGTACGCAGGAAAAAACCCGCGAAGGGCTCATTGGGAAAATTAGGCTCACTCCCTCGGGGCATGGTTGGTTCATGGTCAGCCAGACCGATGAAGGGAACATTGCCAGCGGAATTGATCTCAAGGATCCCGATCGTTACTATGTCTCGTCTCGGGGATTGGACACCTCCCTTGATGGCGACATTGTCATGGCCAAGCTGGTTCCGAACGAAGGGAAGCAGAGAGAGTTGGATGAATTTAGAGCGAGGGTCATCGAAGTTGTCGAACGTCGCTCCGGTCGCGTGACAGGGACCTTGATCAAGAAAGGGAAACTCTCCTCGGTGAAGACCAAGGATGAACGACTTCCGTCGAGCATCAGCGTGGAAAGTCCGCCCGATGCCAAGTCGGGTCAGATTGTTTCTGTTGAAATCACGGAATGGAAACACGCCAATGATTTACCTAAAGGAAAGGTCGTCGCTATTCTCGGTTGGCCCGGCGATCCGGGAGTCGATGTTGTCGAGATCATTCAACAACATGGCATTAATCAAAGCTTTCCGCCCGAAGTGGTGAAGGCCGCGCAGAAGATTCCCGACCGCGTTCCGCAGAGCGAAATCGATCGACGTGACGATTGGCGCAAGCGTCCGGTCATCACGATTGATCCTGTGACTGCGAAGGATTTTGATGATGCCGTCTGGGTTGGTAAGACCGACAAAGGATGGCAGTTGGCGGTCCATATTGCTGACGTTTCACATTACGTGAAGCCCGGTAGTATTCTCGATGTTGAAGCACAGGCGCGGGGAAATTCCACCTATCTCGTCGACCGAGTCATCCCGATGCTTCCGGAAGAACTCTCCAACGGGCTTTGCTCGCTCGTGCCGCAGGAGGATCGTCTCACGAAATGCGCGCTCATGAATTTCGATAAGAATGGCCGCATGGTCTCGTCGAGTTTTCACGATGCTGTGATTCGCACTCCGCGAAAATATGCCTACGAAGAAGCGCAGGAAATCCTCGAGCGTCCCGGAACTGGAGGTGATTTGGGCGATCTCATTCGCGAGGCCTGGGAATTGGCAAGTGTCCTTCGTAAAGGGCGCTTCGATAACGGCGGTCTCGATCTCGATATGCCTGAGGTCAGTATCGTTCTCAATGAGCAAGGCGTTCCCACCGGATACAAGCGGGAGGAATACAACGAGAGTCATCAGCTTATCGAGGAATTCATGTTGGCCGCTAATGAAGCGGTCGCCCGGAAAGTCAAAAATTCCGGGAAGGCCACGATCTATCGAGTTCATGAAGATCCCGATCCCGATAAGCTCAACGAGTTTGCTGAGATGGCGCGGTCGCATGGCTACAAGCCGGGGAATCTCACCAATCGAAAGCACATTCAGAAGCTGATTAACGATGCCAAAGGCTCGCTGGAAGAGCCCGCGATTAAGGTCGGTCTTCTCAAGAGCCTCAAACGTGCCTGTTATCTCTCGACGCCCGACGGTCACTATGGGTTGGCCAAGTCCGACTACGCTCACTTCACCAGTCCGATTCGTCGTTACGCCGACCTCGTGATGCATCGTGCCTTGCAACCTCTCTTGCAGAATCGCCCGGCCAAGATTGATTGGACGCCCAACGAGAAGCGCTGTATCGAAATTGCCGAACACATTTCGAATACCGAGCGAACCAGTTCCGATGCCGAGAGCGAAAGCCGCCGAATGAAAATGCTTGAGTGGCTTGAGTTGTCTTCCAGGGAGGAACCGCCGCCGGAATTCGAAGGGATCATTACCGAAGTGCGTGCCATGGGTCTCTTCATGGAGTGCACCGATATTCTCCAACGCGGTCTCGTGAAGCGCGAAGGCTTCCCGGCAGGACATTGGTTCTTCGAACCCAACTCAGACCGCTTCGCCAGCCGTCGAGGAGAGGTGCTCCAGGCGGGCCAGCGAATCAAGATTGTTGTTGAGGAGGTCGATCAGATCAACAAGCGGGTCAACTTCCAGATCACCCAAGTAATCGGTGGGAAGAGCCCGAAGAAGAAAGGGGCTCGAAAGTTCACCAGTAAAAAAACCGCTGGCAAAAAGAAGAGTGCCAGAAAAACCGCCGCAAAGAAGTCAGCGGGGAAATTCAAGAAGGACAAGTTCGGGGCCAAGAAGAAATCGCCACCCGCAAATAAGAGTGGAAAAAAAAGACGGCGTTAGATCTTAGTAATCTTCGACCGGGCTTTGCGTAGGGCGTTCGGGGTCGAAGCGGTCCTGGCCGATGACTTCGCGGGTAAGGTCGGTGAGTTTTTCGTTCACGGCGTCCCACCTTTCTTGAGTAAACTTGGGTGGGTGTTTGAGTCGCTTGGAAACTTTCTCGATCCGCTTCTGGGTATCCCAGTTATCGATGCCGTCGAGTTGTGGAAGAACGTCGCGGAGCTTGGCGAAGTTGTGGCAGACGAGGGCGATGTCGGCCCCGGCTTCGAGGGAGAGACGGATGTCGGGTCCTCGGCCGTAGTGGTTGACGATCGCTCCCATGTCGAGGTCGTCGGTTAGGATCAGTCCCTCGTATCCGAGTTGGTCACGGAGCAGGCGGGTCAGGATTTTGTGGGAGAGGGATGCCGGATACTCGGCATCGATTTTTGGGAAGTTCAGGTGGCAGGCCATAATAGCATCCAACTCGGGCATGAGCGCGGTATAGGGGAGAAGGTCGCTGGCGAGGAGTTC